>NZ_JAQISM010000009.1:0-89797 GCF_027919975.1 Psychrobacter sp. ANT_H3 | reverse complement strand
CAAATCTAGAAAATTATCAGGAAGAAGATTTTATAACGCTATACAGTGAGATGATTGAACTTAGTAAGACCACGAAAGCAAAGAATTCAGTCGCTACATTAATTAATGAAATACACCAATACATGGTTAAACACTACCATACAAAACCTATGGCTCCATTGATTACAAGCGATAAACCCCATCATAAAGTTGGTTATATATCGGAGCAGATGTTCCAAGCTATACTTGATAAGATTAATAGCCTTACTACAAATGTAGATGAAAAGCAGGCTTTGAGCTTAGCGTTAATATTAGGACATCGGTGCGGGCTGAGAATTGGTGAAATAGTTAAAATAAGATTGCGTGATGTAGCCGAAACTCAGAACTATCTAGAGATTAGAAATAATAAGTTTGGAAACAATAAAAGCCTCTCTGCTTTACGTCGTGTATTACTTGCACAACTATTAACAGAATCTGATATTAAGTTAATTAAGCGTGTTTACATCAAACGTTCAGGCGATAAAGGTCAAACGCTTATAGCCAGCCAAGATGGCATGTCTTACAACGCTCAAACAATATCAAAAATGCTTACTCATCTTATAAAAGAGGTTACTGGCTTAAGCTATCTTACTACACACCACCTACGCCATAGTTGTCTAACTAATTTTCAGTTGATGTCATTTTTATACGATAAAGACTATCAATTTAATGGCCATCCAAGTGCAACGTTTTTAAAAAGCTTGCTACCCTATGAATCAGCTCAAGCTGCTAGCATCGTCAATCATTTTGAAACCAATCTTGCATACAAGAAAATATATGCTTTGGCAGGAATAGCAGGGCACGCTACCCCTAGTACAACATTTTCATCATATGTACATTTTACGGACATTCAGGTGGGATTATTATTATGGCAGACCAATTTTAAGATAGCTATGAAGCACACTCAGATACTAAAAATACCGAGAAGACAAAAATTTGAAACTGAAAATATGCATTTAAGCATAAATGAATATCTCATTGATAAGCTTAAACTGCCTTATTTTCCGAAACCTATGCACAGTAAAATACTTAATGATGATTTTGATAAAAAAATTGTAAAAGTTAAGAAATATTCTTTCGATGAAGTACATCAAGTTCTTGAAGCTTATACTCAGAAAGGTGATTATGAGAACCTCATGCATATCTATGATGTCAGTCAAGAAACTTTTGAAACATGGCATCATAATGCAAAGCGACTAAGAGACGCTTCAGAGTTTCAAACTAGGAAAGGTAACCCTAGGTTATTTGATATCAATAATAAAGGAGGTTTATTACCTATTAAGGACAGGTATGATGATGATAGAAAAATCATGATGCGAATGACGGAAAAATTTCGTAGCCTTTACTTAGAGAGTGATGATAAAAAACCTATCCATCAATTTATATATCATACACTTACTCATTCTCAATATAATAAAAATTTTATTATATTCAACTGCGCAGTAGACCTCTATAACTACCTTCAAGTTATTCGTAAACTAGTCTATAAAAAAGATATTCGACTGAGCTACTACAACTATGCACAAGCTGCCGAAAAAGATCAGAATAATTGGAACGACGCTTTAAAAGATATACCTATTTCACAGAGAATAAATATGGATAATGAGCAAGAAGAGAATTTTTGCCAAAATCGAAGGCAGATCCGAGTAGAGCTCTCACTCGCTAGTCAGACTGAAGTTACAAGAATTCAAAATAGGGCAAACTCTGTTATACCTATAAAGCAGTGGAATGTGAGGACAATACAAATATTTTGTCACTATGTATTCATTATGATAGGAAAGAGGATAAAACCAACTCAAGGATTAATACTATGAAACTATATGCCAAAACGATTAGTTTAAATAGCAACTCAACCGTAGAATTCCATCCTTTAGCCAGAAGGCTTCATCAAGTACTGATGGAAGCCTATATTAGTAGCGATAAGGGTACTTACCTCAAAAACGTACATAACTATTTCGGGGACATAGTTGAGATACCTATTCATAATATTTCTGTCATATTTAAAGACGGATCATATGAAATCATCGGGGGCTGTTTTTCTCCTATATTTGATCTAAATGACATTTCTAATGAGAATACTGTGATTCTAAGTTATACAACATCTCAAGGCCATGATACAAAGAATAAAACTGATGAACAGGTAAAAAGAGTAAAAAAAAGAATTCAAGATAAGTTTGACCAAGACGTAATAGACTTTATATATATGGATTATATTAGGGCGATTTCTATTCTTTCACTTTCAAAACCCGGTCTCATGTATTCAGAAATTAGAGAGCTATCACACACTAAAAGCGAATATAGTAGCGCTGTTTGGAACGAAATATTTGGCAATGAAGACGAGTCGCCAATAAATTATTTGAGTCAAAAAGACTTTTCAATGCTTATCGGTAAGACTCGATTCACTGTTAACAATCATAATAAAATCAAAAACGATTAAAAGCGTTAATCTGACTTATTTAATGCCGATGAGTACTAAATCACGTTTAAAATATGATGGATTTGCTGTTGATATGGAAATATCTTTTACTTTTTTAAACCAAATATCTAAAGCAACACCAAATCTCCACCGCGACTTTATCAAAGGCTGATTTGCTTGAGTCAGGCTGCAATACCTGATCAGATTAAACTATAATTTGCTATTTTCAGTGGGCTTTTGAGTCTGATAAATGAACAAACTTGTACAAACCAATATGACACCAAAAATAGTTAATGTGCTCAAAGTAGTGTCAAAGACCAGACTCTCCAAGATCATTGTCAGTAAAGGCAATAAAAAGAATAACGTGCTTACTTTATCTGCCGAGCTATATTTGAGCATAAGCATCAATAGTAAATAAGCCCCTACGGAAACCACTGCGCCCATCCATACCAAAGATAGTAAAGAGTAAGAATTAATCTCAAAAGATAATCCTTGATAAATAATCACAATTGAGAATATCAAAAATGAAAATATAGTCTGAATCAATAGGGTTAAAATCGGCGGCGCTTTCACCTTAGCTTGAGCGATAGTACCAAACGTGATAGAGAGTAATGCAAGTACGGATAGTACGATACCTGATACATTGATTTTATCAACGCTATGATAGCCTAATGTAGATAGCACCAAGCCTGAAAAACAAATCGCTAATAGTATGACGTTTTTAACGCTAATCGTGTTTGCACTTAGTAGCGACGTTATAATTGGCTGTATACCAAGCACCAGTATAATGATGCCAAGGGATAGTCCCGTATTAATAGCGGAGAAGTAAAACGTTAAATAGAATACTTGTAGCAATAGACCTGAAAATATAATGCCTGTGAGATGGTCTTTCTTCAGCTCAGTAATAGCTCTTTTTTTATGAGTAGATTTTAGATAGATGGCTATTAGCAGTGACAAAGCGATTGCTGATCTTAAAAATAAAAAGCTCCAAGAGTCAGTATATTGCAAACCAACTTTTGCAAAGATAGCACCGCCACTCCATATTGCCAAAAAGCCTATAGGTGCAGCAAGATTTACAATATCCTGCTTTGACTGGGTGTGAATATTCAATGGCACTTCCTTACCTAGCGTACATTTATATCATCTGGCTATGGTAATGAAATTGATGCTCAAAGGTTTGTCGGAATAGATTGAAATATGTGCTGATTAGCTGATTGTTGGCTGCTTCATATTCTGATTATTACAGCGAAGTTTATGCGGGGTCTGATGGTAAAAGCTAGAAAAACGACGTATAAAGGCAGACACGTTATCGTAACCGCACTTCTCAGCCACAATCGTAATCGGTATGTCCGTATTTAGAATAAGACCAAGAGCAGCTTGCATACGAAGGTTGGTAATATAGACGTTAGGCGTACAGCCAAGATGTTCCTTAAATAAGACTTTGAACTGACTTTCGCTAAGACAAGCGATCTCAGCAAGTGATTTCACCGTATGATTGGTGGCAATATTACTTTTTAAGGTATGAAGGACCGCAGTTAAACGAGTATCCAATCGCTTACTCATTTTAATGGTTCCAAGAAGCTCTTGTAATAACTCAAACATCATCCATTCTATATTTTGATTGTGAGCAGAGATCAATTGCTTTTCAACGAAAGAGATATATAACAACGTTTTTTCGTCCATTGCAAAATGGATCTCACTCAGTGGCAGTTGTAAAAATTCGATGTCCTCTATATTTGCTACTAAAAAACGAAAGTCTTCTCTTGCCTGAAATTGATGATAAACACCTTTTCTAATAACTAAAGCCTCTCCATAAGAAACTTTAATAGCCTGATCACCAATTATCATTCTAATGTCACCCATTAATGGCATGAGAATTTGATGATAATCATGAATATGACCTTCCAGCTGGCTACCATATGTCCTAATAAATAAATGTTTTATTAACTCAATATCTTTCATAAGGTCTATCCACTGTTTGGAATATTTGTTAGTAACAGGGTTTTATAAGAGTGTAGCAAGAAAACCAACTAGGCTATTAGTAAAGCCTATTTTTTCACCATGGTTTGGTTTTATAAGCCTGCACTTAAACCCCCATGTTCAAAGCAACAGCTATTGCTATGTGCGAGTTTAATCCAACCTGAGCCATCAATTTATTAGCATATGTTTACTAAATCACGCCAAACCCTTGTATATAATCAGGATATCATTCGAATTATAAAAGGGTACAACGCCGTGAAAAATCGTAACCAATACGTCTATAAAAAGCCTGCAATTAAATTCAGCGTCGGTACGCTTGCTTTAGGCAGTTTACTGGCAATTGCTGGTTGTAATAATAGCTTGGTTGATAATCAACCAATAAAACAAGCAGCTGAAAAACCTATAGTCAGCAAGACTGAGAACCCTTCAAACCCAAAGACTGATAAGAACTATATCGCTGCTGACGACTCTGCTTCAACGCCTGAAGGCGTCAGAAAAGTCGTCGATGCCAATAATCAATTCGCCATTGAGCTATATCAGCAAATAAATAAGCAAGCTAAACAAGCAGAGAACAACGTGTTTTTCTCGCCCTATAGCTTGTCTACGGCGATGGCCATGCTTTATGCTGCAGCAGAGGGTGAAACAAAGCAGCAAATCCAAAAGACCTTTCACTATCCAGTACCAGCTATCCTTAATCCCAATAGTGCCGCACTATACAATCAATTTAATAAACCCAATCCAAATTATGATTTAAGCACGGTTAATGACTTATGGATGCGTCAAGGCTTGAGTCCCAATCAAAGTTATTTGGATACCGTAAAACGCTATTATGGCGGTCAAGTCACCAATCTTGATTTTGCGAGCCGTCCCGAGCCATCACGTAAGACTATCAATGAGACTATTTCTAATCATACCAAGCAGATGATTCCTGAACTACTGCCAGAAGGGAGTATCAAGTCATCTACCGCTGCTGTACTAACCAATGCCGTTTATTTTAAAAGCGAATGGGCACAACCTCTAGGTCTACGAGGTAGTACTCAACCCTTTTATAACCTCAATGGCACAATCACCGATACGAATTTTATGTATAGCATAGAAAACTCTAATTACACGGAAGATGAGCAAGTACAAGTGGTAGAGCTGCCTTATAAAAGCGATGACCTGTCGATGCTGATCGTCTTGCCAAAATCAAAAGAAGCCGCTGCTATGCAGGCATTGGTTAAGAATTTAAGTGCCGATCAAATTGGTCAGTGGACTCACAATATGAAAATAAAAGCAGTCGATTTGCAGCTGCCTAAGTTTAAAATGGAACAAGATTATAAAATGGATGGGCTACTGGCTGAAATGGGAATGCCAATCGCTTTTGATAGTCGCGCTGACTTTAGCTTATTCAATGACGAGCAGTCATTAGCGGTAGATTCTATTATTCATAAAGCGGTGGTTGAGGTTGATGAAAAAGGTACAGTGGCGGCAGCTGCTACAAGTATAGTGCCAGTAGTCGTCTCAGCTAATTATGACGTTGAGTTTAATGCCAATCGTCCCTTTATGTTTATGATTAAAGACAATAAAACCGATGCCATATTGTTCTTAGGGCAAGTGAATAAACTATAGCTTGAGGATGCAAAAATGATGACCATAAAAATGATGCTGATACCCTTAGCAATGCTACTGGCTGCTTGCCAAAGCCTATCAGCACCACAGCCTGATTCGAGTCAAACCATTAAGGTAGAGCAACACTTAGAGCCGCTATTACATTACCGTACATCAGGTAATGAGAGTTTATTTTATACCTATCCCTTTGAGTTCTCTGATCTTGATAAAAGTGATGTTGTGAATGAAGTAAACGTACGACTCGCCTATGAGGAGGGCTGTGTCTATCTCTATTATGGGCCGTATAAAACCATTCCTGTTCTACCGAATGGTCAAGCAAGCTGGGATGACAAAAATAAAACGCTCAAATATTTTAATGTCGTTTATGAGGTGGGCGACATCATAGAAAGCGGTGGCTATAAACTTAGGCCGTCAGATCGGGAACGATATGCCAAAGAAGGCTTTGCTAATCAAGCCTCAAGTCGCTGTGATGTCAAAGAGATGATGATGTTATCGGGTTTACCGCGTGGTCAGGCGGCTAGAAAAAGCTTATCGTAGTTCAGTATTTATGGCGCTAGAATGTCAGATGTACTTATTTACTCTTAGAGTATGTCACTGAGCTTAGCATTTAATATAAAACCAAGTAATGAGACAAATTGATGAATAATTTTAAATTAAAAAATGGCTTATCATTAATCGCTCTTGGAATTTTCATACTGCCCGTTTTATTTGGCTGTACTACCTTAAAACCCTACCAAGTAACACCAATAGAAGAAAGAACTGCCATTATCAATGAAAGTCCCTCAGATTCTCCAAAACGAGACTCTAATAAATCCCTGTCCGACATATTTAGTTATCTATCTACGGGCGGTCAAATGCCAGGTATCGTAAGTGGCAAATTCGTTATTAAAGATAATTGTCTTATGTTGCAAGTCGCCAAAGATAAATATATGACGCCCTTATTTCCTCCGCATAGTGTTACTTATTTAGAAGAGCAAAAAACTATTGTACTTAAAGGTATCAAAATTAAATTGGGTGAGAAAATATTTACTGGCGGCATAACAATACCAACGACAAATCTTGAGTTTGCGACTCAAGGAGATGCCGCTTGTCTGACCAAAATAGGCATGGCTATCGATGCCGATATAATGGAAGTCTCTGAAGAGATTAAAAGGAAATTGGATACCTACTAAAAAATAGGTGCAGAAGCTGTTTTCCCTGCTTACATTCAAAATACGAGCTTTCTGCCTAAACTGGAGCGCACAGATGAGAAAAGCATTTTTTATTTTAACAGGCCTAGTGATAGTCGGTTGTACGACAACCCCTGTAGCAACCCCACCTGAACCAATGGCAGCGATAAAACCTATTCCAGAACTCGTAGAGCCTGAGCTAAAAACAAGCATTTTTACTTATTATGTTGACCCTGTTCATCATTCTCAAGCCGTATCAATCGTGAGAGGCAACTTTGTATGGAGTAATAACTGTCTTTATCTAATAGGTAGTAATCGTAAATTTACTACCGCGATGTTCCCCGAATTTCCAAAAAGTATCGTGAAATGGGATGAAGCCACTAAAACATTAAATCTCAATGGTCGGGTTTTTAAAATGGGCGATTATATAAAGACGAATGGCGCCTACTGGCCTTATCACCCTAATACGCCAGGAGGTGCTGAGTTTGAAAAACAGGGCGATAAAAAATGCTTAACGCCCTATGTTGCACTGATAGGCACTTTTTTCGATTAAAAATATTTCTATACCTATATATCTTACCAATATTAAATTCAACGACCTAATAAGCAAAACTATGAAATTACTGAATAGCATGTTCATTTATCCATTTATGATTTCAGGGTTATCTTTCGGGCTGTCTGTATCCGCTATAGCAGCTGATTATATAACAGAAGAGTCAACTGAACAGCTAGAAGACAATTACACTCAGCAACAGCTTGCCAAGCTATATTTAGAGAATTTAGACTTGCCCGAAGATAGTAGGAAACCGTATGAATGGTTTGCCATTCGAGGATATGCTCCTGCTCAATTCATGCTAGGTGTCCAAGCTTATGATCCTGTAAACAAGATCAAATGGTATCAGATAGCTGCTGATAACGGGCATACCTCTGCAATAGCCAATCTTGCCTATATCTATTATGCGGGTAAGTATGGCGTACCTCAGGATTACACCAAGGCTTTTAAATTATATAAAAAATTAGCCGATACTGATGACATGCAGGCTCAGTATCAACTTGCAGAGATGTACTATCATGGTGCAGGTACGCCTCAAAGCTACAGTCAGGCTTTTACCTATTATCAGAAGGCCGCTGATAATAAAAAGATGGAGGCTAAATACACAAAAATGTATGCTGAATATAGCTTAGGGCTTATGTATTATGGCGGTTTAGGTGTCGCCCAAGATTATGAAAAGGCCTTTGATATTTTTGAAAATCTTGTTGCTCAAGGCAATACTAATGCTGAGTATAACTTGGGAGTGATGTATGATCGCGGCTTAGGGGTTATTCAGAATAAGATGAAAGCAAAAGAATGGTTTGAGATAGCGGCTAGTCGGGAGAGTTATACCGGTCTTGGAAAGACACATGCCGAATACCGTCTAGGGAAAATGTACTTTGAGGGAATAGATGTTGTACAAGACTATGATGCAGCCTTAAGCTGGTTCAAAAAAGCGGCGAGTAATAGTTACTTCTTGGGTCGTGGAGAGATGAGTAAAGGGCATTTACTGACACAATATCAGTTGGGTGATATGTATTATAACGGGATTGGCGTCACTCAGGATTATACTCAAGCTTTTAGGTGGTATGAACAAGCGGCCAGAAATAGATATCGTAATACGGTTGATGGGTCATGGAGCAAAGGTAGTGAACGCGCTCAGTATCTTATAGCACTGATGTATTATAAGGGCTTAGGTGTTAATAAAGACAAAGCCATGGCAAAAGAGTGGTTAGAAGTATCTTGCGATAACGATTACCAAGCGAGTTGTGATTATCTTCAGAAACTCTCTAAATAAGGAATTTAGTTTTTAAAGATGATGGGTTTTAGGTTATTGAGATAACATCAGTGTACTCTACCGTATCCCTATTAAGCCGATTAAGCGCTTTTTAACTCAATGCCTAACATCCATTACTAGTCTTGTTAAAGCTATCTCATCTTGCTGGATAGACCATTTTTATCTTATAGTAAATGTATATCGTTCTTTATCGTATGAAGCGGCATAGGGCATTGCATCTCTAGAATAGGTCTTCTTATCCTGATCAGTATAGTCGATAGATATTGAATCTTCATAGCTTGTATATTGGATAGCGTAGCGATAGGAGGAGTTGGGCGGCAAATCTCCGATTAAGTCCACTCTCTTGGAGCTGGTATATTTGACGCGTACGTCAGATATGAGATAAGCGCTTTCGTTATTTATGATAATTTTGCCTTTATCCTTCTCAAAATATGAGCAAGATATTAAAAGCATGCTCATCAATCCTATTAGAACATTCTTATTAAAAACCATATTTCTCTCACTTTTACGATTGACTAATACCACTACAAGTTTATTAGAAATCGTGCAAAATCAGTAATGTATCTCTCCGCTAATCACTTTTAGGCATTCTTAAGTTCAGTACAGCACGCTTACCAAACTACACTAAACGATTGTATAGAGAAGATACTAGAATGGCATCATCTTAACTCTACATTATTAGTGAAGCAGATATGAAGAATAACCAGTATTGTTATCTTAAAAAAGCACGTGGTAACCGTATCATAAGTGCATTTGCGATCAGCAGCCTGCTATTGATTGTCAGTGGCTGTGATAGCACTATCAAAGAGTCTAAATCTACTGACAGCGTAGTCAATAGCCCATCAAACTCAGACCAATCCTCCTTACCAGAGAATAATAAAAACAACTCTGATTATAAGGCTGTTAGCAAAGACGGCTTTATTGCCGCTGACGATTCCGCTTCAACACCAGACGGCATCGAAAAAGTCACGACTGCTAACAACCAGTTCGCTGTTGATATGTACCAACAGATCAACGGTCAACCTGATCAAGCAGATGACAACGTGTTTTTCTCACCCTATAGTTTGTCTACGGCGATGGCCATGCTGTATGCCGCAGCGGAAGGGGAAACGAAAGCGCAAATTCAAAAGACCTTTTATTATCCGTCGATGGATACTCTAAACCCTAATAGCGCCGCGCTCTATAATCAATTTAATAAACCCAATCCTGATTATAAGCTCGCCACAGTCAATGATTTATGGATGCAACAAGGGCTAACGCCTAACAAGTCCTACGTCGACACCGTTCAACGCTATTATGGTGGTCAAGTGACCAATCTTGATTTTAACGGCAGTCCTGAGCCTTCGCGGCTCATTATTAATAAAAAAATTGCTCAGCATACCAATCAGATGATTCCTGAGTTACTACCAAAGGGAAGCATTCCATCTAGCGTTGTCGCAGTATTAACCAACGCGGTTTACTTTAAGGGCGACTGGAAAATGCCTTTTGAGGCAAATAGCACCTCTGAGCAGCCTTTTTATCCCCTCACAGGCGAACCCTCTGATGTCAAAATGATGAATATGCAGACTGATTTCGGTTATATCGAGGACAAGCAAGTGCAGGTTGTGCAATTGCCTTACAAGGGCGATGACTTATCCATGTTAGTGGTATTACCCAAATCAAAAGGCAAAGCTGCAATGCAGCAGCTGGTGCGTGATTTGAGCGCTGATAAGATTAAAAAGTGGAATAAAGATTTAGTCGCTCAAGAAGTGAATCTTTCCTTACCAAAGTTTAAGCTTGCAGAGCGTTATGATATGAAAGGTTTGCTTTCAGATATGGGTATGCCAAGCGCCTTTCAAAGCAAAGCTAAATTCAAACTATTTGATGAGCCGCTAGCGATAAAAGTTGATGATGTTTATCATCAGGCAGTGGTCATCGTCGATGAGAAAGGGACAGAGGCGGCAGCAGCAACAGCCATTGTAGCAACGGAAGCTTCTGCTCCTATAGATCAGCCAGTTGAGTTTACAGCCGATCATCCGTTTATGTTTATAATTAAAGACAATAAAACCGATGCGATATTGTTTTTAGGGCAAGTGAACAAACCTTAAAAGAGCGAATGACGGCACTAAGACTTAACTGACTGTTGATGAGACATTATGAAAAAAAGGCTTAAATTATTATCGTGTTCACTGTTGGTGATTTCAGTCGCTAGTGGATGTAATACGAAGACCAATGAAGAAGATGTGTTTCAATACAAGAATGCCTATGTTGGTGATAATAGTGCAGTCATAAATATTGTCAACCACTCTATGCAATCAGATAACTTCAAGGGCCTCGAGCTCAAAACGAAAGAGACACCCTATGGGATTATCTTAAATTATGATGGGTCAGAGTCAGAAAAGAGTCATAAAAAGACAGTGGTATACAACGCCACTTACTTATTTGCGTTGATTCAGAATGTAGAATGGATAACGTTTAATTTTGATCATCAAGAATACAAGATAACAAAGGACGCTCTAATAGAGTGGTACGGGGAAGATTTCAGCAAATTACAAAGTAAAAAGGAGCTAAAAACGTTAATACAAAACAACTGGGATGATGAATACAGAGTAAATCAGTTATTCTAAAACCGCCAAATATATATGTGCGGCTCCCTATACAGCAGCTGAAAGTGTGGCTATTACAGTCACTACTGAGCCTTGGATATTCTTATAATTATAATTTATTGTTGAGCCTGATATGCAAAATGACCCACTTCGCTATTTTAGATATGCAGCCCATAATCGTGTTATCAGTGCCTTAGCTATTACCAGCTTAGTGTTGGGTGTTAGTGGCTGTGACAACGCCATAAAAAATAATAGAACGGGTGCTGTTACAGGCATGGTTACTCCTAATCAGCCAACCATTAACCATCAAGCGCCTCCGACTGAGGTAAAGGCTTTGATCTCGACATCAGAGGGTATAGCTGAAGTCGTCACTGCCAATAACCAGTTTGCCATTGATATGTATCAGCAGATAAATGGGCAACCTGACCAAGCAGATAAAAATGTATTTTTCTCACCGTATAGCTTGTCTACTGCTATGGCAATGGTCTATGCCGCAGCCGAAGGGGAAACGAAAGCGCAAATCCAAAAGACGTTTCATTATCCAGCACCAGCTATCCTCAACCCTAATAGTGCAGCACTCTATAATCAATTTAATAAACCCAATCCCGACTACAAGCTTGCCACGGTCAATGACTTATGGATGCAACAAGGGTTAACACCCACTAAATCTTACATAGACACCGTGCAACGTTATTACAGCGGCCAAGTGACCGCTCTTGATTTTGAAGGCAGTCCTGATTCTGCACGTCAGACCATTAATAAAAAAATTGTTGAGAAAACCAAGCAAATGATTCCTGAATTACTACCTAAGGGCAGTATTAAATCTGATACTGCCGTGGTACTAACCAACGCCGTCTATTTCAAGGGCGATTGGACCCTGCCTTTTACAGCTGAAAGAACCAGTGCCCAGCCTTTTTATAATGCTATCGGCAGAGCCTCTACCGTCCAGATGATGCAGCAACAGTCTTATTTTAGTTATTATGAGGACAAACATATACAGGTCGTGCAATTGCCTTACAAAGGCGATGACCTATCTATGCTCGTAGTATTACCCAAATTCAATCATAAACTTGCTATGCAGCAATTAACTAAGAGTTTAAGTGCAACTAAGATTAAGCAATGGCGTTCAGGCTTAGTAAGACAAGAGGTGGACCTTCAACTGCCAAAGTTTAAATTAGATGCGCGTTATCAGATGAAAACGTTGCTCGCTGATATGGGTATGCCAAAAGCGTTTAATAATGGGGCTGAATTTAACTTATATGCTGATGGTACACCGATAAAGCTCGATGAGGTTTATCATCAAGCGGTGGTCACCGTCGATGAAAAAGGAACCGAGGCGGCAGCCGCCGCCGGTGCTGTAGGTATGTACGTTGGTATGTCTTATCCTGTGGAATTTAAAGCCGATCATCCATTTATGTTTATGATTAAAGATAATAAGACCGATGCAATACTGTTTTTAGGTCAGGTGAATAAGCCTTAGCAATATCTAATTTGGAGTGATTGAACATGCCGCGTTTTCAATTGAATACCTTAAGTTGTTTGGCCGTTGTGATGGTTTTATTGTTTTCAGGCTGTGCCGCTAAAAATGAGCCTGTAGATAAATCATCTGAGGGAAAAGAAAAAGTACTGACTAAAGCTATTGAGGAGAAAGTAGAGATTTTAGAATATAGCCCTCCGCTTTATGAAAGCTCAGTAGATGGCGGTATTACAGTCGCTGATGGCACTTTATTGGTCGAAAACGGCTGTTTAATCATTAAACATGACAACTATAAAAACGAGGCGGTAATTAAAAGTGCTTTAGTATTTCCAGAAAACACGACCAGCATCAATGCTGGCATTCTTTTTCATCAAATCAGCGCCTATGACCAATATAAGATTGGTCAAGATTATCGTTTTGGTGGTTTTAGTGGCACGCTTAATGACAAGCGTATTAAACCTCACTCTAAGTGCCAATTAAATAAGGTATGGTTTGTGGCCTAAAAATGGAATGCTAGAGATAAGGAAAAACACGAAATGCATTTTTTATATCCCTTACCTATTTCGATCATACTATTTTTGTCCATGCAAACCGTATGGGCTTGTATGCCGCATTCAACAAATGATGTATTTATTGCTCGTCTGCAATCATCGCAGCCTACATTAATGGATAATCAGCAAAAAGGCTTCGACTTGCAATTTAGCAATCCACGCTTTGTCTTTCGCACGCTTAAAATGTGGTTTTTCTACAAGACCCCTGAATATTGGCAAAGTGATTTTGAGCTAAAAAGTATCAAGCCAAATGACCTAGTTATTGGCTTAGCATATGCGGCCAGCGGTAATGAGCCAGCAAACTATACGGTGACATCACTAGCGACACTGAGCTGTGAAAATAATGAATTAATAGTTGGTAAACCATTAGTGCCATTTCTGGCTTGGAATCGAGAGAACGGCAGTTGTCGCCATAATAGCCACGATGCTATAGGAATATTAGACGGATTTATATACAAAGATCAGGAATATTATTTACAGCAGTTACAAGCCAAATATCCTACCTGCAATAAGCTAAACGCTGCGTTCCCTAGCGATGCTAATAAAAATGAGTTGAGCAATAGCACTGAGTCAGCCAGTACGCATAGTGCATCCAAACAAGACAGCCACCCTCAAACATCATTTTGGGGAAAGATTAGATTATGGTTTGGGCAATGGTTGTAGGTCATTACATAAGATTTTGGGTTGATTTTAAAAAAGGCATTCAACTATATATGTAAAGCACAATAAACCTTCTCGCTTTTATGAGGCTTATTGTCATCAAAGCCCTTACTGACAAGTTTTACCGAGTTAAAAGTTTTGCCTTCATCATTAGTGACCATAACGACTAACTCTTGATTTTCAAAGCTTTGCAATTCTTTGATGAGTTGCTTGATTGTTTTTGTTCTGGCTTCCCACTCTATTACATCGCTCATAAATCAGTCTCTGTTTATTTTTGATTCACATCACAATTATTCTTAATAATTAAGCAGAATACCGTAAAGCACGAAGAGTAATTACAATCAACATTCCAAGTATTAAATATAGAGAATACTGTCCAAGTCCATTAGGATGATTTTTCTCAAAATAAAGATGCAAAATTAATATAAAGATAAAAAGTAAAATTTCCTTCATACGGTTTTTTAGCCTTTAAGACTGTCAAATTTATATTATGTGATCAAACTACTCTAAATAATTGGAAAGAGGATAATAGCTATGAATAACCAACATGAATGGGGCGCTAAAGAAAAAAGTATCGCTCAAATTATTGAGGAATTAAATACTTTTGAAGATCAAGAATTGATGGTTATGGTCTCAAGCGACGGCGGAAAGACATTGAAACCTGTTAAGCTACTTGGCAAAGAATTTGATAAAGACAATAAAGCGTATTGCACCCTGTTTATTTAAGTGTGTTAACCCTCATTAAGCCAGTCCGTTATTAGATGCTCAATAAGCGGTAGAGACTCATGTTGATGCCTATAGTAAATATTCAGTACCTCAACACTGCCTGACTCTTCATCACCAAAACTGTTAAGCCAGTAATCTATGAGATCGTTCTTATTTGGATCATAAGACAATTTGATGGCTTTATCATTAGTTGGATTAATGAAGCTGACATTGTCATCAGTATCTAGCAATGTACCGTCCGCCCCATGTCTATTGAAATAGCTCTCCCAACTGTCGGTTCCGACTGTCTTTTTTATGGATTCCCACATTGCTAATGAATTAAGCGCTTTCATGACCTGCTCCGATTTGAAGTGTTAATGATAATTTGCTGATTATAAAAAGATGAACGCGTTTAAAACAAATATTCTAGTAAGAAAGCATTGCGGAAACTACTGTTGAATATGCCGTACAGAAATACACAGGTTGAGAACAGCCACATAATCGACAGGTAGAGTTTGTTTTGATCTGAAGTCCAGCCCCAAGAGCCAAATCTCTTTGTAATGTCAGAGAAGATAAGCCATCTGAAGAGTAAGCAAAGAAAAATATAAAGCACAATCCATTTAAGCATTCTACTGTCACCAGAGTTAATATTAAAATATAGAGTGAGTTAATTAAGTACGTTTACACCGTCACAAATAAACACTACTTCCCAAAGCCTTACTTGTCTTCAGAGGTCTTATCTTCTACTGCTTCTACATTTTCGTCTAATTCATGATTAACGTTTCCCAGCTTATCAAGTTTTTCATAGAATATTTCCTTTTCATTCCCTTGGTTACTAAAGATCGTGAGAAAGCTGGAAATTTTATCGGCCGCATGGCTATTGAGAATATCACCGTCACTGCTACTAAATGACTTGGTCTCTTTCACGCTTACGATATCTAAAAATATCCAAACTGCGGAAACCATTACCGCTAGTATAACCAGCCATTTCAACACAATTTTTTTCATCAACGCCTCATACGCTTATTGCTGATTCATCTATTATCTCAAAATTTGTTAGCATATGTTTACTAAATAAGTTTACCTCCCTGTATATAATCAAAGCATCATTCAAATATCAAAAGTGTAAAAAACCATGAATAACAAAAACCCAATCAAAATTATGACGAACAAGCATATCGCCCGTAGTCTTGCTCTTAGTGGCTTATTGTTGGTCATTACTGGCTGTAATAATAGCTTGGTAAACACCAAAGCCGCCCAACCAGTCATCAATATACCTGCCTTGCCAGACAAGACTACAGGGCAAGCGGACTCTAAAGCCGATAGTAAAGATGACCATACTGCTGCAGACGACTCTGCTTCAACGTCTGAAGGTATAAGCGCAGTAGTTAACGCTAACAACCAATTCGCAGT
This sequence comes from Psychrobacter sp. ANT_H3, assembly GCF_027919975.1. Classification (NCBI taxonomy): domain Bacteria; kingdom Pseudomonadati; phylum Pseudomonadota; class Gammaproteobacteria; order Moraxellales; family Moraxellaceae; genus Psychrobacter; species Psychrobacter sp. ANT_H3. The sequence goes on along the minus strand of NZ_JAQISM010000009.1, from coordinate 73,383 downwards.
GACCATGTATCAACAGCTAAATGGTCAATCAAAGCAAGTGGATGCTAACGTATTTTTCTCACCTTATAGTTTAACCAGTGCTATAGCCATGCTCTATGCCGCAGCGGAGGGGAACACCAAAGCGCAAATTCAAAAAACCTTTTACTATCCGTCTTTACCCATCCTGAATCCAAACAGTGCCGCCCTCTATAATCAATTTAACAAACCCAGCCCAAACTATAAATTGAACACCATTAATGACTTATGGCTGCAACAGGGCCGTACTCCCAACCAAGCCTATATCGATACGGTAAAACGCTACTATGGTGGGCAGGTCAATACGCTTGATTTTAAAAACAACACCGAAACGTCTCGTCAAATGATTAATGAGAAGATAGCCAAACATACCAATCAGATGATTCCTGAACTGCTATCAAAAGAGAGTACCCAGCCAAGTACCTCGGCGATATTGACCAATGCGGTTTATTTTAAAGCGGATTGGAGCAGTCGTTTCTGGGTAAGTGGTGATATGCCTTTTCATTATTTCAATGGCACAAGCAGTGATGTAGATATGATGTTCCAGAATACTGAATTTAGGTATAGCGAAGATGAGCAAGTACAAGTCGTTGAGCTGCCTTATAAGGGAATTGAATTATCGATGCTAGTGGTTTTACCAAAGTCAAAGGAGCCGTTAGCCATGCAGACGCTCATCAAGAATTTATCGACGACACAAATCACCGATTGGACTAAACGTCTAAAGCAGCAAGATATTCTTCTGAATCTACCAAAGTTTAAGATAGATGAAGGCTACCCGATGAAGGCAGTGCTGACGGATATGGGCATGCCAAGCGCGTTTGGGAATCAAGCTAAGTTTAACGTGTTTGCAGATAGCTCACCCATCGCCATTGACGATATTCATCATCAAGCAGTGATCGATGTTAATGAAATAGGAACAGAGGCGGCAGCAGCGACAGGCGTCGTTGCCGTAGACATATCTGGTTCTATGCATCCACCAGTCGCGTTTAAAGCCGATCACCCGTTTATGTTTATGATTAAAGACAATAAAACCGATGCGATATTGTTTTTGGGTCAGGTGAATAAGCCTTAAGAGAGCGAATAATGAAACCAAAATTTAAATGGTATATGGTGCCGATATTGTTGATATCCGTTATAGCCTGCGATCCTGTCATTGAAATGACGAATACTAATCATAATGCCCAAACTATTAAAGTGGAAGATGAGAGTGCTGCCAACAAACCTACTGAAAACGAAGCACCCACGCGCAAGCAGCAAACGGTGTATGTGACTGCCCTTGATGTTGATTCGGATATGGGTGATGCCGCTGCGGCTCATGGGGTATTGAACACAAAGAATGGCTGTTTATATATGGATGACCTCTTACTCGTTGTAAGTAGCCCACATATTACCTGGACTCAAGACCCTTTTACGATATCCGATATCAATGAATTTATTTTTGAAATTGGTGATACTGTTTTAGTAGGTGGCTCACAAGCTGACTATAAAAATATGGCTTCATTTGCCAGTGATTGGAAAAACCCACCTTTAGCGACTTGTAAAGCTGAAAAAATCTGGTTAATGAATGGTATTAACATACCTCGGGAAGATCTACTATGACAAAGCATAAAATGAATAAAACACTAGCTACGCTACTTATTACTAGTAGCTTGCTTAGTGGTTGTACATCGACAGAAGACAGCAGTATTGATATTGTCTCTAAAATTCCCAAGGAGGATAAAACGATAGAAGTTATTCCTATTTCTACCGTTGCTCAGGACAGCAAAGAGACCCAAGTTGCCCCTATGAGTAAAGCTCAAGCATTAGCCATAGATGCAAAGCATTATGCACGAGCATATGAGGTTAGCCATGTTGAAGCAATGCGCCGTATGCTTGTCATGAATGATGCCCAAGAGCAGATTGATGCTATCAAAAAAGAATTTTCTGATAGGTTGGACGATGCTGGATTCACTAATGAGCCAGAGTTTGCGCTCATCGTAAGCCTATTTGGTGATGGTGCGCCACCTGATCGCACCATATACCGTAATGCTGACAAATTAGAGAACAAACCTATTATATTGTCAGCAGCGGATAAAGAAATGAGGGCAGAAGGCTTTATGATTACGCAGACGGATATCGACAATGCCGTATCTCTTATCGAAAAGCCAACTGCCATTAAAGTTAAATTTATCGATAATTCTAAATCCAAGCCACTCACTCAAGAACAAAAAGACAACTATGAAGCGCGATCTGAAGAATTACGTAAACGTATTCCAATGCTAGTAGGTATGGGTTATAAGGAAGATGAAGGGCTATTTGTTATAGACGTGCATGAGGATGATTCAAAAAAAGCAGGGTTCACACCAGAACAACTTAAAAAAATCGGTCAAGAAGTTATGAAATCACCAGTACGTATAAAATTTTACGATGGTTATGCTACTGAGGATGTAGCCCCTATAGAATAAAAAGGTAATGCTGTTATCATTTTTAGGGTATACCTAATAAGACTATCCAATAATATATTTGAGATCATCACGATAGGCATGTAAATGATAAATTGTAGTGTTATCTGGATTAACGAACAGGACGAACAGCTATGAAAAAAAGGCTAGCAACATTTTTACTGACTGGCATTCTGCTGACAGGGTGTCATAAAGCCATTGTTACTCAAATAAGTAGTTCTCAAAACGTAGTTTCAGCCGTAAAATCAGCTATTGAAAAAGAATTTGAAGACATTGCAGTACAAGCTAATCAAGGCGATGCTGAGGCTCAATATAGCCTTGCAGTAATGTATGACGAGGGCGAAGGTACACGCGAGGATAACGCTAAAGCCATTGAGTGGTATACAAAATCTGCCAACCAAGGATATGATCTTGCTCAATATAACCTTGCAATCATGTACGACGATGGCGAAGGGGTAGATGAGGATCACTCTAAAGCTATTGAATGGTTCACGAAATCTGCTAACCAAGGCTATGCTAAGGCCCAATACGAACTTGCTTGGGCTTACTACAATTACGATGGCACAGGTACAAGTGAAGACTACGATAAACATAAAGAGTGGAGCATAAAAGCTGTTAACCAAGGAATTGGACCAAGGAAATTCATTAATGGCGTACCGCATCGAAAGAGCGAACGTGTGCGTCAAAATGATGCCAAAGTCGTTGAGGCGTGGCAGAAATTAGCTAACCAAGGCGATGTTGAGGCTCAATTCAACATTGGTAACGCTTACTACGAGGGTAAAGGGGTACGTCAGGATTATCCTAAAGCTATCGAGTGGTATACAAAAGCCGCTGACCAAGAATATGTTCCTGCCCAATACCAACTTGGAACAATCTATAGCTATGGCGAAGGTGCTCCTCAGGATTATGCTAAAGCCGGTAAGTGGTATCTAAAAGCCGCCAATCAAGGAGATGCTAGATCTCAATATAACCTTGGTATGATGTACCTCAATGGCATAGGCGTACGTCAAAATACAGTTATAGCGAAAAAGTACTTTTCTAAGGCTTGTGACAATGGGTATCAATTGGGCTGTAAAAACTTGGGTATAAGGACAGAGGATGAGTAGAGACTAGGTTATTGAGACTTTCCCAAACTTTGTGTAACTGCTTATACCCTGTTAGCAAATAGCAGTTACACAAAGTTTGGGAAAAGCTCAATTTGGTATAAAAACTTCTAGACCAAAACATTCATCAAGATTATGTTCTTTCTTAAATGTAGAAATATCATTGACAACGCCTCCTCCACTTACTTGGATGTAATCCCCTTCAGTGTATTTTTTGCCTTTGTACATTAAGCTATTTTTAGTAACGTCAGATATAACTTTATTTCCCAGTATTGCTAACTGAATACCTTTTTCTCCTTTAGGTCTTACTATTATGCAATTTTCATTAAAGTTAAGGTTTCCGCTATATAAAGCTGTCTCAAAAATTTTGCCATTCATAGGCTCTTCGTCTAATATCTGCTCCTGTTTTGAATCAGAATTAAACTGAGAGCAAGAAGACATTATCAGGAATGATAAGATCATAGGTGCTTTAAAATTAAGGAACAATGATACTTACTCCAAGTTTATTAAAATAATCTACACTAGTGTACGTAGCGTATATCCTTCTAGTTAGGTTCGCTAACGATAAGATCAGAAATCTTTTTGACACGAGAGTAAGATAAATATTAAGTCTTCTACTTATAGAAAATTATGCACCGCCTAGAGACTCCGTGGCATACCCATTTTCCCACTCAATCCTAACTGGCATTTTCATCACTTCTTCGCCAATTTTTTTAAGTTTCTCTTCGTTGAGCCCAGCAGACTTAGCATCATCCTTATGAACATAAATCACGTATACACCCTCATCACTACGATAACTTGTACCTGTAATCATAGTGATACGTTTATTCAGCTCTTTTGAGCGTTCATACATAAGCTGGTTTTCAGCTTCGGTTAGGTTTTTGGCTGCTGGATTAACCTCAAACCTAACGATAAAACGTGTTGGTGATTCGATGAGCTCCATTGCCTTATCAACTTCAGCTTGAGTCAGTGTAATACCCTCTGGTGTCATCGTTTTATAGGCTTGAGCGACAGTCTCACGCTCACTAAGGGTATCGGCTGGACGATATACGATACGATCAGGCGGTGGCTTACCAGTCCCTGTTAACGTCACCAAAATACCATACTCAGGCTCAGTAATAAAGCCCATGCTTTCTATCCTATCGCCAAATTCTTTTCGTAGTGCCTCATTCTGCTCTTCATTATCATGCTGGATTAACATCTGACGCATGGCTTCGGTATGATTGACACCGTATGCCATTGCATAATGCTTGGAATCAATAGCTAAAGCCTGAGCAGAACCAATTAATACCGCCTCTGGAATATCTTTAGGGTCTCGGTTGTCCTTCACTAATTCCACGCCATTGAGGTCGCCATAAGCAGACGTTGCTTTAGAGTCCTTAATTTGACTGTCAATCGCTTGTGCAGGTTCAATTGGCGTGATAGTGGCACTAGTATTTTGTGATGAGCAGCCACCTAACCATAAAGCGCTGGGTAGATAAAGTATCAATGAGATTTTTGCAGTTATCGTAGCCATGAGACATTTACCTTTGCTAAGTTTGTTAATGATTTCTTATATTTTTAACGCTCGATAATTAGTTTCCTATACAGGTATCTACTATTAAGCTGTCTGCTATTAAAGCTACTAATTCGCCTTGGAAATATAGTGCGCTTACCAAACTAGTCTAAACGATTGTATAGAGATGATACTAGAATAGCATCATCTTAATTTTGAATAAGTAGTGAGTAAGCTATGCAAAATAGCCAGTTAGTGAGTGTATTGGCAATCAGCAGCCTGTTATTGATTGTTAGTGGCTGCGACAATACTATAAGAAATAACACAGTGAGTACTGTCACAGACATGGTTACTCCTAGTCCGCAAACTCTTAGCAACCAAGTACCTCTGACTGAGGTAAAGGCGTTGATCTCAACACCAGAGGGTATCGCGCAAGTCGTCACTGCCAATAATCAATTTGCTATTGATATGTATCAGCAGATAAATGGGCAGAATAAGCAAGCAGATAAAAACGTATTTTTCTCACCGTATAGCTTATCTACTTCGATGGCAATGCTGTATGCCGCAGCGGAAGGGGAAACAAAAGCGCAAATACAGAGGACTTTTCACTATCCCTCACTGAACGTTCTAAATCCGAATAGTGCGGCACTACATGAGCAGTTCAACAAACCAAACCCTAATTATCAACTGGCTACAGCCAACGATTTATGGATACAGCAAGGGTTGCGTCCCAACCAAAACTACTTGGATACTGTACAGCGTTATTACAGTGGTAAAGTCACCAACCTTGATTTTAAAAACAGTCCTGAACCTTCACGTCAGACCATTAATAAAACCATTGCTAAATATACTCAGCAGATGATTCCTGAAGTGCTGCCAGCAAGTAGTATCGATGCAGATACAGTCACTGTATTGACCAATGCGGTGTACTTTAAAGGGGATTGGAAAAATACTTTTGCACCTAGCGAAAAACGCCCCTTCAATAAATTTGATGGGTCTATCATTGATGTCGATATGATGCATGAGCAAGCGCCTTATGCCTATACAGAAGATGCGCAGGTGCAAGTGGTACAGTTGCCTTACAAAGGTGATGAGCTGTCTATGTTAGTGGTATTACCAAAAGCAAAAGATAAGATTGCTATGCAGAGGTTAGTAGGTACGCTAAGCGCCAAGCAGATTAGCCAGTGGAATAGTAATTTAGTAAATCAGGAAATCATACTCGATCTACCGAAATTTAAGCTAGAAGAAAACTACGGAATGAATAGCTTATTAGCGAACATGGGCATGACAAAAGCTTTTGGCAGCGATGCGGACTTTGGTTTATTCAGTCAAGATCTATCATTATCTGTGGACGCTATCGCTCATAAAGCAGTGATTGAGGTCGATGAAAAAGGTACTAAAGCAGCAGCAAGTACCAGTATTTCAATTGTGCCTATGTCTCTCGGCTACTCTATGAATACCATCAAGTTTAAAGTCGATCATCCATTTATGTTTGTGATTAAAGACAATAAAACCAATGCGATATTGTTTTTAGGGCAAGTGAATAAGCCTTAATTTCAGGTAATCCAATTAGGATACAGGTGTATTCATGCACCAGTTAAGCGTTCAATCCGACATCTTGCTTATACGTGCATGTGAATACAGTCTTAAAAGTTTAGGAGCACCATTGCCAGATCATCCCCTTTTACTCACCGCACTCTTAGCCCTCCTATTACTTTCAGGGCGCGCTACTCAGAGCTTAGAGAGTCTTCAAGTTGTTCATACAGACATACCAGTCGTTACAGAAGTTAAGCAGTCGTTGCAAATTGCCACTTGGTTTCCCACTAAATATGATGGCCGATTCACGGCTATGGGTTCTGGATATTTGGCAGTTGTTAATAACTGTCTTGCTATATCTAGAGACAATGAGGTGACGACCAAAATACTTGTTTACTGGTGCTAGCCGTCACTTCTTTTTCTTAGCATGCGGATACAGATACTCTTACCTTTGAAGAAAAGTCTTATGAAATTGGAGATGAGCTTTATCTTGGCGGTACTGTATTTGTTTATCCTAACGCGAATATTACCGATCAGATAATTAGATAAAGGGTGGCTTGGTGGCTGAACTTGATAGACCATTACTTAAACTTTAGAAGCTGATTTTCCAGATAGTTTTAATAGATAAATAATTTAAAAACGGTAATCTAAATAATGAACATAAAAATTTAAGTGTAATTATTCAACATTTATTAACTGTAGATGTTGAATAATTACACATTTTTAGTGACCAAAATAAGGTATATAGCTCATATAAAATGTCTTAAATTGCGCTAAACGTCATAGCTATTTATTGATTAAATCTCTTGATATATATAGTACTACAGGTTAGTATACTTTAAGATTATTTTAGATGGTTTAGTGGTTCTAGCCTGTCACGCCGGGGGTCGCGGGTTCGAGTCCCGTCCGCTGCGCCATATTTAAAACGAATTTAAGCTTTCGAGTTTAAGCAAGTTTCGCCTCAAACATTAGGTTGTTTGAGGTTTTTTTGTGTCTGCAATTATTCTAAAAGCCTGTGTTTATAAGGGTTGGAAGTTTTCCCTATGTTGGCCTTTACGAAATGCTCTACTCTTTAACAATGCTTGAATAACAAGTTTTCTTGCAAGCACTCTACGCTTTGAAAATCGGTGACCAACAGGATTTTTTAGCCGATATGACTGTGAGACCCCAGCCTCATAGAGGACTGCCAATCAATAATATATCAATGATTAGCCAAGGATCAGGGACAAATGCTTATCGTATAATAGGAGGCTGCTTTAATCCTATACTTGATATCAATAACATGAATACTGAGAACACGTTGTTCCACAGTTATAGTCAATCTAAAAAAAGTAGCAAGGCTGAGTTTGAACAAGATATTATAGATTTTATCTATATGGATTTTATTAGATCTATCTCAATTTTATCCTTAAAAAAGCCTGGAGCGATGGAGCCTCAACTACGGGTACTTAGCAAAGAGTATAAGAGTGACATCTGGAACGCATTGCTTGATAGCAACAAAAGCTATTTACGCCAGATTGATTCTGCAAACTTGCTAGATACAGAGCGCGATACGATAAGCAAGCAGTGCAAACCTTCTGTTAATAAGAAAAATGGCAGTAATTAGAGCTATATATTATTGGAGCCTTAGCATTGTTAGTTAGTGTTGAGTTTTAAGACTTGTTTGGCTATATTTCAAGGTAGATTGACTATTAATCGCGAATGGTGTTTACCGATGGTTCAAACATACTAATATTATCTACATCCAGCTTGCACGCGTGTGTAGCAAAACGAGACATTACTTGAGACTTTCAAAGTCTGACATTAAGCTGTGGAGGCCTAGAAAATATAAATCAAAAGTCTAGTTTATAGCAACTGATATCTAAACTGCTTAATTTAAATACTTATCCGTGGCATAAATCTATATAGGAATAAGCCTTATATAGATAAGCTTATTCTCATAAAGAAGTATCCATTTAACGCAAAATCAGCATTCAAAAGTGTATTAAAAACAATGAAGTTGATATTAATAGACAATGCAAAAAAAGCTTGCAATGAGCTGCTATCAATAGCATAATTTTGCCACTATAAAAATGGTGGACTTATGTATACAAGTATTTTTGGTCAGAATAGAGCAGGGTACGTCTGCCGATTTTTATCGATTAGTGTGGCAAGTATTTTGATGAGCATGGCCGCTCAGGCTATCACGCCTGAGCAATACCAAGAGCAGCGTAGCGAAGCTTTAAAGCAGCAACAGCTTATTAATCCCAATGTCACGATCGATACCAACGTCTTTAAACCTGCGCCTTCAGCCTCTATCACACCTTCTGCTTCTCAGGGTACTGACCCAGCCTCTCTTCCCTGTTTTGATATCAATCATATCTATCTAACTGGTGAGCTGAGCGAGAAGTTCACCTTCGCTCTCACGCCTTATACCATAGGCAAAACCTCTTTGATTGGCACCTGTCTATCCGTCAATGGTATCAACAGACTAGTCACCAACGTTCAAAACCGCATTATTGAAGAAGGTTACGTGACCACTCGCGTCTTGGTACAAAACCAAAACCTTAAATCTGGCAATCTATTCCTCACCCTCATTCCGGGTCGTATTGATCAGATAACGGCGGTCGACATTAAAGCCAGTCGTCCTATTTATGTCGATAGTCGCCTCAATAGTGGGGGCAAACCTGCCAACTTTGCGCCTGCTATGCCGATGAAGTCCGGTGACTTATTAAACGTTCGTGATATCGAACAAGCGCTTGAGAACTTTAAGCGTGTCCCTACGGCCGATGCGGATTTCTCTATTGCGCCAAGTAGCCGTATGAGCACGCCGGGTTACAGTGATATCCAAGTCAAGTGGCAGCAAGACAAACGCTGGCGCTTATCTGCCTCTGTTGATGACTCAGGACAAGAGAGCACGGGTATCTATCAAGGTAACGTTACTTTGTCACTAGACAACCCGACTTGGCATAACGATTTGTTGTACCTCTCTTATAATCATGATCTTGATGGCGGTAATGACAAGAATGATGGCAGTTGGGGCTATAACGTTGGGTATGTATTGCCCATTGATAATACCCAACTGACCCTCACGCACAGCGGCTATAACTATGATCAGACGGTTGCCGGTGCCAATCAAGATTATGTTTATAGCGGTGAGTCTTATAACACGGAAGCGTTAGTCAGCCACTTGGTCCACCGTGACAATCATAGTAAAACCTACCTAAAAGCAGGTGGTTATGCCAAGCAGCAAAACAACTATATCGATGATACCGAAGTTGAAGTGCAACGCCGTCGCACCGCAGGCTATAAAGCGGGTATTGGTTACGAGACCATCATTGGTAAAACCCAATGGATAGGTGATGTGATCTATCAGCGTGGTACGGCTGCCTTTAATGCCATCAGTCCGCCTGAAGCCTTATTTAATGAAGGCAGTGCGCGTGCCGGTATCATCAAAACCAACATTGATGTCAATCAACCTATTAAGCTTGCTGATAAAGCACTCAATTACCATGCAGCGTTTAAAGGACAATATGCGACAGAGGCATTGACACCCAATGAGCGCTTTAGCATTGGTGGTCGCTATAGTGTGCGAGGCTTTGATGGTGAGCGTAGCTTAAGTGGCGATCATGGTGCTTTGCTAAGACAAGAGCTCAGTGCTTATCTAGGAGATAAGCCGCATGCCGTTTATGCCGGTATTGATGCTGGTTATGTGAAGCTCGACAATGCTGCGCAAGATGATCTGCTGCTTGGTAACCATTTGGTTGGCGGAGTCGTTGGAATTAAAGGGTATGTCACGCCGATTAGAACCAGCTATGACTTATTTGCTGGCTACCCATTAGCCCAGCCCAATAATTTTAGTGATAAAGAGTGGGTGACAGGCTTTAGCTTGGGTTGGCAGTATTAGTTGCTATCAGTCAAATCACTAACTCGTCTTATTTATAAGTAAGAGTTTCTTAAAACACATTAGCTTTAAAACTATCCAATATTTGTTATACCCCTATATCTCAAAGGACATCACCATGAACGCACAGTGCTACCGAGTTATCTTTAACAAAGCCCGTGGAATGCTTATGGTGGTGTCGGAATCAGCCCGCTCGCAAGGAAAAACTGACAATCCTGCTAATGGCGGTAGTGAAATCAGCCAAGTAGCAGGCGCTTCACAAACGGCTGCTCAAACAAATAGTACCTATCAAGGCGGTCAGCTTATAACGCTGCGCTCCCATGTATTGCTAGCGCTAGGGCTTGCCACCATCGTTGCTAGCAGCGTCAGTATCAGTAATAGCGCTTATGCCGATGCCACGAGTATTGTCGCTGATCGTAACGCTGCTGCCAATCAACAAGCAACCATATTAAAGTCTTCAAACGGCACCACTCAAGTGAATATTCAAGCCCCAAGCGCGGCTGGCGTCTCACGTAACGTTTTTAGTCAATTTGATGTTGGTGCTGATGGCGCTATTATAAATAACAGTCGCACCAATGCTCAGACGCAGCTTGCTGGTTGGGTTGAGGGCAATCCGTATCTGGCTCGCGGTGAAGCCCGTGTTATTTTAAATGAGGTTAATTCAAGTGATCCAAGTCGTTTAAGTGGCTACACTGAAATTGCAGGCGGACGAGCTGAGCTGGTGATTGCCAATCCTGCTGGTATCAGTTGTGCCGGTTGCGGGTTTATCAATGCCTCGCGTACGACATTGACCACCGGTAATGCTTTGATGGATCAAGGTAAGCTCACTGGCTTTGATGTGACAGGTGGTAAGGTTCGTATAGACGGTGATGGTTTGGATACCAGCGGCTCTGACTACACGCAGATTATAGCTAAGACTTCTGAGATTAATGCTGCTGTCTATGCTAAGAATTTAGATGTCATCACTGGTAGCAATAAAGTCAGCTATGAGGCTGATGCTCAAGACACTGTCATCACTTCAGCGAATAGTAATGCTAGCAACACTACAACCGGTGTGGCGCTTGATGTGTCGGCGCTTGGTGCGATGTATGCAGGGAAAATCCGTCTGATCGGTACCGATAAAGGCATGGGTGTGACCAATGCAGGTAGCATCATTGCAAGCTCTGGTGGCTTGCAGTTAGACAATGATGGTAATTTGATTAACTCGGGCAGCCTGATTGCCAATCAAGGTAAGGTTGATATCGCCACTAAAGGTTTCAGCGTTGATAATTCAGGAACGATTGCAAGTTCCCGTGATACCGCCACGCTAAATAGCAGTACCTTAAATAACAGCGGCGTGATAAGTAGCCGAGGCACCTTAAGCTTGCAGCAAACAGGCACTATCGATAACTCAGGTGAGATCGCCACTGGTAGCTTTGATGTAAAAGCTAACGCTCTAAATAATAGCGGTAAATTATTGCAAACTGGCAGTGGTCAACTGGCAATTGATACCAGCGCTTTAGTTAATCAACAAGGCGGCATTATCGGTCAAGATTTATATGCTGACGCCAGCATTCCGCCTACTGTCATTCCTACTAAAAAGCCACCAACGACTGCGACTAATGGCAGCAGTGTGGGTGTAGATAACAACGATACGACGCAGCCATCTGAGCCCAATCCTGTACCACTACCTGTTATCTCCCATGATGGTAATATCAGTACCAGTAATGTCACTAACACTGGTAGTATTTATAGTAATGGTGAAATTAACATCGCTACCGACACTGTGGTTAATCAAGGCAAATCCAGCTTAGCCGTCAGTCGCTTAGATATTGCTAATAACGGCAGTCTAACCAATAACGGTAGCCGTTTGCAGCTTGAAAACATTGACTGGCAGTTGGCAAACTTCGATAACAGTAAAGGTCAAATCACAGCGACTAATACTATCGCTATTACTTCTGCCGATCAGGTTAATAATACTAAAGGTACTATCGAGGCTGTCGGTAATATTAAGCTTAACGCACAAAACATGCTAAATAATACCAATGGTTCAATACGCTCTAATGGCACCATAACGACGCAAAGCTCAGCGTTTGATAACAATGAAGGAGAGCTTAGCAGTCAAGGGGATATCACTCTTCATAGCCGTGGTAACTTGACTAATAATAAAGGTCGTATCCAAAGCGATAAAAATCTAACTATTAATGCCAAAGGCTTTAGCAATACTGATGGTACTATCATTGGTGTACAACGTGCTGATATTAGTGTCACTGACGATATCACTATCAATAGTAGTAACAATAATATTCAAGGCACTACTCTTGCCTTAACCAGCCAAGGCAATTTTACCAATAGCAGCAAACTGGCGGCTCAAAATGCCTTAACTATCAGCGCCAATAGCATCGATAACACCTTTGGTGGTGAGCTTATCAGTAATGGCAACACCGCGCTGAATGCGACAACTGATATCAATAATCGCGGATTAATTAACGGCTCAAACACCTACTTAGATGCTGGCAGTACTGTCAATAATTATAGTGGTGGTCGTGTCTACGGCGATCAGGTCGCGATAGCGGCTAACACGCTCAATAATACTCCGGACGCCATTACTAATACTGATAACTCAACTCCTGCACCTGTAATCGCGGCCCGCAATCGACTAGATATCGGCGTCACTACCCTAAACAATAATCCCAATCAGGCACGCGCTGGTAAGTTTAATACAGACTTTAATGGACAAGCTCGTCTGCTTAGTAATGGAGAGCTGCATATCGGCGGCAGCTTAGATACTAATTATCAAACTATAGGCCGTGCGACTACGGTAACCAACAAAGGCGCTTCTATCGAGTCTGTCGGTGATATGACGATCAGCACAGATCTGCTTAACAATGTTAATGCGGACTTTAAAACTCAAGAATTTACCATCGAAGAGAATAAAGGGAAGCAACAATTTTCTGATGGTAGAGATAGTAAAAAATATGATAGAAGCGAAGTCGAATTCCGTGACGATAAAAAATTAAAGAACGAAGATCTATACATAATTGCTACCAATACACCTTTAGGCGACAGTGGTGGAGAAGATTTTTGGCGTTTTGATTTTGATGAGCGCATTACTGAGGACAGAACCGTAGTATCAGATCCTTCTAGAATTATAGCTGGTGGTGTTATTAGCTTACAAGGGGATGAGCTCAACAATGATAAAAGCCAGCTTGGACTCGGTGAAGGGTTTGTAGTCACTGGAGATACGGTTAAAAATGTCGGAGAGTCCGATCTACAAGGATTTAAAACTAGATATGTTGAAAATGGTAAAGTTGTTTATCGACATGTTGAATCCGACGGCTTCTTTGGTGATGATCACAAGATTGAAGAAGATAATAAAGGACCTTATCTTCAAGCCCCTGAGCGAATAGAGTCTTATCAGCTACCTATCCTAAAGCAAGATAGTGACAAAGTCGTGATTGCTCATGACGTTACAGATACGGGTAACCAGAAGATAGATAAAGGGGCAATCGATGAGATACGCAGCAGTAGCACTGCGCCAACCTTACCCAACAGCGGTCTATATGGTACTAACCCTGATAGTAATGCCGACTATCTGATAGAGACCGATCCTGCTTTTGCTAATTACAAGAACTGGCTGTCATCTGGTTATATGTTGGATCGACTTCAGCTAGATCCCACTATCACCCAAAAGCGTCTGGGGGATGGCTACTACGAGCAGCAGTATATCCGCGATCAAATCATGATACTGACAGGTCGCTATTATTTAGGCAACTACGGCAATCAAGATACGCAGTACAAAGGACTCATGGATGCTGGTGTCACTGCCGCGCAGACTTTAAATCTACGCCCAGGTATCGCTCTCACCGCAAGCCAAGTCGCTAATCTAACCACTGATATCGTGTGGCTAGTACAACAAGACGTTGCCTTACCCGATGGCACCACCCAAAGCGTCTTAGTCCCCAAAGTCTACACCCGCCAAGCGGCGGGTCAAATAGATGGCACAGGCAACCTAATCGCTGCTAATAATATCGACATGCAGCTTAAGGGCGATCTGAACAACCAAGGCAGTATTGTCGGTCATAAACAGGTTAAGATTAACGTCAGCAATCTGACTAATCAAAATGGCGGCCTTATTGCAGGTGACTATGTTCAAATAGGTACGCTTAACGACTTAAATAACCTTGGTGGCACCTTGCAAGCGGACAACGCCATGCAGCTTAACGTCGGTGGCGACCTGAATAACCAAAGCACCACCTACAACACCGAAGCTGTTAAAGCAGCTAGTACAAGCAGTCGCACAGGCATCAATCAGATAGCCAGCATCTATGTGGGTGATGGTCTCAAAGGACAAGTAGACGCTGATGGTAATCCACTTACCACCTTTGTCGCCAATGTTGGCGGTAATACCACCTTTGCCGCTGGCCGTCTTGATAACCTTGGCGGTAGCAGCTTTATTGACACCAAAGGCAACGTTGCTCTTGATGCCGTTAATGTCAGCTATCAGTCCAATAGCATTGGCGATGCTAACAACTACTACAAACAAGGCGCCTCTCAAGACATTGGTAGCCAGCTAAACAGTAACAACGACCTTATTATCAAAGCAGGTAATGACGTCACTGGCACTGCCGCTCAAATAAATAGTCATAATGGCACCGTTGGCGTCATTGCAGGCAATGACGTTATCTTTAGTGAGGGTCGTAGCACCCAGAACCTAAATACAGCCGTCAAAACGGTTGATAAAGGTACCTTTAGTACTACTAGAACCCAAGATCGCTTTGACTCACAAAGCGATAACGCCATTGCTAGCAACATTGAAGGCAATCAAGTCGCTATTCAAGCGGGTAATGACATCAGCCTAACGGGCACCAACGCCATCAGTGACAAAGGCATTAGTCTCACCGCAAGCAGCAACATCGACATTCTAGCCGCGCAAAACACTTCAAGCGAAAGCACCTTTAGTCAAACTAAAAAGTCAGGATTATTTGGTGCCGATGGTGGCATGGGCTTTACCATTGGCAAACAGCAAAACGATGACAGCAATGCCAGCACTGCACTAACCCACATCGCAAGCAATGTCGGTGCCATCGACGGCAACGTCATTATTAGTGCAGGTGGTAAGTATCAGCAGACTGGCAGCAATATCATTGCAGGTATGGGGGCTGATAGTGATAAAGACATCAGCCCTACGGATCGCGGCAACACCGTCATCCGTGCAAAAACGATCAACATCGATAGTGTTAAAGACGTCTATACCAATCAAAGCGAAACCAAGTTCAAGCAAAGCGGACTTACCGTCTCAGTCTCTAACAGTCTTGTTGACAGTGCCAAAAGCATTGACAGCTTAATCGACGCTGGAGGCAACACCGACAACGTACGCATGAAAGGCATGGCAGGTGTTGCTGGTGCGCTAAAGGTCAAAGCCCTTGCTAAAGAAGCTAACAAAGCCGCACAAGGACTACTTACTGGCGGTGTCAATGCACAAAGCCTTAAAGGCCTTGGCAACACCCGCATTCAAGCCACTGTAGGCACTCAAAAGAGTCAATCTAACAGCTCAAGCTACACTGAGAAAAACCAAGCGTCTAACATCACCACCACCAACTTAGCACTGATCGCCACAGGCGCAGGCACTGATAGCGATATTAACGTCAATGGCAGTAACCTGAATGTCACTAATGATGCCCTCTTTAAAGCCGATAATGACTTTAACCTAAACGGTGTCGCGCAAAACAGCAACACTCGTAGCACCAACTCTAGCTCAAGTACGGCTATTGGCGGTTATATGGACAGCAGTGGCTCAGGCGGTATCACTGCCAGTGCTAGCAAAGGCAAAGGCTATGCCAACAGCGACTCAGTGACTTATGCCAACACTCAAGTCAACGTTGGTGGCACGACTACCTTTGATATTGCTAACGACGTCAACGGCAAAGGCGTTGTCTTTAACACTGATAAAGTTCAAGGCATTATCCGTGGCAATGTCAACATGGAATCGCCACAAGACACTTATACCTATGACAGCAATCAAAAGAGCGCAGGCTTTAACCTTGATGTTGACATCATGGGTAACGGTAAAGGCTCAAGTTTCTCAGCCAATGGCGCTAAGACCAATATCACTGCCGACTCTAAGATGGTAGCCCAGCAAACAGGCTTCTTCGCCAATGAAGCCGATCTAGTCGTTGAAGGCAAAGGCACCTTTACAGGAGCCGTGTTCCTGACCTCAGAGGAAGCACAAGCTAAGGGAAAAAGTAACATTGTCTTCAAGCAAGGCGTCACCTCAACCGACATCATAAACACCACAAGCTATCAAGGTGATGCGATCTCTGTTGGCCTCAGTGTTGGTAAAATCAAAGATAAACCACAAGCGACGATGAATGGTCTCGGCTATGGCAGTGACGGCGATAGCAACAGTAGTATTACTAAAGGCGGCGTCAGTGGCTATAACGACGAGCAAGGCATATTCACGATGGACAACCGCGAAGCACTTGCTGGTAAGCTTGAGAGTGTGTTTGATGCCAATCGTGTCACTGAGGAGCTGGGGGCGCAGACGCAGATTACTAAAGAGTTCGGCAAGGAAGCGCCGAAGGCCGTTGGAGACTTTGCCAATAATCGTATCAAAGCGATTATAGCTGACACGACTCTCAGCAATGCAGAGAAAAATGCAGCTATTGCCAAATGGGATGAAGGCGGAATCTATCGTGTCGCTGCTCATACGGCGCTTGGTGCATTAGGTACAGGTAGTGTCGAGGGTGCATTAACCACAGGTGGTGTTGCAGCAGCTGCGCCAACGCTCAATGATGTGCAAGCTAAACTAGCTAAAGCACTCATTGATACAGGAATGAGTGAAGATGTAGCCAAAGGTGCCGCAAGTGGTGTGATTAGTTTAACTTTACTAGGTGTTGGCAGTGCCGCTGGACTTGATACGTCGAGTACAGTGACCGCTACTAATGTGGATGCGAACAATAGACAGCTGCATCCACAAGAAAAAGAGTTAGCTAAAGTACTGTTTGAAAAAGCTAAAAAACAAGGGTGGAAAAGAGCAGATGGTAAATCTTATACTCTGCAAGAAATAGAAGATGCCTTACGATGGGCAAATAGTTCAAAATATAATGAGAAATATAATGATGATGTAACCATTAGAGTTGGCAATAACGCCAAGGGTGCTGCTATTGATAAAGTCATGTATGACAATGGCGTAGGTGCTGATTTTGAATCAAGACTATGGAAAAATACAGCTTCTACTAGTAAGACGACAACCTTCACTCAGAATTTTTCAAATATTAAGAAACCTGATACCAATCTAGTTAACTTAATTCAAAATCAGACAAAAAGTTATGGTTATAGCTGGACTGGCGGTGTGGTTCAACCTTATAAAGGAAAAACAGCAGGACCTACTCCAGGCAAACCTAAGCCAAGTGGTAATCAAGCACAGAAGGTCAATCAAAAAGAGTTAGATGCCCGTAATCAAGCCGTTAAGAATGGTGCTGACCTACGTGATGGTAAAAGTATTCAAGCAGTATCAGATAAGACATTTAATGAGAAAGTGCTTCCTGTCGCTCAAGCAGGCGTCGGGGCTGCTGAAGTGATAGGTGGCTCAGCAGCTTGCGTGACAGGAGTTGGCTGCATAGGAGGAGCAGTATTAATCGCTAATGGCTTGGATAACATGGCCACTGGCGGATCAAATTTCAATAAAAAACCAACCGAGCAAGTCCCTTCTGCTGTGTTAGATGCAGCGGGTGTCTCTAAAGAAACGGCAGGTTGGGTTAAGCTGGGTACTGACTTAGGCGCAGGTGGTGTAGTATTAAATATAACCAAGCCGAAGCCTAAAGCTACAGTAAATAGCGCAGCTTCTAAAGCAGAAATAGACGCTCAGCGTATTGAGAATAATGTTAATGTTGATAATCCAAGCTTCGGTAATTCAGCCGTAAGGGATTTTACAGCAACACCTAATAACCCAGTTATACATCGCGCAGAGAATATTAATGCAGGTCAGGTGACAGATCGAGACGGTTTGCCACGTACAGGTAGTACCAAAGGTATAAGTGATAGTCAGATTATTGAGATGAACGAAGAATGGCCTTCCTATTACGGAACTGGATATCCTGCTTGGAAACCTGGAACAACAGTTAAAGATAGAGTTGTCGATCAACCCGAAACTTACCGTATGGTAGTTAGCAAAGATCAGTACGAAACTATTATTGATCCGAAAAATCCTAATCCGTCTAAGTCCTTAGGGGGATGGGCTACTCAAGAACCTGTAAATTCAGTTAGTGATATGCGAAATAAATTAGCTGTGACAGAAGAGTTCAAACCAAAGAATTTAGATAATGGTGAGCCTAATAGTTTTTATGTAGTTGAATTTGAAGTAAAATCTGGAGTAGGCGTACGTGAAGGTATAGCAGGAACAATGTACGATACAGTGACGAAAAAAACTTTACCAGGTGGAGTCAAACAAACTAACTTTGTAGATAAGTCTCCCTATACTAATCCTGAACTATTTGAAATAAAAGAAATAAAGGAAATTAATTAGTATGAAAAGAATTTGTTGTATTTATAAAAGAATTATATTTAGCAATAACGAAATAGTATATAGAATTAGTTCTGGCTCACCTGCTAAAAAATCAGATATATTTTTTGAAGATTTTGTTGAATGGAGTAGTGTAAAAGACCGTGGAAGTTGTATTGAGTATACTGTTAATCTTATGATGGAAGATGGAACTACTCAAACTATTACTTCATTTGGAATTAGGTCTTCATATATAATCGATAGTAAGTATGTAATGCTAGTTTTTTTTGAAGATAACGATAAATTTATTCCACCTAATAATGCCGCGGTCTATAATGCTGCTGGAGAATTATTACAGCAGCTTGAAAGCCCTAAAAATGAACAAGGTTGGTACATACATAGCATTTGGTGTGAGAAGGTACATTTGAATAATTCACTTGGTGTTTATATTACTAATGATAAAGACTGGCCTGCATTATGCTTTTGTGAATATACAGGTGATCCAAAACTCATATGGACAGGAATTCAGAAAGAAAGAAAATAGAGCAAGATATGCTTTCCTAGTATAGGATTACTTCAGAATAATTTATACTATAAATTATTCTACAAAATTATTGATTTAACTAGAAGCTACGATGCACGATACGTATCGTAGCTTTTTTTGTCATGAATCCAAAAGCAGGTGAAGCACCAAGAGTTTATCAATCTTCAATTGCGTCGACGACTAATCCCTCAGGAGTGACCAATGTGGGTAATGCAACTCAAACTATAGTGCCAAATCGTACATTATGGGATGAACCTACTAAAACTAATGACGTTATAAAGGTTAAATAATATGAAAGAATTCAGTATGAACGATCAAGAAATCAAGCAAGCTGCTATTGAGTTTAAAAAGGCGCTTATCAACTGGAAATCGAGAGAGGGCATTATAGAGGCTTTCTCTACATATCGTGATCAATGGACAGACGAAGATGTGAGTAAAGCTGCAAGCAAAGAAACACGAGTTGTTAAACCAGTATTAGAAGCATTCGAGCCCATATACCGTCTAGCTATACAGGGTAAAATAGAGAAGCCTTTCGCATTGCAAAGTTATATGATGAGCTATATTGGTCGAGTGTTAGGCGATGAGTTGTCATGGCCTGAAGTTCGTGAACCGTACGATAGGATGATTGATAGCTTGACTGGAGGCTTAGAGTATAAAGAGTTCATGAATACCAGTTATTATAAAGATAGAAAGCTACCAGAATATTACGACCAAGCGGTTAAAGAAATCGTAGCAGAGGGTTGGAGTCATAATTCGCCACTATAGTTACTAAGAATATTTTTGAGAACATCCCGAGTTCTGTGTATTTGCTCTTGACGATGGACGAGCCGTGAACCCAATCATTAAATATAGGTTGCCCATGCCTCGCACATTTCACGAGCATTGAAGAACTCAGGTGTAGAGGCCATGATTTTTATTTGTTAGCTCTTATTGTTTATCATTCCGCACAGGCGTTGCTCTGACCCCTGCCGCTAATCCCGTACAGTTAAACTTGAGAGGTTTTGATCATGCAGCTTAACAGTAAATCAAACTACGTCTAGTTTAGAGATTGTATGTAGTCCTTCGCTAATAATGAAACAGTGGCATACGATTTTGGAGGATTAAAGATGTATATTGAGGCTCTGTTAGTAATGCGAATCTAAAATATAAGTATAAAATATATACTTATATTTTCATGATAAAGTATAATTTTTATGCTTTATGAGTGACCAAAATTGGTATATCTGACTTGAAAAATAACTTTAAATTACGCTAAAAGTCATTTGAAATATTATCCCATGCCTCTTTATTAATAAGGGTTTATAGGTTAAAGTACTTTAATACAGGCTAATGAAATATGGTGGGTCTAGCCTGTCACGCCGGGGGTCGCGGGTTCGAGTCCCGTCCGCTGCGCCATATTTAAAACTTAGTTTTAATACAAAAGTTTCAACCTCAAGTATTAGTTTGCTTGAGGTTTTTTTGTGTCTGATGGTTTTTTATGTACTTTTCATTAAAAGCCCACTCATTATTTTGTTAATCCTATTCATTGTTGATGATTAATCGGATAAGAGATATCGCCTGTTTTCCATGTTAAGTTTTATACTGGCTTTAAGGTAGCAGACAGCACAGCTCACTCTGCTTTTGTGGCTGTGCCAATATGCAAATTTTAGATAAATAATATAATAGGGATAAAATAAAATATGGATTATAACCACCTACCTAGAGAGCCGTTAGGTTTCTTCCCAACCCCGCTAATTGAGCTGAAACGATTGAGTAACGCCTTGGGCGGTCCCAAAATTTATATGAAAAGAGATGACAATACGGGACTGGCATTGGGTGGCAACAAAACCCGCAAGCTTGAATTTATCCTTGGTGATGCGCTTGCCAAAGGTGCTGATACGATTATCACCGCAGGCGCGATACAGTCAAACCATTGTCGTCAGACGGCCGCGGCGGCGGCTAGTTTAGGGCTGGAATGTAATTTAGTTTTGGGCGGCGAAGAGCCGGCGCTGGCAAGTGGCAATCTGTTGCTAGATAAGCTATTCGGTTGTCATATCCACTGGGCAGGCGCCAATCGTAAAGGCGAAGATATTCCGAGCATCGTTGAGCAATTAACCAACCAAGGTAAGAACGTTTATGTGGTGCCGTACGGTGGCTCAAGTGAGCAAGGGGCGTTAGCTTTTGTAGAAGCGTTTAAAGAGCTAGAGTCGCAGCGTCAAAGCATGGGTATCTCCTTGACGCATATCGTGTTTGCGTCGAGCTCTGGCGGCACGCAGGCAGGCTTGATGCTTGGCAACAAAATCTTTAACTCACCTTATCAAATCGTGGGCATTAATATTGATAAAGGCGAAACCGATAAAGTCTCTTTCGATCAATATACATTGGCGCTTGCCAATAGCACGGCAAAATTAATCGGTGCGGATTGTGAATTTATCGCGTCAGATTTAATCTTGAACTCAGATTATGTTGGTGAAGGTTATGGCGTGGTGGGCGCATTAGAAAATGAAGCGATTGCCATGACTGCCCAAACGGAAGGAATATTGGTAGATCCTGTTTATACCGGTCGCGCGATGGGCGGGCTCATAGATATGATTCGTACGGGGAAAATCAAAGAAACCGATAGTGTTTTATTTTGGCATACTGGCGGTGCACCGGCTTTATTTGCTTATACCAACGATTTGGATTTGGCGAAAAAAAACCAGTAATGCAGAAGTTTAATTTTTGACATGAGAAGTTTGATTCGTTATTAATTGATGAGTTGAGTTAATTGATTAATTAAATGGTTATGGACGTTGATTAAGCCGGCTGACACTAGCAATCAGCGCCACCATAATAATACCCATAATGATAAGAATCCCCGACATCATGTGTGCCGCCTCATAATTTAGCGCTTCTACTTGCTCATAGATAGCGATAGAGACAACCTTTGTCTCACCTGAAATGCTGCCGCCTATCATAAGCACCACGCCAAACTCGCCAATCGTATGGGCAAAGCTGATTAAACTGCCCAAAATAATACCAATACGCGCCTGTGGTAGGGCGACCCTTATAAAACGTCTAAGACGGCTGGGTTCTAATAAATGCGCGACTTCCATGACGCTTGCTGGAATACGTAAAAACTGGGCGTAAACGGGCTGAATATAGAAGGGTAAGGAGTAGATAATGGAGCCGATAACCAGTCCTTCAAAGGTAAAAACTAAGGGGCTGATGTTATGCTCGATAAGCCATTTACCAATACCAACGCTCGGGCTTAGCAGTAATAATAAATAAAAACCAATCACGGTAGGCGGTAAGACCAGCGGCATGGCAATGATGCCCATCAGCAGAACTTTAAGACGAGATACCGTTTGCCCGTGGCTGGGTTTGGCAAGCCAATACGCCACAGGAGTGGCGAACAGCAGCAAACATAAGGTGGTGATAGCGGCAAGCTTGATACTTACCCAAACGGGGCTTAGCATGTCTACTATCAGAGATTGAGCAATCATAGCGTCACTTATCAACTGGCTTAGTCCATGCTAACCGTTTCATTTATCCTAACCGTCTACTTAATCACTTTATTTGCAAGTGTATCAATAAGCGCATGTATTTAATTTATTAATCAATCCGTCAATCCGTCAATCCACAAAGCCTTATCGGTCAACCACAAGATAGCCGGCTTTAGAAAAATACTGCTGTCCAGCAGGCGCGCGCAGATAGTTGGAAAAATCTGTCGCAGCAGTAGCATCACTAAGCACTATTCCATCTTGTAAAATAGCTGGGTAAGACTCTGGCGCTAACGTATAAAACTGCTCAGGCGTGGCTTTAATCGCCGTCAGTTGTGATTGGGCGACAAAGCCATAATCAACATTGCCAGTATGCGCATATTGAAACGCTTGCCCGATATTTTCAGCTTGTATAATACGATTTTGCTCAGTGAGCGTGTCAAAGATATTTTGCGCTTGTAGATACGCTTGTGCTGACTGGCCATAAGGGGCAAGTTCTGGATTGGCAATGGTGATTTTACTATCAGAACCCGTCGTCAATAATTCATTTAAGGCAGTAGGGTTGAGTCCTTGTAGAGATTTAGTCGTGCTATACAGTGCCAGTTGACCTTGGGTATAGGTAAACGGCTGATAGGTTGTTTTGTCAACAGACTTTAAATTATCTAGTTTTTCTTTGGCAAGTTTGGCAGGAAATTCTTGATTGGCAGATAAAAATATATCGTAAGGTGCGCCAGAAATAATTTGCGCATATAGCTTACCTGAAGAGGCGTAAGTCACCTCAATCTCTTGTGCCGGCAAGTTTTTATCCGTTTTATAGCCGGCTATAATCTCAGGCAATACATCAGATAAGTTGGCAGCAGCAGCGATACGCAGCGTTTGATTGTGCTCAGTGGTGTTGTCGGCATCTGATTGGATAGGCTGAGTGGTTTGCTCTTTGCTACAAGCAGTTAGCATTAATGCTAAGCAAGCTGAGGTTATGGTTATTATTTTAAGCATTATTATGGAACCTTCCTATTATTGCTTGCCATTATTGCTCACTGTCATTGCTAAAGGTTAGCTATCGCCTTGAGCAGTTATTTGAAGCGCATGTTTAACCGTTATTACTAAGCCATTTTGAAGAGTCATCTTGGTAATATTCTTGCTTCCAAACTGGAATATCGGCTTTGATGGTATCCAATATCCAGCGGCAAGCATCAAAAGCAGGGTAGCGATGGGCTGAGACGACGCCAACCCAAACCGCCACATCACCAATCTCTAGCGCACCGATACGATGGATGGCAATCGCATGGGTAATCTCAAAGCGCTTTTTGGCTTCTTTAATAACGGCGCGACCTTGGTTGATGGCGAGGTCTTCGTAGCCATAATAGGTCAAACGATTGACGCTACTGGCATTATTATGATTGCGAACGCGGCCCTCAAAGCATACAAACGCCCCGCAGCTGTCATCATCAAGGGTGCTTTTAAGCCGACTTTCATCAATATCGGTATCTAAAAGTGCAAAACCATCACGTTCAGCGATGAGATACGCCTCATCGATGCTACGCTTGATGCTCATCGACTGCCCATGTACATTGTCTGTCATTTTTTCTGCCTATTATTTAACAATATTGTATAACGAGGTTTTTAACTTTGAAGCATCGCGTAAAGTCACGGCGCTCATAAAAAGTAGATTTATAAAGGAAGATAAAGGAATAGGTTAATAAAAAGCTATTTTAAATTAACCACCAGCCACTGGGGTGATAAAAACCACGCTATCGCCGTCATAAATCTCATCCGTCCACTTGGCAAAATAGTCATTTACCGCCACGCGCAGCTCTGACTGCGGGCGACTAAAGCGATGCTTTTGGCGCAGCTGCTCATATAGCTCTGTTAGTGAAGTCGACTGTGGCACCTTGATTTTTTCTTCATGGCAATTGGCTTCATCGGCTAAGCTGGCAAAATATAAGACGTTAATATTCATCAAGGCATCTATCTCTGAATTTGTATTGCTTTCTACTAAAGTGCTCATAGAAATCTCCATTATTTATTCATTACTAAGCTTTTTGTAGATGGTATTCATAAAGCCAATTTAAGCATGTTGATAGTCGGACTTACCGCCGGTTTTTTTCATGAGATGAATATTATCAATCACAATGTCATGCGAGATGGCTTTGGTCATATCATAAATGGTTAAGCAGGCGACGCTAACAGCGGTTAATGCTTCCATTTCCACCCCAGTTTTATGAGTAACTTTCACCGTGGCAGTCACGGCAATGCTATGCTTTGCATCATCGTATGCAAAGCTTAAGCTGATTTTATCTAAAGGCAAAGGATGGCAAAGTGGAATCAGGTCATGGGTGCGTTTGGCAGCCATAATGCCAGCGATATGAGCAGTTTGGGTGATGCTGCCTTTTTTGGTCATACCGTCCGCGGCTTTGATTTTCGTATAAATGTCTGCAGGAAAAACCACTTGTCCGCTTGCATGTGCTTCTCTGGTGCTCGCCGTTTTGCCACTTACATCGACCATGGTGATATCACCGTCGCTGTCTAGATGAGATAAGCCAGATTGGTTACTTGCTTGCTTGCTTGGTGGATTACTGTTTTTTTGACTGTCGCTATTCATTCTTTATTTCTCTTAAATGGCCAGTTTTTCTTAAAGTTGCTTTCTTTAACTAAACCTTTAACTAAACCTTTTTATAAGTTGTTTAAGGCTAAACAAGCACTTGCAAAATCTTTAGGCGTATTGAAATTGGTTAAATTCTGCCACTTTTTCACGAAAGCTACAGGCTGCACAATCGGCTTAATAAACTTCATTACTTGCCGCTGCTCATCGTCAATATAACGCTTTAAATCAGGCCCCATATCCAAGCGGTATAGACCTAACAATGGATATAAATGACTGTCATCGGTCAGGCAAATAACAGATTTGTCTGCAGCTTGCGTGATATAAGGTTGCAGTTTTTGCCATAAATCGGTGATAGGAATCAAGCTATCGCAGCTAATGACCAGCAGCCAAGATTGCTGCCAGTTTGCATCTTTAGTTAATTGGTTTGAACTTGCCAAAGATTGCAGTGCTGCTTCAATCGCTACCAACGCACCACCGGTTTCAATGGGTTTATCATCATTGCTAGAAAGCGCTATGTTAGAAAGAGCGTTAGCAGATAGATAATCCCTAATATGAAAAATTGATGACTTCGAACTCTTAATCAAATTTGGATTGATGCTAAAGCCACGTCCATTATCGGCAATCATAATAGGTAGATTGCTCATCATCGCAGCACTTAATTCAAGTGCTTGTCTGACATGATAATCAAGCAAACGCTCACCTGTTGGCAAGATAAGCTCAGCTTTTGGCGACCCCATACGTTTGGAGGCGCCGCCCGCCAAAATAACGATACCTGCTAAATGATTGTATTCATCTGCTTGGGTTAAGCTATCTGCAACTTCAAGCATGAATTAATCGTGACCTGGATTGGTGCGCATAAAGTGCGGGACAAAATTACAAGGACGCGTGCGGCTATCGAGCTGCTCTTGTAAGATACCTTCCCAAGCAGTGCGGCAAGCACCTGATGAACCGGGTAGGCAAAAAATACCCGTACCATTTGCCATGCCAGCCACGGCGCGAGATTGAATAGTCGACATGCCGATATCGTCTTTTGAGATTAAGCGGAACATTTCACCAAAACCATCGACTGATTTATCAAATAAGACGCCAACCGCCTCTGGCATACTGTCGCGAATATAAAAGCCAGTACCGCCCGTGGTGATGATAGCGTGCACATCTGGGTCAGCAATCCAGCCACTGATAACGGCTCTAATTTTATAAATATCATCAATAATCAGCTGACGATCGGCAAGTTGGTGCCCTGCGGCGGTCAGTTGGTCAACCAAATATTGCCCTGAGGTATCTTCTGCAATAGTACGACTGTCAGAAACCGTTAAAATAGCGATATTAAGCGGGGTAAAGGGGGCTTGCAGCTTACTCATGGATATTCCTTAATAAATACGCTTGCTGTGAAAATAAAAGTTTTTATTATTAATAAATCAACCGCCAATCATCGACAAGTTATTCATCATGCCACTGTTTGATTCGTGAAGATGATGATGCTCAGGTTTAATCGGCATAAAGCTATGCAGGGTATTAACCAGCCCTGCCACATCGTCTTGTTCGAGATACTGACGAATATCGTAGTTACCTTGGTCGAATAGACACAGATGCACCTTGCCTTGACTACTTACCCGCAAACGATTGCAGCTATCACAAAAATGAGCAGCATAAGGGGCAATCATACCGATACGCCCTTGATAATCTGGATGGCTATATTCTATCGCTGGACCATCGTTGCTACCACGTATATGGGTTTGCCAGCCGTGTTTGCTTAAATAATTGGTAATGATATCGGACTGTGCATGCTGGGCAAAAAACAAATCGCTGTTGTCACTGGTCTGCATAAATTCAATAAAGCGATAAGTAACCGCTCTGTCTTTGACATAGTCGATGGCATTCATCAGATTTTCAAAGGCAGTTTCAGCCATTAAAATACTGTTTATTTTTAGCTTAATATCTGTGGTTGCCAGTAAGGTATCCATATCAGCCAAGAGCTGCGGCAACATATCAAAGCCAGTCATCTTATGGAAGGTCGCGGCATCAAAGCTGTCCATACTGATATTCAGCTGATTCAGTCCAGCGGCTTGCCAGCTAGCTAAGTGCTTACCAAGCTTATAACCATTACTGGTCATGGCAACCGTTTCAATACCTTCGGTGTTTTTGATGGTTTTAATAATGTCTACCACGTCACGGCGTATAGAGGGTTCACCGCCAGTAATCCTGACTTTTTTAGTACCGACTTGGGCAAAGCCGCGGACTAAGGTAGCAATTTCAGTAACACTGAGCTCGTTTTGTGGTGGTTTGCCTTGATAGCCATCTGGCAGGCAATACTCACAGCGGAAATTACAGAAATCAGTAATCGATAGACGCAAATAGGTGAGACGTCGTGCGAAACCATCGGTTAATGGTTGAGAGAGCGTGGCCGGAGAATACGTCGACGTGATAGCAGTTTTCGATGAGTCACCATCAAAAATAGCGGGTGCAGCGGCAGGCGAATACAATTGCGCATTACCTACGTTACCTGCGTTGGGGGCAAGATGGTTCATAGATGATTACCATTAATATTAAGTATAGTGTGTACTTTTAGGCGTTGCCTCAGGTTGTGAGTGGGAAAATCCATTTAAATACGATTATGACAGCTTGCTAGCAAATAACCATTCACCATAAGTGAGCTGAAAACTACCACCAAAGTAGTAGATGCTCATTGGTTATAATTTTTAAAATCAAGATACGCCCCAAGCAGTTTCTCATGATTCATGGCTAATCAACAGTATAAAGAATGATTAACTGTGTAACTCTTTATACCATTAATTAGCCATGCAACTTTTTAACTATACCGTTATTAATGATTCAATTATTTAGCTGTTGTTTAGCTATTATTCAGCTATGCAACCAAGGGAAGGGCTGCACTTTTACGGTTTCACCGGCAGCCACATTGCCAGAATCTTGTGCCAAAACAATAAAGCAATTGGCATGGCTAAGCTGTTTGATACGGTGCGATTGTTGCTTGCTAAAGCTCTCAACGTGAAATTCGCCAGCGTCATTCTGCGATACAATTCCTCTTTGGAAATCCATCCGTCCTGCTGATTTTTTAATATCGTTTTTAAGCGTTGCGGTTAGGCTTAATTGCATGGGGCGCTCTTGTAGCGCAGCGCCTGCCATCTGCCACAAAGCTGGAATGACAAATTGTAAGCTACCAACGACGGTTGATAGCGGATTACCGGGTAAGCCAAAATATAATACCGGCTTGGCAAGATTTTGTGTCAGCTCGCCAAACACAAACGGCTTACCGGGTTTCATCGCCACTTTATAATGATTAATTTGCCCAAGCTGTTCAATGACCGTGGTTAAAAAGTCATAATCGCCGACCGATACGCCAGCCGTAGAGATAAGCACGTCGCACTCTTGCATCGCTTGGGTTACGGCAGTGGTGGTTTTATCTAAATCATCAGCAATGATGCCATAATCACGAATAGTGACGGGCAAATCAGCGAGTAAGCTTTTCAAAGTAGGGGTGTTGGAGTTATAGATTTGCGCCAAACTGGTCAGCTCATTGCCAATTGCAACCAGTTCATCACCCGTTGCCAGTACCCCAACGATTAAAGGCTGATATACCTTCACTTTATCAAAACCTAAATTAGCCAGTAGGCTGATATCAGCAGGATTTAAGCGCTTACCTGTTAATAAAACCGCTTCGCCAGTTTCAATCTCTTCGCCTTGCTTGCGGATATTGTCATCAGGTTTAGCGTCTTGACTGAGGGTAATAGCATAAGGCTGTGATTTATCAATGCTGTCTTTTATGGCGGCAAAATTGGTGTTTTCTTGCATAATGACCGTATCACAGCTATCAGGAACGACCGCACCAGTAAAGATACGCACCCCTTGTCCTGCTGTGATGTCACCATCATAAGAGCTGCCAGCTTGTGACTCACCGACGATATCAATCGTGCTGTCTGCTGCAAGCACGCTGTCTTTAGCAATCGCATAACCATCCATCGCCGATAGATTTTGCCTTGGTATCGCAAAGGGCGAGACAATATCTTCTGCCAATATATGATTACGGCTGTCTAATAAGTCGTAACTTGCGACGTCTCTTTTATGTAGCGGATAGTCGTTAGTATTATAAGTTTCTATGCGCTGCTGTATTTCAGAGATTAGCTCTGCAACCGTAATCATAAATATCTACTCATTTTATTAATATTGAACTGTGTTATTGATATTGAACGACACATAGCATAAATAGCATAAGAGGTGGCTTATTGTCTTAAGAACCTTTATACCATAACAGCTATTTTATAACATAAGAATTAAGTGACCGACAGCGCATTGCTTAACCACGGAAGATATTCTCTTGCTCAAGTGTCATCTCGATACCTTCGATATCCGCCTCATTCGCTAAGGTAAACAAATAATCGCATAATGCTTGGTGAAAGGCTTGCTGGCTCAGCTTATTGTGAATAGCAGGGCTGACTTGCTCATAAGTCATCTGAATGCCAGATTCTTTATTTAGCACCTCAACGATATGAAAACCGTAACGGCTCTCGATAGGGCTTGGTGCAAGTCCTTTATCTAGCTTAAATAACGTGCTTTCAAATTCCGGTACGGTTTGTCCTTTGCTAATAACCCCCAATTCGCCGCCTTGCTCTTTTGAAGGGCAAGCCGAATGCTGGCGTGCCAATTGGATAAACTCGGCATCAGGATTGGCGTTATTTTTGATTTGTTCGATAAACTCGTACGCGACCTTTTTAAGCTTTAAGCGCTCATCGCCATCTTCAGGCGGGCAGGCTAATAAAATATGGCGTACGGTCATGATGGGATCGGTCTTAAAGTCCGTAATATTCTGGCTATAATAGCGCTCACAGGTTGCCATATCTGGCATCGTTGCTTGAACGTTTTTGTCTATTAAAGTAGAAATCGCTTGTTCTTCATCGTTTTCCCAAGCCGTCTCACCAAGACTTGGCTCATCTAACACAGCCAGTCTGAGTAATTCACGCACCACCAGTGCTTGCGTCGCTAAAAATACCGCATCTTCTTTGTTCTCCGCTGGATGATATTGCAGCTCTTGGGCGATATTGGTTCTATCTATCATCACACCATTGACCGTCACTGAAGGCAGCTCATCACGGCTAGAGGCAATCAGGTTCTTATGGTTGCTGCGTTCTTCCGCCATCGCTTTTTCGATAAATTCTTGGTCAGAATGTGGTTTTTGCAAGTCGGATAGGGTTGGCATGACCCGCAGAATATCATCCCCATTACCAGTTGCTATATGATGGGCAGCAGTAGAGGCATGAGCGTTTTGGTTGCTGGTATGATCGGCTGGATTGTAGGTACTAACAGTCATGGCTTTTGCTCCATTAAGGGTTCTGATAAAAGGAATCGGATGATAAATATCGTTAAATACGATTAAAGTTTTACGTCAAAAATTAAATAAAAAAATAGAGCCGCCTTTAAATTGTTTACGCACTGATGAAGCGTTTAAAGGTGGCTCTATGGCTGTTGCTAAGTGACTTTATATTATCTTTAACCAAGTGTTGAGCGCATTTTCTATCTTACTCAATGCTTAAATACTTAGTTAGACTGATAATATTAAGCCAACTCTAGGCTCATCTTCGGACCAAAGGGTTCGTAATGAACGCTATCAACGCCATGGTCGAGGGTCATTAAACCGTCGATGATGCTTTCCATAAACATCATAGAACCACAAACATAAATATCGGCAGGCTTCGGTAAAGTAGCAAGCCATGCTTCGTCTAGAATTTGCCCTGACTCAAAGTAGAAGATATGCTTTTCTACATTCTCAGCGGCGGCAAGCAACTCATTAACCTTGCTGTCAAAGGCATGATGTTCTTTATTCTGACAAGCATAAACCCAAATAATAGGGCGTAGTGGATTGGCCGCTACTTGCGCCTCTAACATCGATAAAATTGGCGTGACGCCAACACCGGCGCTGACCAATACCAATGGGATTTCGTTTTGTTGTACTAGCTCTTGGTTAAGCTCAAAATCACCGGCAGGGGCAGATAGTAAAATCGTATCGCCAACGTCTAAGTGGTCATGTAAATAGTTTGAGACTAAGCCATTATGCTCATTACGATTGTCGCGTCTGACGGCAAACTGAATGCCTTTGTCGCTATTCGCTGAATATAAAGAATAATGACGTAGAGCTATATGCTTACTGTCTTTTGGGTCAGTTTTAACCGTGATGTATTGACCAGCAGACAATTTGAGTTTGCTTAAATCAATATCAGCGTTTACGGGAACGACGGTAAAGGCAGCAATGTCAGTCGCGGCTTCTGCTTTTTCGGTAATTTTAAACGGCGCAAAACCTGACCACATTTCTTGCTCGTACATGCCGTGTTCGATTTGGATAAATACCGAAGCGATTTCATCATAGGCTTCTGTCCAAGCATTGATGATGTCATCGTTCGCCGCGTCACCCAGTACTTCTTTAATCGCACCCAATAGATGATGACCAACAATCGGGTAGTGCTCTGGCAAAATTTGCAAAGCGCGATGCTTATGGCTGATTTGGGTAACTTGCGGCAATAATGTCGCCAATTTTTCCAAATGCTTGGCCGCGGCCAAAACAGTCATGGCAAGTGCGGTTTGCTGACGACCTAATTTTTGGTTGGTTTCATTAAAAATATCCAGTAGTTCAGGATGTTCGTTAAACATATTTTTATAAAATACGGTAGTAATCGCGGTTCCATGTTCTTCGAGTACAGGAACGGTTGCTTTCACGATTTCTAGGGTTTTTGGTGACGCCATGGTGGATCCTTTAGTGATATTTCACATTGATAAGTTTTGGGATTGAAGCTCAAACTATGAATCTGACAACTGTCATTAAGAAAACCATCATTAAACTGTTAAAAAAGCGCTGGGATTAAGCATTTAACCGTCTAATAATTGAGTGGTTTCTATAAGATTCATTAAAAATGAATCTTATAGTATCGTAACTTCATCCAAACATCAATGCTGTATCGCTATTGTGAACGTTTCTATTGTGAACGTTTCTCTCTGACAATCTGATAACGGCGACCGAAATACCAGATTGGCGCGCTGATAATATGGATAAGCCGTGTAAATGGGAATATCGCAATCAGGGTGATGCCGAGCGCCATATGCAGCTGATAAATAAGGTCAGTTTGCTCAATACGTGCTGCTGCCTGCCAAGGTCTTAAGACGGTGATATCTTGTGCCCAGCCGGCCAAATTCATCATGGTATAACCATCTAAATGCTTTACTGAGGTAAAGATAGACAGTAGCCCTAAATTCAGCTGAATAAATAACAGCACCAGTACCAATTTGTCCGAGAACGATGAGGTGTTTGAGATGCGGTCATCGGTAAAGCGTCGCCACATCAACATGACTAAGCCAAACCAACAAAACACCCCCGCGATACCACCGACGACCACCGCTAAAATTTGCTTATGACCCGCGCTGATAAAACGGTCATAAAGAAAATGCGGCGTCAACATCCCAAATAAATGCCCGAGCAATACCACGATAATACCGACGTGGAAGAGGTTGCTGGCAAGGCGCATGTTTTTGGTTCTGAGCATCTGGGTCGAACCTGCCTTCCATGAATACTGAGATAAATCAAAACGCACCCAAGTACCAATGATAGCGATGGTCAAGGCTACGTAGGGATAAACGCCAAAAAGAAAAATTTGCAGCCAATTGAGGTTGGCTAAAGACTGTACACTAGGATCTGCGATATTCATGTCCTTTCTCCTTATTAGGGTTTAACCGGTTGGTTGGTTTTAAAGTCTACCCAGTGCACAGGGGCATCGACCGCATTTGTAGCAGAGGCGTTTTTTATCCCCGCTTTTGCCGCAAGGTTTTGGGTACTCGTCTGTGACGGGCAGCGCTCTTCTTGTTGCGCATCCAAAAACGTCACCACTTCTTCTTCCCATTCTTTATCTAATGCTTCAAAGCTGTCATCGCGCTTTTCTTTGCTGATTTTTTCTTGATACTCTTCAACAATCTCAAGCGGTTTACCCGCGATTTGCAATAGCGCATTAAAGCAGCCTTTATACAGGCTACCGCGATCCTCTAATCTGGCAGCAAGCAGCGCAATGATATGGCTAACATCAGCGATATCCATACGAATTTGAATATCGTCTTCGATAATAGTTGCTTGATAGGCTAGAAACTCGAGATATAAAGGCAGATAATCAGGCAGCTCTTTGACGCTAATCTCAAAGCCAGCTTCTTGATATTGACCCATCAAATCGACCATCGCTTGACCACGGTCGCGCGATTCGCCATGTACATGCTCAAACAACCACAATGATAAAGAACGACCGCGCTCAAACAGACCGTCATAACGCGCTTGCGCCTCAAGAGAGCCGGTATCGATTAAATCTTCGATCAAGTCGATAATTTGTGTGCGTACTTCTGGGCTAATCAGCGTTGATTTGGCGACAATCTCGGTGCAATCGGCAAGCGTATCGCCTAAAAACAGCTCATTACTTGGATAGTCGATAAGTAAGCTTAGGACTTTGAGTATTTTTAAGTCTGAAGCGCCAATCATCGGCGTCTCAATAATGTCATTTACTGAACTGCTAGTATGAACTTGAGTAGTTTGCATCTTATGACTCCCACTTTTGGACAGTATCGATGAAATCGCGGCGATTGGCTTTACGTTGGCCAAACATACTGTTGTCAGAATGTCCTGAACAGCCTTCGCCAAAGGTAAAGCCGCAACCATTACGCTCAGCAAAGGCATCACTTAAGGCTTCTTCACGATGCGCTGTTGGAATCACAAAGCGGTCTTCGTAATTGGCAATAGCTAAGTAGCGATACATCTCCTCAACTTGTAGCTTGGTCAAACCAACATCATCTAAAATACTTTGTACTTCTTGTTTTTCAACCAGTTGCATACGCTTGTAGCTACGCATAGCAAGTAGGCGTTTTAATGCCAAACGCACCGGCTCTTCATCACCTGCGGTAAGCATATTGGCAAGATAGCGGAGTGGAATACGTAAGCTGTCGACATCTGGAATCAAACCATCCATACCGACTTTACCCGCTTCAGCAGCGTTTTGAATCGGTGATAACGGCGGCACATACCACACCATAGGCAGCGTGCGGTACTCAGGGTGTAGCGGTAGCGCAAGTTTCCAATCCATCGCCAGCTTATAAACTGGTGAGCGCTGCGCTGAATCAATCACCGATTGCGGGACGCCGTCTTTTAACGCTTGAGCGATAACGGCAGGGTCATTAGGGTCTAAGAATACGTCCAACTGCGCTTGATAAAGGTCTTGCTCGTTAGGGGTGCTTGCCGCTTCGGCGATTTTGTCTGCGTCATAAAGCAGTACGCCCAAGTAGCGGATACGACCAACACAAGTTTCTGAGCAAACTGTCGGCAAGCCTGCTTCAATACGTGGATAGCAGAAGATACATTTTTCAGATTTCCCCGATTTCCAGTTATAGTAAATCTTTTTATACGGGCAGCCTGAGATACACATGCGCCAGCCGCGACATTTTTCTTGGTCAATCAAGACGATGCCATCTTCTTCACGCTTATAAATCGCGCCACTTGGGCATGACGCCACGCACGTAGGGTTCAAGCAATGCTCGCACAGACGCGGCAAATACATCATAAAGGTGTTTTCGTACTCGCCATAAATCTCAGCTTGAATGTTGTCGAAGTTCTTATCTTTGCGACGTTTTTCAAACTCTGAGCCGAGGATTTCTTCCCAGTTAGGGCCCCATTCAATCTTTTGCATACGTTTGCCGGTGATGGCTGAGCGCGGGCGAGCAATAGGCTGATGGTTGCTGATAGGGGCGGTATGTAGATGTTGATAATCGAAATCAAACGGTTCGTAATAATCATCAATCTCTGGCAAATCAGGGTTGGCAAAGATATTGGCCAATACTCTGAATTTACCACCGATGCGCGGATTGATGGTGCCGTTGGCATTACGTATCCAGCCGCCTTTCCATTTGGTTTGGTTTTCCCACTCTTTGGGGTAGCCGATACCGGGTTTTGACTCAACGTTGTTAAACCACGCATATTCCATACCTTCACGGCTGGTCCAGACGTTTTTACAGGTGACTGAGCAGGTGTGACAACCGATACATTTATCAAGGTTAAGCACCATGCCGACTTGCGAACGAATTTTCATGGATCTGTGCTCCAAATATTAGTAGAAAAAGCAGCCTTTATTCTTCAATCATGTCGTTTCAAAAGATGTCGTCTTAAAAAAATGTCTTTTAAAACGACGGATTTGCAATAGAAGAAAACGCTTTAATCCTCAATGGTGGTTGGTAATGGGCGCGGTAATTCGTTATCGGGTTTGTCCTCTAACCAGTCGATTTTTGACATCTTACGAATCACGACAAACTCATCACGGTTACAACCAACGGTGCCATAATAGTTAAAGCCATAAGACTGCTGGGCATAGCTACCAATCATGTGGGTCGGCTTCAAAATCGTCCGAGTGACTGAGTTATGGATACCGCCGCGCGTGCCTGTTTGCTCAGAACCGGGAATATTGACCAGTTTTTCTTGGGCGTGATACATCATGGTCATGCCTTCTTTGACCCGCTGGCTAACGATGGCACGAGCGGTGATAGCACCATTAGCATTGAACAGCTCAATCCAATCGTTATCGACGATGCCAGCTTTTTGGGCATCGACTTCTGACATCCAAACACAAGGGCCGCCACGGCTTAGGGTTAGCATGAGCAAGTTTTCAGAGTAGGTACTGTGGATGCCCCATTTTTGGTGCGGTGTTAAAAAGTTCAGTACAATCTCTTTATTACCATTTGGTTTGGCGTCTTTGAGTAGCTCAGTGGTCTTGGTATCAATCGGTGGACGATACTGCTGCATTTGCTCACCAAACGCCTGCATCCAAGGATGGTCTTGATAAAACTGCTGGCGACCAGTAATCGTGCGCCAAGGAATCAGCTCATGGACGTTGGTATAACCGGCGTTATAACTGACTTCATCTGACTCAATACCTGACCATGTCGGGCTTGAGATGATTTTGCGTGGTTGGGCGACGATATCTTTAAAGCGGATTTTTTCATGTTCGCTAGATTTAGCAAGATGAGTATGGTCGCGACCGGTGAACTCAGAGAGTGCAGCCCAGCCTTTTACCGCCACATGACCATTGGTTTCAGGCGCGAGCATCAAAATCATCTCAGAAGCGTTAATCGCCGTATTAAGACGCGGTCTGCCTTCAGAGATACCGGTTTCAGTGACGCGGTGATTTAAATCGCCGAGCTGTTTGACCTCGGTTTTCATATCCCAATTCAGACCTTTGGAGCCATTGCCTAATTTTTCTAGGGCAGGGCCAAGCGAGGTAAATTTGGCATAAGTATTCGGATAGTCACGCTCAATCACTTTAATCATCGGGCAGTTTTTACCCGGTACAGGTTTTTCGCCAGCCGTTTTCCAGTCAGTGCCACCAAATGGTTGTGCCAACTCACCTGGGGTGTCATGTTGCATCGGCAAGGTGACGACGTCGGTTTCAACGCCTAAGTGACCTTTTGATACTTCAGAGAAGCTTTTGGCAATGCCTTTATAAATTTCCCAATCGGTTTTAGACTCCCATGCAGGGTCGGTTGCCGCAGTGAGTGGATGGATAAAGGGGTGCATGTCGGAGGTATTCATGTCATCTTTTTCGTACCACGTCGCTGTTGGTAGCACGATGTCAGAATACAAGCAAGTAGAAGACATACGGAAGTCTAGGGTGACAACCAAATCTAATTTGCCAGTAGGGCCTTTTTCTACCCAATCGACTTCTTTTGGTTGCAGGTGACCCTCTGCATTTTCCTTATTGAGCAAGCCGTTTTTGGTGCCCAAGAAATAATGCAGCATATATTC
The DNA here is from genome assembly GCF_027919975.1 of Psychrobacter sp. ANT_H3. NCBI lineage: Bacteria > Pseudomonadati > Pseudomonadota > Gammaproteobacteria > Moraxellales > Moraxellaceae > Psychrobacter > Psychrobacter sp. ANT_H3. Next base: position 35,997 of record NZ_JAQISM010000009.1, on the reverse strand, counting down.
ATGGCCTTTACCTGATGAGCCCAATAAGTTTGAGCGCCAGATAAACATATTGCGCGGGAAGTTGTCAGGATTATCAGGGGATTCACAAGCAAAGCGTAAGCTGCCGTCTTGTAGAGAATCGACCACATATTCTTCCACATCTTTACCGCAATCGGCGGCTTTGGCAGCGATGGTCAGTGGGTTACGATTGAGTTGCGGCGCTGAAGGTAACCAGCCTGCGCGTTCTGCTTGAATGTTGTAATCAAGCATATGCTCAGGGAAAAACTTTTTATCAACGAGAGGCGAGAGGATTTCATGGGCAGAGATGGTCTCATGACGCCACTGTGAGCTGTGATTGTAAAAGAAGCTCGTGCCATTCATATGACGCGGCGGACGATGCCAATCAAGCGCAAATGCCAATGGCAACCAGCCGGTTTGAGGGCGTAGTTTTTCTTGCCCAACATAATGCGCCCAGCCGCCGCCAGATTTACCGATACAGCCGCATAGCATGAGCATGTTAATCACGCCGCGATAGTTCATATCGAGGTGATACCAGTGGTTCATACCCGCGCCGATGATAATCATCGATTTACCATGAGTCTTATGGGCGTTTTCAGCGAATTCACGCGCGACTTGGATAACGCGCTCACGGCTCAGACCGGTGATGACTTCTTGCCAAGCAGGTGTGCCGGGTACGGTGGCATCGTTATAATCGTCGGTGACGTGCTCGCCGCCAACGCCATTATCAACCCCAAGGTTGGCAACGGTTAAATCAAAGACGGTCGCCACGATAGCGGTTGTGCCATCGGCCAAAGTAATGGTTTTACAGGGGACGGTTTTTTGCTGTATCGCTTCGCCCGGTACTGAGGTGAAATGTGGATGATCCACATGACCAAAGTAATCAAAGCCGACTTTGCAGGTTTCATTGCTGTCTTTTAAAGTCAGCGTTAGGTCAATATCTGCGCCTGTGGTGCCATTTTTTTGCTCAAGATTCCATTTGCCTTTTTCGCCCCAACGGTAGCCGATAGAGCCAAGCGGAGAAACCAGCTCGCCATCATTGTTTAGACCGATGGTTTTCCATTCTGGGTTGTTTTCTTGACCTAAATTATCGATTAAGTCAGAAGCGCGTAGATAGCGGCCTGCATGGCGTGCGCCTTCTTCACCTTCTAGCATGACGAGCACAGGTAAGTCGGTATAGCGCTTGGCGTAATCTAAGAAATAATCACTAGGCTGCTTAAGATAAAATTCTTTGATAATCACATGACAAAATGCCTGCGCGACTGCCGCATCGGTACCCTGTTTTGGGTTTAACCATAAATCGGTTAATTTCGATACTTCCGCATAGTCAGGCGTGATGGAGACGGTCTTGGTGCCTTTATAACGTACTTCGGTAAAAAAATGCGCGTCTGGTGTACGCGTTTGCGGAACGTTTGAACCCCACGCAATAATATAATCAGAGTTGTACCAATCGGCTGATTCTGGCACGTCAGTTTGCTCGCCCCAAACCATCGGCGATGCTGGTGGCAGGTCACAATACCAGTCATAAAACGATAAGCAAACACCACCAATTAATGATAAATAACGACTACCAGCGGCGTAGCTGACCATCGACATGGCAGGAATTGGAGAGAAACCGACGATACGGTCAGGACCAAAGGTTTTGGCGGTATACACATTACTGGCAGCGATGATTTCATTGACTTCTGCCCACGTCGAGCGGATAAAGCCGCCCAAACCGCGCTTAGATTTATACTGTTCTGCTTTGATAGGGTCTTGGACAATACTGCCCCACGCATCGACTGGATCAGGATACTGCGCTTTGGCTTCACGCCATAATTTTAATAGTGGTTTACGCACTTTAGGGTATTTCACACGGTTCGCTGAATACATATACCAGCTGTAGCTTGCGCCACGAGGACAGCCGCGCGGTTCGTGGTTTGGTAAGTCAGGACGGGTTTCTGGATAGTCGGTTTGCTGCGTCTCCCACGTCACCAAGCCGTTTTTGACGTAGATTTTCCACGAGCAAGAACCGGTACAGTTGACGCCATGCGTTGAGCGCACAACTTTGTCATACTGCCAACGGCTACGATACACATTTTCCCAGTCACGAGACTCATCACGCGTCTCGCCATGCCCATCGGAGAATTCGCCCTGTTTACGTTTAAAAAAACGGAATTGGTCGAGTAAATGGCTCATTTCGCTATCCTCTGTTTTATTGCCTAAGGTGTATCTAGAGCTGAGTGCAGAATGCTTCTATCTTGATAGTGCTTGATATCGGTATGCAGCTAAGCCGTAAATATTATTTCGATAGCGTCATTTTAAGTAAGCCGTCACCCTCTTACTATCAGCTAACATGAGCAGGCCACTACCACCTTAGTAGTAGCGGCAAGTTATCAAATTTGCTTAAAAAAACTGTTAAGTGTCTAATTATTGAGCATCTAATCGTTAAACGTCTAATCGTTAAACATCCATAAGCCATGCTTATTTAGCAGCTGAAAATTACTTAGCAAAGATTTAAAACAAAAAAAGTGCTACTCACATTAGCAAGTAGCACTTCATAGGGTTGGTTATTGCTCATTCAAAAGACGGTTGTTAAAGGGTTGTTATAAAATATCTGCTTTAACAAGGAATCTCAGCATTAGCACGGCTGTAATACCACCAAGTCAATACGATACAGAGAATATAAAAGACAATTAAGGCGATAAAGGTGCCATCAATACCCAGTCCTGAACCGAACATTTTTGGTACAAAGAACGCGCCATAAGCGGCGATTGCTGAGGTGAATCCAACCACCGCTGCAGACTCTTTACGTATTTCAATAAATAGCGGCTCTGTCCCTGCTTTTTCAGGCTCAAGGCGTTCGTGAAAGGTTCTAAAAATAACTGGAATCATGGTAAAGGTAGAGCCGTTACCGATACCGGTGGTGATAAATAGCACCATAAAGGAGATAAAGTAGCCGACAAAGCTGCCCTCATTGGTCTCGCTAGGTAGGAAATACATCACCGCCAATACCGCCAACACCATCACGATATAGTTCCAAAAAGTGACTTTTGCGCCGCTGGTTTTATCAGATATCCAGCCACCTAGTGGACGAAATAGCGCACCAACCAAGGGACCTAAAAAGGCAAATTTAAGCGCATCAATGGCAGGAAATGAGTTTTTAATCAGCATCGGAAATGCGGCGGAAAAACCAATGAATGAGCCAAAGGTTGCCATATAAAGAATACACATAATCCAGTTATGTTTGCGTTTAAAGATAACCGATTGGTCTTTAAAAGAAGCTTTGGCGGTGGCAATGTCGTTCATGCCAAACCATGCCAATGCTGAGAACAGCAGGATAAAGGGTACCCAAATAAAGCCCGCGTTTTGTAGATAAAACAGTTTGCCGCTGGCAGAGACTTGTGGGTCACCGCCTAAGCTACCAAAGGCCGCTACCAATATAATCATCGGGACGACGAACTGCATGACCGACACGCCCAAATTACCCAAACCAGCGTTTAGCCCAAGCGCTGTGCCTTGTTCCGCTTTTGGATAAAAGAACGAGATATTGGACATAGACGAGGCAAAGTTACCACCGCCAAAGCCACAAAGTAGCGCAATAATGGCAAATATCATAAACGGCGTATCAGGATTCTGAACCGCAAAGCCCATCCATAATGCCGGAATTAATAAAGACAAAGTCGATATCGCTGTCCAACGCCGACCACCAAAAATCGGCACCATAAAAGAATAAAAAATCCGTAGCGTCGCCCCTGATAGTCCGGGCAGCGCGGCTAACCAAAATAGCTGCCCGCCATCAAAATCAAAACCAATCTCAGGTAAGCGCACGATGACCGCGCTCCATACCATCCATACTGCAAACGCCAGTAGCAAGGATGGAATGGATATCCATAAATTGCGAGTGGCGACTTTTTTGCCGCCCCCTTTCCAGAACTCATCTATCTCAGGTCGCCAGTCAGTGATGAGCTTACCACCTTTGAAGTTGTAATCATTGCCCATACTATTCCTCACTTAATATCATTTATGCTTAGTTATAATGGATAGTTTTATAACCTTCAGCCGTTATAAAAATTACCGTATGCAGTCGCTTTGATTGTTGTTAATGACTGCTTATATTTGGGTTAGGTTGATGCGGTAGATTGATGTCTGTCACCAATGCGCCCTTGATAACAGCAAATCATCACAATCAATGGTTTTATAGAAACGATAACTCACGGTACTGCGTTATCCCGATGATGAGTATTCATACATAGTGGTATACTGATGGCTAAAAGAGGTATGTTGCGGGCAGAATGATTACTAAAAGTTTGCTCTGAATGGACTGATGTGGTTTTTATTTTTTGAAAAGTGTGGAGTTTTTAACCAGAACTGGTTTGAGATTGGTTAGGCGCACTTGGTGTTTCTAAGATGTTTCTAAGATGTTTTTAAGGCTTTTTTTAAGATGTTTTTAATACTTTTAGTAAGTTGTTAACGCTGATACTGAACGCCTCTTTTTTACTAATTTTGATGGGTAAATGCTATTCATGAAGTCTATTCAACGCCGCCAGTCTTTAACCCTTCATGCTTGGGGCGCTATTATTATCATCGCCATCTTATCCTTGATGTCAGCGTTGGGGAGTGGGGCGCTGGCTTGGGTAGCACGGTCTGATGCGGAAGCGATTAATACCGCAGGCTCGATACGCATGGCCACTTATCGCATTAGCTTTCAGATTGCGACTGGTTTTTCCGATGACCATCCTTTTAGCTCAAGTTTAAATATTAACCAAAACGGCGTCAGCGACCAAGAAAATGAGACGTCTGTTAAACGAGATAAATTAGATTTTTCTAATAAAAACACCGCTGAAAAGACAGCTATCTTGATTAAGGATATGGAAATTCGGCTGGCAGAATTGCAGGTCTATCAGCTAACGAGTGCCAATAGACATACGCTTATCAATGAGCAGCTTAATAAGATAAAAGAGCAATGGTATCAAGACTTAAAGCCGACTTTATTGGCGCAGGATAAACAGGATTTTTATGGCGTTTCTGCCAGTTATATCGAAGATGTGAATCATTTTGTTGGTGAGCTGCAGTACCGAAACGAGCAGCGCCAGACATGGCAGCAAAATCTGCAAATCCTCTCGTTGATACTGACCATCATTATTGTGCTGATTGGCATGCGCAGATTGCATCAATTGGTGCTCACGCCTATTTATCAATTGATTAAAGCCAATAACCAATTTAAAGACGGTCAGTTTAATACCAGAGTATCCATCGCAGGCTATCGAGAGTTTGAAGTGCTTGGCAATTCTTTTAATGATATGGCAAGTACGATTGAGACCTATCAGCGCTCGCTTGAAAGTGAAGTGCAGGTAAAAACCCAGCATCTGGTTAAAGCCAACCAAGTACTGTCACTGTTTTATGACTTTTCAAAATCGCTGACCACCAGCCAAGTGAGCTTATATCAGCTCGATGCCTTGATTGCAGATTTCAGCAAAACCTTGCCGCATTTAGAATTTACCTTGTGCATACAGAATAAATATATCACCAGTAAAAATGCCATCGTGCTGCATGGCGAAAAAATGAAAGAGCTGTGTAAAAAGCTCAACTGTGATAACTGCGCAACGAAAAATGGCGAACATACCAAGTCTTATCCTATTGTTCATCAACAAGAAGAATTTGGCGAATTGCGCGTGCGACCTAAGTCGGCGCTAATGATGAACTACTCTTTTATTGCTGATGATGACAGTAATAAGACTGGTCATGGTAATGGTATTGCGCCAGAACAGCGTATAAACATGACAGAGGCGGGGAGTGTTTTCCCATTTAGCAGTCCTGAATTGGATGCGCAAAATAACGAGCTCATCGTGGCGCTGACCAACCTAATCAGTACCGCCTTATCGCTGCGTAAGCAAAAACAGCAAGAGCATCAGCTGATTTTGTTTGAAGAGCGCTCGACCATTGCGAGAGAGCTGCATGACTCCTTGGCGCAGTCGTTGTCTTATCTAAAAATCCAAGTCAGCGTCCTTGAGAGACACCTTAAAAACGCTGGCAGCGAGCCCGTCAAAGCACCGGTAGCGCAAAATATCGAGCAGATAAAAATGGGGCTAGGCTCCGCTTATCAGCAGTTAAGAGATTTATTGGTGACCTTTCGCTTGACCATCGATAATGATAATTTCGACGAAGCCTTGCACGATGCTGCCAGTGAGTTTGCCTTAAAAGGCGATTTTAATATAACGGTACACAACCATATTATGACGCTTAATTTGAGCGCTACTGAGCAGATAGATTTGATTCAGATTGCCAGAGAAGCGCTGTCAAATATCAGCCGCCATGCAAAAGCACAAAACGTCGCAATTCACCTAGAATACGAGGACAGTGATAAATATATCGTCATGCGTATCATCGATGATGGCGTTGGCATGTCTGGCGGTGTCGATCAAACCCAACATCACGGCTTGATGATTATGAAAGAGCGCGCCCATAATATCGGCGGCGAACTTATCGTGACCGATAACGAGCCACGCGGCACTATCGTTACGGTCAGATTTGAGCCCAATTTCTTTGATGAAGAAAATGATAAAGATGCTTATTTATAAGCTCATAATATTGTAATTTTAAGCGATTGAATGGTCTTTTTTAAAGTTGTTGATTGGCGTTTTTTTGGCGGATTTTTCTAACCAGTTTCATTTTTAAATATGATTTCTGCTAAGCAGTTTTTAAGCATTGTAATCCTGAATTATTAAATTTAAATCATTAAATTTTTGTACCATTTTTTTAATTTGTGAGTATGTTATGAGCACCAAAGTTTATACCAGTACGTCGCCTGCGCGCCTATTATTGGTCGATGACCATCCGATGCTACGCCGCGGCATCTCCGAGTTATTAAGTCTTGAAGACGATGTCAAAGTCGTTGGCGAAACCAGTAATGGTCAAGAGGCATTAGCCTTTTTAGAAAATAATGACGTCGATTTGGTGATACTTGACCATAAAATGCCGGTGCTCACCGGTATCGAAACCTTGAGAGAAATTAAAGCTAGAAATATCAATACCAAGACCGTCCTGTTCACCGTTTCTGATAGCGGTGAAGACGTACAAGAGGCGTTAAAATTGGGTGTCGATGGCTATCTGCTAAAAGATATGGAGCCTGAGCTGATTATTATTGATATCAGAAAAATACTCCGCGGTGAGTTGGTCATCAGTCCCAATCTAGCCTCGATACTTGCCCAAACGTTGCGCACTCCAAGCATTCAAGATATCGCCAGTAATCTGACCAGCAGAGAGCTACAAGTCATTCAGATGATTGCTGAGGGGCTGAGTAATAAGATGATTGCCAATAATTTGGATATTGCCGAATCAACGGTAAAAGTACACGTCAAGCATATCCTCAATAAAACCGGTTTGCGAACACGGGTAGAAGCGGCGGTATGGACGGTTAACCATTTATCTAAGTAGCTATTTATCTAATTAGCCATTTATCTAAAACTGAAAACCCACCTAACAATATGCTAGGTGGGTTTTTAGTTTTGGACATAACAATCTGAGAGTATGATTGTGATGTCTTAGTTTTTGATATAAATATTAACGGCTAATATCAGCTTTTATTACTTATTTCTAGTACTTACTTTCTGCCGCAATTTGACGATCAACGGATGACATTTTATATTCATCACCAAAGGCGTCTTCGGGTTCTGCCAACCAAAAATAACAGACGACCCATGCAATCAATGCGCCGACTGCAATGATATAAAAGAATTGATTGGGCTCTACAAAGGTATAAATAAATAAGTAGAATACCGCGCCAACGTTACCATAAGCGCCTGCCATGCCTGATATTTGACCGGTCAAACGACGTTTAATTGAAGGAATAATCCCAAAGGTCGCGCCTTCTGCCCCTTGTACAAACACCGAGCATAGAATGGTAAAGACCACGGCGATAAATAGCGGCCATTCGGCATTAAGCATACCCATCAGCGCAAAACCAATGCCAATACCGAACATATAAATCAGCATCACCAAACGACGATTACCGACTTTATCAGAGATATAACCGCCAAGTGGGCGCGCCCATAAATTGACAAAGGCAAAGGTAGAGGCAATCAAACCAGCCGCAGTCGGGTCAAGTTTCCAAGTCGCAGCAAAGAACATCGGTAGCATGGAAACCACCGCCAGCTCTGCACCAAAGTTGGCAAAATAGCTGACATTCAGCGCCGCCACCGATTTAAAGGGGTATTTATCGTCTTCTGGAATACCGGCTTTCAGCATGGGCACATTGACACTGATGGCTTTATAAATCTGATAAATGACCATCAATACAATCACGCTATAAGCAATGATAGCGCCCGTCGCACTTAAAAATCCCATCGCTTGGGTGCGATACACCAGCAATCCCAATACGCCGTATAAAGGAACGATAAATAAGCAATATAACCACAAGTCTTTCCAAGTCGACACTTCTAGCGCACCAGCTTTACGGGATTTTTTATGCGTACCGACGTCCGGTCCATCGGTAATTAAAAACCAATAAGCCACGCCGTATAGCGCCATTAATAGACCAGATAAAGCAATTGCCCAGCGCCAGCCATCATCGCCGCCAAAGAATTGTAAAGCGACAGTTGGGATGGTAATCGCCGCTGCTGCTGAACCAAAATTTCCCCAGCCAGCATAAAAGCCTTCGGCAAAGCCAATATCTTTTGGTTTAAACCACAATGCCGTCATATGGATACCGACGACAAAACCTGCGCCGACGATAGACATGAATAAGCGCGAGACGAATAGTTGCATGGCAGAGTCGCCAAACGCGAAAAACCACGTCGGTATCGCCATCACCACCATTAAGATAGAAAACACGCGCCGCGGACCAAAGCGGTCTAATGCCATGCCAACGATGACGCGCCCCGGAATCGTCAACGCGACGTTGGCAATTAAAAATAATTTGATGTGATCAGGGGTTAAATAGCTTTCCGTCTGTAGCATCGAGGTTGCCAGCGGCGCCATATTAAACCAGACATAAAAGGTCAGAAAAAAAGCAATCCACGTATAGTGAAGCGCCCTTATCTCACGGCGTTCAACCTCGAGTAATTCTTTTGCATGCATGATAATGTCCCCATTATAAATTCTGATGCCGGTAATGGGCACAAGATAGCAATAAAGGGGGCGTCATAACTATTGAGCGAAAGCAGTATAGGGTCTACTTTCTATACTACTTAATGGGGAGTAGGTAGGCATTTTTGGGCGTTATATTTTTATTAATAATCAAACTCATACAAGGCTGGCAAAGCCTTTTAAAAAGTGCTATTTTATATTAATGATAATTATTCTCAATTGAATATTAACCTTTAAGGCAGATTGAGAAATAAAACCTATATTAAGCAAACTAGCCAAGGAGTTATCATGAGTGCCACTACAAATACTACGAATACTAAAAATACCACTAGCACCACCAATCCCAATCCCGTCATTCCAAGCCATTGGAAAATAAAACGTTCAACACACTTCTTCACCAAAGATAAAGTGCCTAACGCCTTGTTAACCCATCACAATACGGCGGAAGGCGTCTACGGACAAATTTGTGTCATGCAAGGGACGGTGACCTTTTATGGCTTTGCTGATGAAGCGGCCACTGAACCAGAAAAGACAGTGGTTATTAACGCTGGGCAGTTTGCGGTCAGCCCGCCTCAATATTGGCACCGCGTAGAATTAAGTGACGATGCCCAGTTTAATATTAACTTTTGGACAGAAGGTGATAGCGGTAATAAATCACTGTTTAATAGCTCCAAAATCCATAGTAAACCTATCGAGAAGTTATTTGATAAACCAGAGGAGTCTTAATAATCTAGGGTAGCTATACAGTGATTGTGCTATGACAAGCGCTTTTGTCATGGCACAATCACGCTAAATGTTGCTAAGATGACTATTTACCTATTCATCTATTTATTTACCTATCTATCTATGGGAACTAAGCATGTCAGCTTCTAGCAATCAGCCTGCCCATAAAAACACGAGCAGCGATACCCGTACTGAATCGCAAAATTACCGAGTAATGATTGAATCGCTTGCGGCTACCAAGACATGGTTATTTGTTCCGGCAACGCGAATAGATCGGGTAGCAAAAGCCTTTGCTAGTGGGGCAGATGCGGTGATTGTTGATTTAGAAGATGCGGTTGCGCAAGTAGACAAAGCCCAAGCTCGCGTAGCACTAAAAGCATATTATGATGCTGAGCATGACGCTAAAAGCTATCGCCCGATTTGGCTACGTATTAATCAAGCGAGCAGCGCAGAATTTGTTAAAGATTTAGCGCTATGTCAGCAATTGCCTAAGCTAGCAGGTGTTCTGTTAGCAAAAGCTGAACAGCCAGCAGATATCGAAAAGGTGTATCAAGAAGCGGGGCTGCCCGTGATTGCCTTGATAGAAAATGCTATGGGCTTATACCGTATTGAGGAGATGGCAAAAGCTTCAGGGCTGCTTGCATTTAGCTATGGCTTTTTAGATTTATGCAATGATTTACAAGTGCAAGTGGGCACAGCATCAGCGGATATTATTGCCAATCAAATTCGTTATCAGCTTATCCTGACCTCAAAAGTCCACCAATTGCTCGCGCCGATTGACAGTGTGTATGCAGATTTTAATGATAATAAAGGGCTGCATCATCGTGTGCAGCTATGGTCGCAGATGGGCATGTCCGGCATGCTTTGTATCCATCCTAAGCAAGTTGACGTCGTCAAGCAGTCACTGCAACCAACGGTTAGCGAGCTTGAATTTGCCCAACGTGTGGTCACAGAATATGAGCGCAGTGGGCAGGCAGTCTTTAAAGTTGACGGTAATATGGTTGATGCGCCGGTGATTGAGCGTAGTTATCAGGTGTTATCAAACGCTAAATAATTAGCACGATATTGGTTTTAGAGTAATTTAACCACGTACCAGATAGTTCAATGCTATCTGGTTTTTTTATGCCTATTCATTATGCACAATCCCTTAACTGGCTTTGATATTCGCCCCAATGTTTTGGAAATTTATAGCGAGGTTAATGGCTTATTTTATAAAGAATGAGCGGTACAGTTTATTATGATTATAAGAATAAATAGAAATAACTATTAACATTCATATTAAATGAATGTTATTATGTTTCCAGTTTGATGCTAGATGTAAATACTCATCAAATACTTTTAGCTATCGAAGCGATAAAGTCTATCAATGGGTCAGTGAGGTAATCTTAAATTTAAGCTATTAACCTTTATTCTTACCTAAATATTAAAACCAAGACTAAGACTAAGACAGTAGGCTTAATATTTGCAGAACTATTAATCATAGCTATCAATAGACTTATCGCGACGGGCAACATTATTTTTTTCATTTTTGGAATCATAACGCTTATAAAAATTCATTTTAAATAAATGTTTAAGTGTTCAAATCATCTATCTAGCCAGTAGGAGCAAGATATGGGCGAGTACAAGAAGTATTGGTGGGGCTTAATCGCCGTCCTCGTGGTTACCTTTACCTTTTTAGGCTGGGGCGGCGTGGAAGTGTATCGTACCGCACCTCCTATCCCTGATCAGTATATTGACAGCAATGGGAAGGTTTTAATCACAGAAGAAGATATTTTAGATGGTCAATCTGCTTGGCAGCGTACCGGTGGCCAGCAGCTTGGCTCAGTACTCGGGCATGGTGCCTATCAAGCGCCTGACTGGACGGCAGATTGGTTACATAGAGAGCTTGTCGCTTGGTTAGATATCAGGGCACAGGAGTTATATGGGCATGATTTTGCCGCCACCACAGACGATCAAAGAGCGGTGCTCAATGCGCAGTTGAAAAAAGAATACCGTGGTAGCAATACCAATGATAAAAATCAAGTGGTGTTGTCCGATACGCGTATCGCTGCCATCAATGAAGTCGCGCCTTACTATATTGGCTTGTATGGTAATGAGCCGTCCTTGCAAAAGTCGCGTGAAAACTTTGCCATGAAAAACAATACTTTGGCAGATATTGAAGACAGACAAAAACTGACCAACTTTTTCTTTTGGACCACGTGGATGGCGTCTACCGAACGTCCGGGTACCAATGCGACTTATACTAATAACTGGCCGCATGAGCCGCTAATTGATAACGTCCCAACCTCAGAAAATATCATGTGGTCTATCGCCAGTGTGGTGTTCTTAATTGCTGGGGTGGGTTTCCTTATTTGGGGTTGGTCATTTTTACGTAAAGAAGAAGACGTCAAGGAAATCACACCAAACGCTGACCCATTAACCAAAATAGCGTTAACGCCGTCGCAAAAAGCCTTGGCGAAATACGGTGTTTTAGTCATGGGGTTGTTTGTCTTTCAAGTATTTATTGGCGGTTTCGTCGCGCATTATACCGTTGAAGGACAAGAGTTTTACGGTATTGCCGTCGCCGATTACTTCCCATATTCGCTGGTGCGTACGTGGCATATTCAGGCCGCATTATTTTGGATTGCCACTGCTTTCTTGATGGCAGGCTTGTACTTAACACCGCTTATCAATGGCGGTAAAGACCCTAAGTATCAAAAATTGGGCGTTGATATACTTTGGGTGGCGTTAATTATCGTCGTCGTTGGCTCATTTATTAGCCAATACTTTGCCATTGCTGGCATTATGCCGGCGAAATACAACTTCTGGTTTGGTCATCAAGGCTATGAATTTATTGACCTTGGTCGCTTCTGGCAGATTTTAAAATGGGTCGGCATATTGTTCTGGTTGGTATTAATGACCCGTGGTTGCTTACCAGCATTTAAACAACCGGGCGATAAAAACTTACTCGCGATATTCTTTGCATCAGTTGTTTGCGTGGGTTTATTTTATGGTGCTGGCTTGTTCTACGGCGAGCGTACACATTTAACCATCATGGAATACTGGCGCTGGTGGGTGGTACATTTATGGGTAGAAGGCTTCTTTGAAGTATTTGCCACCGTATCATTGGCTTTTATTTTCTATAACTTAGGCTTGGTTAATAAAAAAATCGCCACTGGTTCTGCCATCGCTTCTGCGGCGCTATTTATGCTCGGCGGTGTACCCGGTACCTTCCACCATTTATACTTCTCAGGCACAACCACGCCAGTCATGGCAATCGGCGCCTCATTTAGTGCCTTGGAAGTTGTACCTTTAGTGGTACTAGGTTATGAAGGGTATGAGCATTGGTCTATGCAGCGTCAAGCGCCATGGATGGATAAGCTCAAATGGCCTATCATGTGTTTCGTTGCCGTCGCCTTCTGGAATATGTTGGGAGCAGGCGTGTTCGGCTTTATGATTAACCCACCTGTGTCACTGTTTTATTTACAAGGGTTAAATACCACAGCCGTTCACTCACATGCCGCTTTATTTGGGGTCTATGGGTTCTTAGCGATTGGTTTTGTCTTACTGGTCATGCGTTATATCCGTCCAGATTATGTGTTTAGTGAAAATCTTATCAAAACGGGTTTTTGGGCATTAAATGCAGGCTTGGTATTGATGATTGTCACCAGTTTATTACCAATTGGTATTTTCCAAGCGCACGCATCAATGACCGAAGGCTTATGGTACGCTCGTAGTGAAGGCTTCTTACAGCAAGATTTCTTGCAGACACTGCGTTGGATTCGTACCTTTGGTGACGTGGTCTTGATCACTGGTGCCGTTTGTGTGGCATTGCAGGTGGTTAAGTTTGCCTTTGCAAAACCATCACATTCAAACTACCAACCTGATAATCCAGTGAACGATTAATTATCTGAATCATTAACAACGCTAAAAATAACAAAGCTCTGCAATGGCAGGGCTTTTTTAGGGCTTAATTAAAGATGTTTTCTAATAAAAAACGGTTAATAAAAAGCGGTTAATGAAAAGGCAGTTTAAGTTCAGACTCTTTGCTTTTTTATTATGCTAGCGCAGTTGCGATATTCCTGAATTTTCTGCCATCAATCATAGAGTAATGTGAGCGCTATTCCTATGCTAAGCTGGCAAGATGACAAAATTGTCATCTTAGCGTCATCTGCTTGTCAGACTGACGTTGTTATACTTTTTATTTACTATTTTAATGCTAGAGCTTTATTGCTCTAACTATTACTACAACTATCAACGCCATGCATTTCTAAAAATACCTGCCATTTTTATCATTAACGAGATATTTACTATGGTTATCCTTGCCACTAAATTTAGTCGTCAGTTTAAATCGCGCCAGCTAAAACCTAATCAGCTAACGAAAAAAGCTTTACGCGGCAGCTTTATAATATTAGCGGCGTCGACGCTTTTTGCCTGTAATCAAGCAGATACTAATGTAGGTACTGAGGCAGCTAGTTTGAACTCGGCGCAAACCCAAGTTTCGCTGAATAATACATCGGCGGATAATTTAGAAAACCCTAATCAGTCTGCTACGATAAATGCTAAAGCCCAATATTCTGATTTACTCAAAAACGTTTCAGCGACCGTCTATAAAGATGTCAATTGTGGCTGCTGTAAAGACTGGATAGAGCATGCGCAAAATCATGGCCTTACAGCGACGAGCCAGCATCCAAAAGATTTGTCATTATTCAAAGACCGTTATGGCGTGCCGACAGAGATGCGCTCGTGCCATACTGCGGTCACAACCGACGGTTATGTGTTTGAGGGTCATGTACCAGCAAAATATGTCGCTCAGTTTTTAGCCAATCCACCGGCACAAGCCATCGGGCTTGCTGTTCCTGGTATGCCAGTCGGCAGTCCGGGTATGGAATATCAAGGGCAATTTGCACCTTATCAGATTATGCAAATAAACAAAGACGGTACAAACCAAGTATATGCAGATATTGAATCTGCTGAGCAGCAGTTATAAGCTCATACAATATGAAACTCATAAAAGAAACTAATAAAAGAAGAAGTACCTTTTGCAATAGGTTGACTTTTAAATAGCCTAAGCAATGTAAAGGCAGTCATAACGACCTGAGTCGTGTAGAGGAAGACGGCTTTATGAATCATTCAGAACAAGAAAAAATGAACCTATATGTAAAATTCTCACTGATGATTCTAACGTAGCGGCATTTAGCACATTCGTTTAATAGTTTTTTATTGGTAAATCTTAACTGATTTACCATTTTTTATTGTCTACTTACATAAAGGATATACCATGAAAATCACTCATCATTCACGTCTTGTTGTTCTCACCGCTAGTATTAGTGCGGCATTATTAATCAGTGCCTGTCAGCCTGCCAATGACAAGGACAAGGTTGAAACTGCAGCTGCTACAGAAGAGACAGCGGTAGTTAATGATACTGATAATGTTAACGATACTGCAGCCGCCGCGGATCCACACGCCGGTCACGATATGTCAGCGGGCACGATGGCAGGTGCTGAACATATGACGCCGATGCATCAAGCATACAATAGATCTCTTGCATAAGTCATTGCTAGCCCTTGATACTCTGTTAGCGGAGGTCAATAAAACGGTACTTTTGCAAGAGGTCTAATGACTCTATGGTAAAGATGCATGACGAGATGATGGTCGGGATGGAGTATAACGATCCAGATGCCGCCTTTGCCAAAGGGATGCTAGGTCATCATATTGGCGCCGTTGATATGGCAGAGATTCAGCTGAAATATGGTACTGATAAAGAGATGCGCCAGCTGGCACAAGACATCATCGATGCTCAACAAGCAGAAATTAAGCAAATGCAAACGTGGCTAGCCAATCATCCTGATGCAGCTGAAGCCACACCTGATACCAAAGCCATGCAACAAGCCTATGCCGATGGTATGGACGCCATGCATGATGAGATGATGGCGGGTATTGCTGATCCTAATCCTGATATGGCCTTTGCACGTGGTATGTTGCCGCATCATGTCGGCGCGGTTGATATGGCAAAAGTACAGCTGAAATATGGTAAAGATGCCGAAATGCGTAAGCTAGCGCAAGCTGTTATTGACGCTCAGCAGTCTGAGATTGAGCAAATGCAAAACTGGATTGCCAAACAAAATAGTTAGAAGTTTGGTGTAAAAAGTAGCTAGAAGTTTGCCATAATATACTTTATGTAATTAAATTTAAATAGAAAACCCAGCTAAGAGATTCTTAGCTGGGTTTGTTTTTTAGCTTCTTATTAAGTTATTAATTAGTTATTAAGCTTTTAATTCGTTATATGTTTAGACATTCTTACCATGTTGCTTTTGCTGAATATCTTTTGCCAAGTTATAGCATTCATTGATATGGTCGGTAGCGATTTTTTTGAAAATCATATAACCCATGGTTGCCGCAACCATTTGTCCGCCAAGTGGAATAAATTTGGTCACTTGCTTGGCTGCGATACGACCACCAAAGCCTTGGACGGTCTTTTTCACGATACCACGTGTTGCCATTAAGCCTGCAAAGTCAACGGTACGGTCTTTTAGCGCCGCCCAATGAATGGCGCGTGACTCTAAATCAATGGCAGACTGACGACCTTCAATCAGACCAAAACGTTCGCTAATCTCAGGTAATAGCATGGTTAGCATGCTGGCATCAACTGCCACGTCAAAAAATGGTACTGGAACGATGGCAACACCTGCTGACAGCTTAGCGCGTTTTTTGACCAATTTTTCGCAGTCTTTTTTAACTTGTTCAAGATCTAAATTTGGATCGATGGTATTAGGCAGTTTTTCAGCAAGCGGAGTGGTTTTCATAGAGCGTCCTTAAAATGTTTAAAAAACAGAAAATGGTTAATATATTAAAAGAAAAAATTGCAAAAATGATAAGTATCTTATGATTTTCTAATAAGTCATCTTAGATGTTTACCATTTTATGGATTTATACGCCCCATACAATCATTGCTTTGTAGCAAAATGCAGAAAATTACAGTCACTCTGCACCGTTTTTGTAAATAAGTAACGGCTTAGCAAGCAGGGATTTAGAAATGCGCCATATATAACCCTTGTTTGGCATAGAGTAAATTTAATACACACAAAATACAGCGGCGCTTGAATATGTTTTTTGCAGCCTCTGTCTGCGTAGGCACAGCAAGCAAGAAAAACCTATTCAAGCCGCGCTTAATAATTTAGTAGATTCATTTTATTTAAAGTTGACTAGAAAATATATGGAATATAAATTACGCCATCAGACCCACCAACGCAATCGTTAAACCTAGACGACAGTACTAAAAATTCCCATTGTGGCTATCTGCCAAAGCCAGTAGAATACCAACATGCTAAATTTAACCCCCCGTTATACCAGCACTCGCATCGACGAGTTGCCCGCCGCGTTGCAACCACTTGCCGCCCAATCATTTACCCTTGCTAGGCTTTATGCTGGTCGCGGTATCACTGCGCCTGATGAGCTTGAAACAGGACTGTCTGGTTTACTGCCAGCCGAAATGCTGCATGGCGTCACGGAAGCGGTGCGTCTATTAGATGTTGCTATCGATGAAGGGCAGCGTATTTTAATTGTTGGTGATTTTGATTGCGATGGAGCAACCAGTACCGCATTGATGATGCGTGCGCTGACGAAGATGGGCGCAGTCGTTGATTTTTTAGTACCTGACCGTTTTAAGTATGGCTATGGTCTGACGCCAGAGATTGTCGAGTTAGGTATCAAGACTTATAAGCCCGACATGATTGTGACGGTGGATAATGGTATCTCAAGCCACGACGGTGTGGCGCGGGCGCAGGCTGATGGTATCACTGTCATTATTACTGACCATCACCTGACCACCAAAGAGACACCGCCTGCAGAAGCGGTGGTCAATCCCAATCAGCTCGGCTGTCACTTTAGCAGTAAGGCATTGGTCGGTGTCGGCGTGGCGTTTTATGTGCTTGGACGACTAGCAAAATTACGCCGCGAAGCAGGCAAGTCTAGCGTACAAGTCAGCCAGTATTTAGATTTGGTCGCGCTTGGGACGATTGCCGATGTGGGTGTACTTGATAAAAACAATCGCATTTTAGTCCATCATGGGTTAAATGCCATTCGTCAAGGGCGCTGCTCGCTTGGGATATTGGCACTGCTTGAACAAGCGGGTCGTGACCCTAAGCAATTACAGGCGCAGGATTTTGGTTTTGTTTTAGGTCCGCGTATCAATGCCGCTGGGCGTATGGACAATATGCGTATCGGTATCGAGTGCTTATTAACCGATGACTGGAGCACCGCACAGCGTTTGGCGCAAGAGCTTGAGCAGCTTAACCGTACGCGCCGTCATGTCGAAGGCGAGATGCGCGCGCAAGCAGATAGCATTGTACAAGCGTTAGCTGCTACTGATTCTAATGCTAATGCTAATGTTAATACTGGTGATGTTAATACTGCTGATGTTAATAATAGGGCTGACGAGAGCGATGAAAATCTTATTCAGCCTAAAACTGAGAAACAGGCGACTGATAATAAAAATCGCAGCATTATTTTATATCAAGACGATTGGCATCAAGGGGTTATCGGTATTGTCGCTGGACGTTTAAAAGAAAGCCATTATCTGCCCAGTATCGTTTTTGCGCCAGCGGATACAGAACGCACGGGTGACGACGATGCCATCAAAGGCTCGGCGCGCTCTATCGCAGGCGTGCATATTCGTGATGCGATTGAGCAAGTTGCCGAACGTTATCCTGATTTAATCAGCCACTTTGGTGGTCATGCCATGGCCGCAGGTTTAACCATCAAACGTCGTAATTTTGATGGCTTTGTGACCGCGTTTAACGAAGTGATGGCGCAGATGGATGATGAAGTATTTGCTGAGCAAAAATTCACCGACGGTGAGCTGCAAGCGGGTGACTTTAGCTTATGGTTTGCAGAGCATCTAGCGAATGCCAGCATTTGGGGTCATGGCTTTGCGCCGCCGATATTTGACGGCGTATTTGAGGTATTAAGCTTTAAAGTATTAAAAGACAAACATCTTAAATTGTCGCTACGTTATCCCGATGTGCAATATCCGATTGAGGCAATACAATTCAATTTTGATAGTAGTGCTTGGGATTACCGCGCCGAAAAAGTGCATTTATTATTCCAGCTAGACATTAATGAGTGGAATGGCAAACAAAGCTTACAGTTGATGGTTAAAGATTTGGCGCTGGTAAAAGAAACAGTAGAGGAAAGCTAGTAGTTGCTAGGCTTGAATACTTTAATATTTCCATTCAATGGTTGGAAATTGCCAGTCATAACGAATGGCAAGCATGCGCAAGGTGAAAATCGTCGCCATTGCCGAGATATCAGCAATCCAAGCGGTCACGCCAAGATTGTGCAGCGCAAAGTAAAGGATACCGCCTGTTAAAGCGGCACTGATATAAATTTCTTGCTGTAGCACTAATGGAATTTCATTACAAATCATATCGCGGATGATACCGCCGACAATAATCGTAATTACCCCCAATAATAATGCCACCGGCACATTGGCGCCCATACTATCAGCAACTTTGATGCCGATTAAGGTAAAGGCTGACAGCCCAATGGTATCGGAGAGTTTTAGGAACTTATCGACGCGTTTAGAGTTGGGGTGAAAGAATATCTGCATCACCAGTGAAGAGAAGGTAATAACCGTCAGATAGCTCATATCCACCATCCAAAACAGCGGATGACGATCCAAAATCACATCGCGCACCGTACCGCCGCCGATGGCAGTCACAATCGATACCAGTAAGCAGCCAAAGACATCAAAGTTCTTATGCTTGGCTAGTATCGTGCCTGAAATACTACAAGCGACAATCCCAATCATATCAAACAGATAAATCAGCGAGCGCGGGTCAAAAGTAGTAATCAATTCAGCATCTAAAGCAATGGTGAGCATGCGTTTTTCTCATTAAAGCAGCGATATTAAAGCATGGATATTAAAACAGTGCTATTTTTTCGGCCATGATGATAAGCGGCTAAACGACTAATTCGTTAATCGACCAAGCGAATAGAAGGCAGGTGCCAATCGAATTTAAGCGCCAGCATACGCACGGCAAAGATGATAAATAACATCATAAATTCATTGGTAACCGCGTCAACGCCCCAGTAATCAAGCGCCAAATAAGTCAAAGACCCTGCAATACTGGCAGTGATATAAATTTCGCGCTGTAGTAGCAAAGGTATCTCATTACAGATAATATCACGTAATAAGCCACCAATAATCGCCGTCCAAACCCCCATCATAACCGCAATAACCGGCGACACATCTTGCGCCAAAGCCACTTTAAAACCAATCACACTAAAAGCCGCCAGCCCAATCGCATCAAAGAACTTAAGCGCTTTATCAATCTTATGATACAAATGAAAGAAAATTTGTAGAATAAGCGAGGTGACGGTAATGACGATGACATAGTTAAGGTCAGTCATCCAAAATAGCGGATGGCGATCCAGCGCCATATCACGTAATGTACCGCCGCCAATGGCATTGACCATAGAAACCAAAATACAGCCAGCAATATCAAAGCCTTTATGCTGCGCCAGCAAAGTACCCGCAATGGCACAAGCAATGACGCCCACCATATCTAATAAATACAGCAGAATATCAGGAAAAATAAAGTTACTTATCATGATTTATTTGAGCCTCAACCGTCTTTTGCAAACAATATAAGCCCTAGCATAATTAGCCCAATACCGACCAATCCCAATGCTGAGGGTAGCGTGTTATTCAACAATAGTATACCGCCAATTAAAGCAAAGATTACCTCGCTGGCTTGGGTCGAGTCAACGCCTGCCACCTCACTTGAGGTTACCGCTTGTTCACGCGCATAAAGAAATATGCTCGTCGCAGCCACTCCAGCCAACAGTGCGACTAGCAAGGTGTTAAAAATTTGTGTGGTTGCGGGTGGTTCGGGATGTATGAGTACGCCTAAAATTACCCAAAATGGCAAGCTACCGAGGGTCATGAGCCAAATTTTGTTAAAGGCATTTTGTAGGAGTGTCGTTTCGATAGCAGGAATACGAGCAATGAGGTTTTGTAAGGTAGAGGCGGGTTTAGCTTCGATGGTAGGATTTGTCTTTAACGTCATGCTATTATCAGCTGCACTATTTAGGGCATCTGATAAATTGTAAGCTTCTGAGATAAGTGCTTGGTTAGCATCGACGTTATGATTTTTATTGTTATGAAGCTTACTATTGGCTTCTCGCGCTGGTTGCAGCTTCTCGCTGTGTTTACGAGAATTGTGTTTACGCGAGTTGTGTGAGACTTGCCAGACCAGCTGATTGCCGATAGGGTAACTAAAAGCGGCGATTAATGCAGGTAGGGCACCGTAAAGCAGCATTTCTGCCATCGGCGCGCTATCAATATCGGCTAGGGCAGAGGCGCGTAAGCCTTCGCTGACATTGACCAATACCACTCCGATAAAGACCAAAAAGGCATAAATGATAAATTTCTTGTCAAACCTTTGTCCAAATGCCATTAATACAATAAGGCTTGTCACCACGGTAAACATAAAGGTAGCGGCAACGACCCAGCCTGCGACGTGATCGCCCGCATAGCAAATGCCGGTATAAAATAACCCAAAGCCAATACTGCCGGTAAGGCACCAAAAACCCCAATGCTGACGAAAAATGGTCGTTAGCGCTTGAATGCGACCAAAACCATGTTGCAGGATAATAATGGCGGTAATAATCAGCCACATAAAAATATAGCGTAGGCTTGCTGACCAAAACCAATGACCACCGGCATTACTCATCAGCTCATTTAAAATAAATGTCGAGCTAAAGAACGCCCCCGCCAATAAGCCCAATAAAATCAGTTTGACCATTCATGCGTCCTTGCAGTCGGCTCGTTAGCTATTTAGAGTGTATTTATCTTTTATCTTTTATCTTTAGGTTGCTGATTTATCTATTTATTTTGACTGTCATTTTGCACGACTTATGCAGATATCAGGCGGTTATTTACCTTTAGCATCGGCCCAAATAATCTTATGTAATTGCAATTGAAAACGTACCGGTAAGGCGTCTGCTAGCATCCATTCAGCCAGCTCACGTGCCAGTAAGGGCACCTCAGGGCTGCTTATTGCTTTACTATCGGCTACATCTTCTGCGACATTAAACATCGGTGAAAACCAAACCGTACCAACCAATTTATCCAGCTGATGCTCAAGCAGTTTTTCTTTCGCCCACTCATAATCAGCGCGGTTCATAATGACAAATTTGATTTGGTCGTGCGCCGTAAGATAGTCAAGATTTGACCAAAGGTTTTTATCGACTTCACCTGAGCTTGGCGTTTTCAGGTCCATCACTTTACTGACTGTGGGCGGCACATTTTCTACCGTCAGCGCGCCGGCAGTTTCAAGCGATATCTCATAACCCTCATTTAACAAACGCTGCATTAATTCAATGGCATTTGGCTGCGCTAATGGCTCGCCACCAGTCAAGCAGATACGCTTACACGGATAGCTTTTGATGGTCGTGATAATGGCTTCTAGCGAATGACGTTCGCCGCCACTAAAGGCATATTCGGTATCACAATAGACGCAGCGCAGCGGGCAGCCGGTCAAGCGCACAAATATCGTCGGCAATCCTGAGGTCAGCGCTTCACCTTGCAGCGAATAAAAAATTTCGGTCAAACGTAACCCTGCTTCAGGGTCGGTGACAGGAATCAATGATGTGCGTAAAGATAACTCACTCATAATATTTTCAAATACAGTTAGAGATTGATAATGCCGTGAGCATTTATCAAATAAAAAGGGCTTAATAATCTGTCTAACGCTCGGAGTTTCAGTATCCAAACGAGAGGCAGATTATAACGTAATGTCTTACATTAAACTTGCCATTAAACTTGCCATTAAGCTGCTATTAACCTGCCATAAAGCATTAAAAAAGATGCTGGAGTCAGCCTCAGCATCTTTTATGATAAAAACAATTAACGTAATAAATAGAGCATTAGGCTAAACGTAATAACTCATTGACTGAGGTTTTAGCACGGGTTTGCGCATCGACTTTTTTCACGATAATGGCAGCATATAAGCTGTGAGTGCCGTCTTCTGATGGCAAGCTACCGGGTACAACGACTGAGCCTGCTGGTACACGGCCGCGATGAATCTCGCCCGTTTCGCGGTCATAAATGCGCGTTGATTGCCCGATAAACACGCCCATAGAAATTACTGAGCCTTCTTCTACAATCACGCCTTCAACGATTTCAGAGCGCGCACCGATGAAGCAATTGTCTTCAATAATCGTTGGATTGGCTTGTAGAGGTTCTAAGACACCGCCGATACCAACGCCGCCTGATAAATGCACATTTTTACCGATTTGGGCACACGAACCAACCGTAGCCCACGTATCGATCATCGCCCCTTGGTCGACATAAGCGCCAATATTAACGTACGATGGCATCAAGACGGCACCCGCTGCGATGTATGAGCCTTTACGAGCAACCGCTGGTGGTACCACGCGTACGCCGGCTTCTTTAAACTGCGCTTCTGTCCAGTTGGCAAACTTCGTTGGCACCTTATCATAAAACTGCACGTGTTCGCCCGCAGCTTGGACATAGTTATCATTTAAACGAAATGATAATAAAACCGCTTTTTTAGCCCACTGATTGACCTCCCATTCGCCAGCTTTTTTCTCTGCCACACGCAAGCTACCGTTGTCTAGTTGCT
Organism: Psychrobacter sp. ANT_H3; assembly: GCF_027919975.1. Classification (NCBI taxonomy): domain Bacteria; kingdom Pseudomonadati; phylum Pseudomonadota; class Gammaproteobacteria; order Moraxellales; family Moraxellaceae; genus Psychrobacter; species Psychrobacter sp. ANT_H3. The sequence continues at coordinate 12,579 of NZ_JAQISM010000009.1, read as the reverse complement.
CAAGCACTTCATTGATGGCATCGCGTACGTCTTTTGGCATGGTTGCTGGGCTATATTCGTTACGATTTTCAAAGGCTTGTTCAATGGTTTGTTGCAATGACATAAATATTCCTAAAATTGATGGAAGGTAAATAAAAACGAATAAAAAGAGCGGTGCTAATAAAGTGAATAAAAGCGTTTTAACTAAAAAACGGGCTTGCTGTATTGTCGCTAATTTGGCGACTTTTAGCAAATAACTTAAGCGCCAGTAGCAGTGCTGTTATTCATGACTAATGCTGCTATTAATTAGGAGTATGGCTCGTTATCCATTCTAAGATGTCTTGATAAACCAATGCTTTATTCTGCTCATGAAGTGGCTCATGGCGCATGTGCGGATAAAGCTGAAGCTTGACATCACTAAAGTTCTGTTTTTCTAAACGGCTGGCAATTTTGCGGATGCCTTTACCCATATCGCCAATAGGATCGTTCTCACCACTGACCAATAACATAGGAAAGCCTTTGGCAATTGTTGTCGCCCAGTTTTTATTGAGACCAGCGTCCATTAAGGTGAACAAGGTCAAAAAGCCATTATTGGTAAAGTCAAAACCCGTCAATGGATCGGCTTCGTACGCTTCGATAGCCGCAGGATCTTCATTTAGCCACGCAAATTTCGAAGTAGAAATACGATTATCAAGCTTACTATTGAGCACTTTATTCATCACGTTGGCAAAGACGGTATTTGGCTTTCTAGGAGCGGCTTTTGCTAAGATTTTATTAATCGGCAACAGTACCTTGGTTAATGGATTGGCATCAGCCGTGCCCATTAGGATTGCACCAGTAAAGTTCTGTGCATGATGCTTGAGGACGTTACGCACAATAAACGAGCCCATCGAGTGACCCATGACAAAATGCGGTACGTTAGGATGGCGCGCCTTTAGGCTGTCTGCCATGATAATAACGTCTTTTAATAACGACTGTACCGGATGCTCTTCAGCAAAAAAACCCAAATCATCGGTTGATTTAACGGTCTGCCCATGACCAAGCTGATCATAAGTGGCAACCGCAATGCCATTATCCGCTAAAAACTGCGCAAACTCTGCATAGCGGCCACTGTGCTCCGCCATCCCATGCACAATCAGCAAGGTAGCAGTAATCGCCGTGCTAGCATCGCTTGGCTCAAAAAAAGTATGGTTTAAATAATGAGTGTTATCAGAAGAAGTAATTTGTTCAGTGTGACTCATAAAAATCCAGTCCTTGAATGGTGAAGGGTTAACATACAGACAGTATATATAGGTATAAAGGTTTTATTATAAAAATAAATAATGGGGACGAACACTCTAATCGCCAAGCGTTACAAGGTCAAATTGTTTGCTCGTTTGAGGTTATCGTACAATAGTCTGGGTATAAATGCTTTTGTTTTATGTTTTGATGGTTAATAAAGGTCGAGTGGAGTAGGGCAAAATCTATTTGCGTGCATTGCATATATTTAAGAATGTAGCTGAGGTTATAAGCTCTGCAGAACTAAGAGAAAAGGATATTGGATTAACGATTTTATGCGTTAGATATTTATAAAATGGAAAAACAGCCATAAAAAAACCCCCATCAAAGTGATGAGGGTCTTGGCAAATGCCATAATCGAATCAAAGATGACTCAAAAAATTTACTACTAAAATATGGCTCTCCAACCTGGGCTCGAACCAGGGACACACGGATTAACAGTCCGTTGCTCTACCAACTGAGCTATTGGAGAATAAGCGGTAAGTGTTTAATGGCTTACTGCGAGCTTAGAAAGTCTCTAACGAGTTCTTGCTAAGTGGGGCGTATTCTAGCAAAGATAAAAAATACGTCAAGCTTTTTTTGCTTATTTAGCAAATATTGTCCTTTTACTTGCTAGATAAGCCCTTTTACAAGGGTTTTAGCTAAAAATTGGCAATTGAGATATCGATAAAAGTTATATGCCTATAAATAAACTAACAAGCCAATACTGTGCTGAATCATTACCTTTTCATAAATAGTATCCTCTAATAGGCATTTATTTGCGATTTATCAGAGGCTACTGTATAACGGACATTCAAAATAGATAGGTCTCTGATAACGGTAAGGAATATTATGTCGCAATACAATACCAGCTCCACTGCCAAAAGCGCCCCTTTAAACCATGAATTGTATATGTCGGTACTGATGACGCCCGATATGGCAAACTTTATAGGCAATGTACATGGTGGTGATTTACTCAAAATGCTTGATCAAGTCGCTTATGCTTGCGCCAGTCGCTATAGTGGTAGTTACGTTGTGACGCTATCGGTCGATCAAGTGATGTTTCGTGAGCCTATTTACGTCGGTGAGCTGGTTACCTTTGCGGCAAGTGTCAACTATGTCGGTAGAACCTCCATGGAAGTGGGTATTCGTGTAGAAGCAGAAGACGTGCGCGCCCGCACGATTCGCCATACCAATAGCTGCTATTTTACCATGGTGGCGATTGATGACAATGGTAAGCCAACGCCAGTCCCTGCGCTTGAGATTAAAAATGAGATGCAGCAATGTCGTTTTGATGCCGGCTTAGCCCGTAAAAACTTGCGTATGGAAGTCTCGCATCGTCCTAGCTGCGATATTAATAAAATGATTAGCGACAATTCAGATAGTAAGAGCTAAACTCTAATCACATGACGGATAAATCATATCATCGAAAATGTATGATAGGCGAGCTTTCTCAGCATCGCCATATCCAGTAGGGTTCTCGTAAAATGGGACACTCCCAAATCTTTAAAGCTATTAAGACCATCAATACTTAAACAAAGTCTCACGAAAACCTTACTGACCAAGGCTAGGTTTTTGGTTAAATTTAATGGTAAACAAGGCAGGCAAATAAACAGTTAAAACCGTGCATACTTATGGTTCGACTGTGTTATTTGACTGCTTTAACCCATTAAATAGACCATTGACAGAGACTCACATGAGTTCAAAACCTGCAAAGCCATCAGAATCCCAATCTATAGAGCAATCAATACCGCAAGCTGGTCGTGCGCGGGGCGTTGATAGCGTGCCCCTTGATACTACAAGCACTTCCTCCTATTCTGCAACCAATGCTGATAAAAAAGAGGATGACAAAAAATCTTCCTCATTACTCACTGTGTTAATTGCGGTTGGGGCAAATCTGATTATTGCGATTGCTAAAACGGTTGCCGCATTTATGACCGGTTCTGCTTCTATGATAGCGGAGTCGGCGCATTCGTGGGCAGATGCAGGCAATGGCACGTTGCTGATTGTGGCCGAGAAAAAAGCGGTTAAGCCTGCCGATAGGAGTCATCCATTAGGTTACGGTAAAGAGGCGTATGTGTGGTCGATGATTGCTGCCTTTGGCGTCTTTATGGCAGGTTCTATTGTGTCCATTTATACCGGTATTACCGAATGGAACGCGCCCGAGACCGAAACCAACTATACCATCGGCTTTATTATCTTAGCAGTGGCTTTTGTGCTTGAAGGTTTCTCGCTAACGCAAGCGTATTTGCAAAGTAAAAAGCATGGCAAGGCTATCAATGTTAGCGCCCTTGGTTATGTTGTTGATACCTCAAACCCAACTTTGCGCGGTGTCTTCTTTGAAGATTTAGCCGCGGTTATTGGCTTGGTGGTCGCGGCAGCGGCGATGGGTATGCATGCTTATACGGGACAGCCGTTTTGGGATGCGCTTGGTTCGATTGTGGTTGGTATCTTATTGGGTATGGTCGCCATCTTTTTGATCAATCGTAATCGCGATTTTTTGGTTGGCTATAAAGTCTCAGAAACAATGCATGACTACATATTAACTGAGCTATTAAATCATCCTGATATCGATAGTGTCTCTTATTTACACTTAGAATGGGTTGGACCCAAAAAAATATTTATGGTCGCCGCAGTAGACATCGCCGGTAACCAAAAAGAGCAACAAATCGCACAAAAATTTGAAGATATTGAAAATCAGTTCCGTGCCAAGCCGTTATTTCAAGAAGCTATCATAACGTTGTCAGTGCCTAATGCTGAGATTTTACACTTACCAAATAGCTGATACTGTTTAAAGCGTTCATTTGCTCACTGAACATTAATAATTGAAAACTGATATCCATAATATTTAAAAAATATAATACCGAAAACGATAATAATGAGAGCCTAATATGAAACGTTCTAATAACGCTACGATAAAAAAATCACGCCAGCGTACTACCATTATAAATCCGTTACTTAGCTTGGTTGTGGTAACGCTGATGTCAGCTCCTATCGCAAATGCCAATGCAGAATTGATTATCCATAGCGAGCCCAATACAGTTAATAAGGACGTCAATAAGATTGCCAATCAGCATAATAATAAACAAGCACCGACCGATGTATCTATCATTAAGCTGATGCAAGTGATGCATATTGACGAGCAAATCCAATCTATCGTCAACGGCCAACAGGCGGCTATCGATGCCATCAATATGCAAACGCAAAATCAGGTTCAAAAAGGCAGCCAGCAGATAAATGATAAGTCGTTAAACAAGCGTCAACGTCAGCTACAAGAGCAAATCCAAAGTGTTTTAGGTCAATATGCGAAAATTATGAGTAATTGAATAGGCGATGCGACAGACGCGCAAACCTTGACCCAAGCTTATATCAGCGCAGCGAAGACTTACTATACGCAAGCAGAAGTTGATGCCCAAATTAAATTTTACGACACTGAAATGGGTCAAAGTATCCTTGCCAAGCAACCACAAATTACCGCTGCCTTTTTACAGCAATCATTGCCTGAAGATACCAGTGCAACCGAAGCACAACTAGGCGAGCTGTTGCCGCAAATGAAGCAGATTATTAAAGGTATTTTTTAAACCTGTTATTTTCAAATCTGAGTTAAACGTACCGCTTTTATATCAAATGACTGTATAAAACTGGCACACATAAAAAAGGTCACTCTCAAAGTGACCTTTCTATTTCTATAACTTATTATAATATTTCATTTTTCTATAAAATGCTTATTTCTTTGGCGCATTGGCACCGATAAACCAAGCATCTTTATCGACAATACGGCTAACTTCAGTCAATAAGTCGGCGGTATCTTCATCGCCCGCATCGCTCGCAACATCAATCCCTTCGCGCAATGAAGCGGCAATGGTTTTATAGCGGTTGGTAAGCTCGCGCACATGCTCATCCACTGCTGTAATATCAGTCGGGTAAGTCTCTAAAATAGAGTCCTCAACGACACGCTTAGAGATACCATTGGCTTTACCACCAAGGATAACAATGCGTTCAGCAACCGTATCATAAGCTTCTGTTAAGCGCTCATAAGTATCATCTAATAGCTGATGCACCCCGATAAAGCCAGTACCTTGCAAGTTCCAATGGCACTGTTTGCTATCCATACTTAGGTCAATCAAATTTGCCAAATTGGCATTTAATAAATCGACCATTTTTTTAGCTGTTTTGTCATCGATACCACTTGCGTAACGTTCTCTCATGTTTTTCTCCATTGTATTATTTTACTGAATTTATATCGTTAGTAGATAAGCCGTTAATGAATAAATTGTTATTAATAGATCTCTTGCATAAGTCATTGCTAGCCCTTGATACTCTGTTAGCGGAGGTCAATAAAACGGTACTTTTGCAAGAGGTCTAATATTTTTCTAAATGGCTATTCATTAAATGCTGACTAGCCAATTCAATATTTACTAATCGTGTTGCTGCTTATATGTTGCTACTTATTTAATTCACTACCGATGATAGCAGCTTAAATTCGCTATAGAACCCTTGCGCGTTAGGCTTTATTGAGTGGTCGTGTAATGAGTTTGTTAATCGTGAAAAGCTTTGTAAATTTAACCGTCGCTCTGTGCGTTTTTTATAAATAAAGCATACTTATAGTGCAGGCAGTATTCTAGAAATACTCAGCTTAATGCTTCTGTCTTGGATGTTATTTGCTTATTTATACTGGGCTGACTTGACCTTTTACTTTGGCTTTTAGATAGCATTGCCGTTAGAGGATAAACCCAGATATTATCCTTTAAAAACTGTAGTTTAGACCCCATATTGTTATAAACCTAAGCTCTTATAAGCTTTTATAACTATTATAACCTTTTATAAAAATCAGGAAGAAAACCATTATGCGAATGCCTGAACCGCGCTCGTCGCGTCAGTTAAACCAATTGGCCACTCAGCTCCAAGGCGAAGCTGAAATTAGTGGTGTCAATGCGTCTGGGACGCAAATATCGAGCCGCGCCTTTGAGATGGTCACCGAATTTGAGCCAGCAGGCGATCAGCCGCAAGCGATTGAAAAGTTAGTCAAGGGTATTAATTCTGGCATGGATGAGCAGCTATTACTCGGTGTGACGGGTTCTGGTAAGACGTATACCATGGCAAAGGTCATCTCGGAATGCCAACGTCCAACGATTATTATGGCGCACAATAAAACCCTTGCCGCGCAGCTTTATGGTGAGTTTAAAGCGTTCTTTCCGAACAATGCGGTCGAGTATTTTGTCAGCTATTATGACTATTATCAGCCAGAAGCCTATGTCGCCGCTAGTGATACCTTTATCGAAAAAGACAGCGCTATTAACGATCATATTGACCAAATGCGTCTGTCAGCCACGCGTGCTTTATTAGAGCGTCGTGATGCGATTATCGTCGCGTCGGTATCGTGCATCTATGGTTTGGGTGACCCAGAAAGTTATCTCAAAATGCTGCTGCATGTGGTGGTGGGCGATAAAATCGACCGTACTGCTACTATTAAGCGCTTGGTTGAAATGCAATATACGCGTAACGAGCTGGACTTTGGGCGTGGTACATATCGCTTGCGCGGTGAGCTGTTGGATATCTATCCTGCTGAGTCTGAGCAGCTGGCGGTACGTGTGCATTTGTTTGATGATGAAGTGGAGAAAATCACTTGGTTTGACCCTTTAACGGGCAAAACTGTGCGTAGCGTGCCGCGTATTACCATTTATCCAAAATCGCATTATGTGACCCCGCGTAATAAATTGGAAGCGGCCAGCCATACGATTCGCGCCGAGCTTGAGCCGCGTCTTGAGTATTTCCGTGAAAATAATAAGTTGGTTGAAGCGCAGCGTCTGAAAGAGCGTACCCAGTATGACCTTGAGATGATTCAGCAGCTTGGCTACTGTAACGGTATCGAAAACTACTCGCAGCATCTCTCTGGTCGTCCATCGGGGGAAGCGCCGCCGACGTTGTTTGATTATATTCCAGAAGATGCACTGTTGTTTCTCGATGAGTCGCATGTGACGGTATCGCAAATCGGTGCGATGTATAAAGGTGATAGGTCGCGTAAAGAAAACCTTGTCAATTACGGCTTTCGCCTGCCAAGTGCGATGAATAACCGCCCGATGAAGTTTGAAGAGTGGGAACGTATTAAGCCAAAGACTATTTATGTCAGTGCCACGCCGGCACAATATGAGCTTGAGCATAGCGAGCAGGTGGTTGAGCAAGTCGTGCGTCCAACGGGTTTGATTGACCCTGAGATTGAGATTCGTCCGGTATTGACCCAAGTTGATGATGTGCTATCAGAGATTACCAAACGCCGCGAAAAAGACGAGCGCGTATTGATTACCACTTTGACCAAGCGTATGTCAGAGGATTTGACCAGTTATCTAAAAGAGTACGATGTCAAAGTCGCGTATTTGCACTCGGATATTGATACGGTTGAGCGTATGCAGATTATTCATGAGCTGCGTACTGGCGTCCATGATGTGCTGGTTGGTATTAACCTCTTGCGTGAAGGGCTTGATATGCCAGAGGTGTCGTTAGTGGCGATATTTGACGCGGATAAGGAAGGCTTTTTGCGTTCTGAGCGTGCGCTGATTCAGACTATCGGTCGTGCGGCGCGTCATATTAATGGCAAGGCTATTCTCTACGCTGATCGCATCACACCCAGTATGGAGCGTGCGATTGAAGAAACCGACCGTCGCCGCGAAAAACAAGTCGCCTTTAACCTTGAGCATAACATTACGCCAAAAGGCGCGCGCCGTAGTATCACCGATAAAATTGATACGGGCGAAGATCAGAATGCCAATGACAATCAGGTGATTCCTATCAAGAGTAATCTGCCTGATGTTGATATCAGTATTTTACGTAGTCCTGATTTGCTCGCCAAAGAAATTAAGCGTTTAGAGAAGCAGATGCAGCAAATGTCACGGGATTTAAAATTTGAAGAAGCGGCAAAAACGCGTGATAAAGTTTTGGAATTAAAAGCGCATTTAATCTAATAGTTCAATTTCGACTGAGTGTAAACGTAGAGAAGGTGAGTTGCATAGGTTGCAGCTCACCTTTTTTTATATTTAATACTTAAACCAAGAAGGCTTTCACCTGTATATATTGATAACTAATAATTTGCCGTTAGATAACTTGTAATTATACCAAATGCCACTTAATATGATATTAAGCAGCTGCATGCGCTTTATTACTCACGGACGACTTAGGCGGACTATCTATCATGCATACAAGTACCCATAATAAAACCAATGAAATTAAAACCAATGAATTACTCAGATTAGACTTCAATGAAAACTCCTTAGGCATGTCAGACTCTGCCAAAGAAGCCATCCTCAATGCTTTAGGTGGTGCTGCTCGTTATCCCGATAAGCCGCGCGCTCAACTGCTGAGCAAAGTAGCCGAAATCAACGGCGTACCTGAAAAGCAGGTCTTATTGGGTAATGGTTCAATCGAGAGTATCAGGGCTGTCGTGCAAATGCTGTATGACAAAGCCTTAAAGACAGATAAAGGATTTCAGCTAGTCATCCCAGACCCAACCTTTGGCTGTGCAGAGTTGTATGCACACTCTCTAGGCGTGCCAGTGGTCAAAGTACCATTAACTCGCGATAACTATGATTTAGATTTTGACAACCTACAAAAAGCTACGGCTGAATTTGACGGTATGAGCCTGTTTTATCTGTGCAATCCTAACAATCCAACGGCCATCATTACCGCGACGGATACGCTCAAAGCTTGGATAAAAAATGCACCAAAAAACCACTATTTCTTATTGGATGAAGCCTACTTTGGGTATGTCACAGACCCAAGTTTTGAGAGTGGCGTTGAGTGGATAAAGCAAGGGCTATCAGATAATTTGATTGTCGTTCGTACCTTCTCAAAGCTATTTGGCCTTGCAGGTTTGCGCGTTGGCTACGCGATTGGACATCCGCAGATTATTGCAGAGATTGGGTCTTTAATGTCTACGGATAATATCAATGTATCAGGTGCGGTTGCTGCAATCGCAACGCTCGAAGATGAGGCGTTTTTGGCGCACAGTTTGCAAACCACTAACCAAGCAAGGCAAATGATGGAGACGGCACTCGATGAGCTAGGACTGCGTTATTTGCCCTCGCAGACCAATTTTATTTTTTATGAAGTAAAGGGTGATGTGCAAACATACATAGATAGAATGAAAGAGCATGGCATCGCGGTCGGTCGTGAGTTTCCTTCTATTCCAGGTTTCAACCGTATTACCCTTGGGACACCCGAAGAGATGACGGTCGTTATTGACACGTTGCAATTATTTCGGAAGCAAGGCTGGGTCTGAGTAAGCTAAATCGTATGTTTTAACTCACCAAAAAGGAAAGCGGCTTAGACGGCAGCTTTCCTTTTTTATTTTTCTAATTTTGTTTTTTTCTAATGAATTTTATATCCTGTCGCTAGAATGAGCAGCATTTTTTACCAACAGCAAACGCAGCTTTACATATCCGGTCTTAAAAAATAGCACTACCTCTTATAGTCTAAGTAAACAAAGCATGACCTATTAGCCAATTGGCTAAAAGACCAGTAACTAAAAGCCAATTAACTAATAACTAAAGACTGGTGAAAGTTAAAAACTAGGTCTGCTAATGGATACTTCATCATAATTATAATTTTGTAAATGCTAGGGATATAGAAATGTTCGATATAAAAGCGTTGTTAAAGCGCGAGGTAGAAAAAAAGCTTATTGATGTAGATGATTATATATTTATGCCTGAGCGCATAGAGATGGCACTCGAAGGTGGTAAATTAAATTGTGTGTTAAATAGTGATGGTCGCGTTGATATTTTTTATACTAAGCAAGGGGTGACGGAAGTCAGTTCAGCGGCGCGCAAGCACCCTTATACGCCGTTTGAAAAGGAGTTAAGTCACGGGATATACGATGACATTATTCGTGATTTGGTTAAAGCGGTGAATAAAGTCCTAGACGGAAAATCCAAATACTTTCATCATAGAGTATTGCCTATACAGACGCCGCAACTGCCAACGTCAACCATTATTAAAGAGGATAGCTCTTTTTAATTTAGCGGATTCTTAGTGGCTGTTTAACGGCTATTTAGAATTATGGCTTTATAAATGGTAAGTAAAATATATTCAGTTAGGCTTTTATAAAAAGGGCGCGTTATATGCATATAACACGCCCTTTTTATTGGGAATTTTCTTTATTAGGTGTTTTTTTAGTACACGCCATTACTATGAGCCATTATTATTTTAAATAGCAGATTGCTCTCGCCTATACTTTAACCAGCGCTTAGCGAGGCTGATTTTTTCATCGCCATAGAGGTGTCTTTACTGGCTAAAGCAGCCGTCTTAGTAATAGGGCGCGATTGACCACCTTCAACTAAATGATTGCTACTTGCTTGGGTTACCAGCCCTTTGGCATAACGACAGCGGTCATCACGCTTTTTTAACGTCTCGGTATAATACCATTCGCATTGCAAAGCCTGCTCATTGATGTCCAATAACATATAGCCATGGTCGGTTTGGTTATTGAATTTTTGATGTGGATTTTCTTCTACTCCTGCGCCACTTTCTGGAAAGGCTAAAGAGGTCAGGGCAGGGCAGACAAATTCGACCGCAATGGAGCCTTTGCCAGTCGCTGGATTGTAGCTATTGGCATCAAAAGGATTTTGACAGACATCAAACGCAAATGAGGCATGATAGTCACCGGTTAAGACCACCGTATTATCGATGGCATTTTCTTCGATAAAGTCTAATAAACGCGTCCGCGCGCTGGCATAGCCATTCCAAATATCGCCAGAATTGGTCGCAGATGAGCCTTTAAAGGGCGCTAAAATGACTTGCTGTCCAAGGATTTGCCACGTTGCTTGCCGGCGTTTGCCCTCCAGCATCTTTAAATATAGCCAGTTTTCTTGCTCAAGCCCTAGCAGTTGACGTTCAGGCTCATTACTGGCTGTCGCATCAAGCTTTTCACGGCCAAATATGCGCGTATCTAGCATATTTAAATCAAACAATTTGCCAAACTCGAAACGTCTATAGATGCGTAATTGGCTGTCTAATTCGTTACTACTGTCATCGCGAATGGGCATCCACTCATGATAGGCACGTACGGCGGACATTTTACGTTCTAAATAACTGCCTTTGCTATCGGTGTGGAAGCGGGCGCCACCTTTCCATGAGTTGTCGGCTATCTCATGGTCATCCCAGACGGCTATAAAGGGATGTTGGCGATGACATTCTTGTAAATCAATATCGGTACGGTAGCAAGCATAGCGGCGGCGATAATCGTCTAAACTAATGATTTCGTTTTTAGGAAACAGCGGGCGTTCTTCTTTTAATTCGTTATCGCGATAAAAGCCTTCGGGGTACTCATAGATATAATCGCCTAAATGTATAACGGCAGATATGTCGGCTTGCTTGGCGATATTGGCATAGCCGTTAAAGTAACCAAAACCATAGTTCGAGCAGGAAACCACTGCCAAGCGCACGCGATCAACTTCACTCGCTGGCAGGTCTGGGTGCGGTATGGTACGTGTACGACCGATAGGAGAAAGATAACCCAATGCTTCAAAGCCGTAGTAATAAGTGGTATTGGGTTTGAGATTCTTAGGGTCAACTTTTACGGTAAAATCAGATGCGGCGCTGGCTTTTGCTCGCCCTTGAGTAACGATGTTTTTAAGCGCTGGGTCTGTTGCAATCGTATAAGCAACAGGGATACTAGAGGCCTCGATACTGCCGTCGTTGGTAATCCGTGTCCACAGTATCACGCGATCATGTAGCGGGTCGCCACTGGCAATACCATGCACGAAAGGCGCTGCCCCTTGATAGCCTAAGTCGTCTAAATCATCAAGCTGATTTGGCGGCTTGATGTTATCGTCATCTGACGAACAAGCGCTCAGCTGCGTTAGTACCGTTCCGGCTACCGTTACCTGACCACCCAGTTTTATAAATGCACGTCTTTTCATGAGTCATCCTTGATATAGATTACAGATAAATTCCATTTATCCTTAATGATAGTAAATAATCTATATGAATAGGCTGGGTTAAGCAATCGCTAACCCAGCCTATTTCGTTAAAAAAACGCTCTCAGTCGGTAACTTTATCAGTTACTTATTTGACGATGCTGCCGTAGCAACTTTGCAGCGATTTTGCCACCACTCTAGCGACCAGCTGTGTGCGATAGCTGGCATCTATCGCAGCATTGCCGAGCTCGACGATAGTCACTTGCTGCGGTGCTTGCTCACTGACGCAGCCACAAACTCTCCCTTTTACTTCTTCCTCTTGGGCGTCAGTCATCGCCACACTCGCAATGCGCCATGCGTTTTGTTTTTCAATTTGGCTACGGCATTGATTATCAATGGCGGCTTTAAAGACATTCATACCAATCTCGTTTGCCGT
>NZ_JAQISM010000026.1:0-97956 GCF_027919975.1 Psychrobacter sp. ANT_H3 | reverse complement strand
AACTTGTAAAGATATCGCATAAAAAAAGCCCCAATCAATTGCTGATTGGGGCTTCTTTTATACGCTCAAATATTATTTATCACTTACTGATATCAACTACCAAAATACATTCCTCTACCTAAGCTACCGTTGTTAGCGATAATCGATAAGTTGCTATCTACGTCGTCAAGTAAGGAGATACCTATATGTTTTTCTCCAGCAGCAGCGCAGTTAATTTGACCAAAAGTTACACTGCTTATAAAATATCGTTGTGAAGCAACTTGGGTAAGTTTACCTGATATTTTACAGCCTTTAATATCTTCACCAGTAAAATTACCATCCATACTGAATTTGATCGTTGCTTCAGCTGCACCCGTCCCACTGGTCACATATAAGGGACCAGTGATTATTTTATTATTAACCTTGTCCAAAGTATGTCTTTTAAAGGGATCCATTTTGAGCTTTAGATTATATGTTATGGGTCTCGAAGGTAAGTCGGTGAATGAACCCTCTATGGTATTTGATGGAGTATAAGTACCACTAATCATAGCATCCTTACTAGTTCGGTTATCGTAAGGATACGCTTTTCCTGATACCGTAAACTTACTATTAGTAAGTAAGATTGAGTCATTACTACTAATAAAGCCTATGTAATTATCTTCATTACCTTCTGCATAGGTAAACCACAGCCTACTATTATCATCAACTAACCCTTCTAAAAACTCACCTTCACCTGATTTACCTTCATAAAAACCTGGCATTAACTTAACACCGGGTGTTGGTGTTGGTGTTGGTGTCGGTGTCGGTGTTGGTGTTGGTGTTGGTGTCGGTGTCGGTGTCGGTGTCGGATTAGAGTCATCACTACCGCAACCTAAAAGGGCAGTAGCAGCTAAGAGATACAACGCTAGTTTATTCATTAGACTATCCTCAGGTTATTTAACGACGAGGTTGTAGGAATTACATTGAACTACAACTAGATTATATTCAATAAAGTAAATATATACTAATTATTTAATTCCTTTAAATTCATTTTTTGTAATATATAAACATTCTTATCAATATAAGTCTTTAGTCTCAAACTTAGCTATACCCTATTATCTTCACTGCCTTTTACGTCATAACTATTTTTTAGACATAAAAAAAGCCCCAATCAGTAATTGATTGGGGCTTTTTTCGAATTTGGCGGAGACGGAGAGATTCGAACTCTCGAAGGGCTATGAACCCTTGTCGGTTTTCAAGACCGGTGCATTCAACCGCTCTGCCACGTCTCCATTGGTGCATCATTATATAGATATCATTAGATAATGCAAGCGGTTCATATTAAAAAAATGAAATTAATTTGCAGCTGCTTTTAAATCAATGACTTACCATTTGCTCGCAACTATTTATTCAGCTATTTAGCTTAAACTATTTACTTTAAGCTATTTTATTTACTCGAAGCTAAATGTAAGCACATATCAAGCAACCTGTTGGCATAGCCCCATTCGTTATCATACCACGCAAAAACCTTATACTGATCACCCACGTGCATAAGCTGTTGCCCATCAATAATCAGTGACTCCGTTTGATGGATAAAATCACTTGAGACCAATGGCTCATCAGTATAGGCCATGATATCAAGCAAGCAACCTATGCTAGCCGTTTTAAGCACATCACGAATCGCCTCTATACTGACATCTGGGGTATCAAAGACAAAGGTCACATCAATAGCGGCAACATCGATGGTGGGCACTCTGATTGAATGGCCGTTTATTTTGCCGACCATCGCTGGCAATACGCGCTCAGTGGCCGCGATACTGCTGGAAGTCGTAGGAATAATATTGTGACCAGATGCGCGCGCCCGCCTTGGGTCACGATGCGCTTGATCGAGTACGGTCTGATCAGCGGTGACGGCATGAATCTCAGTCATCATCGCTGACTTGACGCCAAACACTTTATCAAGGGTAGCAATCAGCGGCACCAAGGCCTGCGTGGTACAAGAAACGCTCGATATAATCGGCAGCTCACGCGTGAGCTCATTAGTATTGACGCCCATAACGATACAAGCATCAACATCATCAAAAGGCGCTGCACCGATGATGACTTGCTGCGCGCCCGCTGCTATATGCAACTGCGCTTGCTCATAAGAGCGAAAGTGCCCTGTACACTCTAGCACCACATCGACGCCCAGTTCCTGCCATGGTAGGTTTTTTGGGTCAGGCTCTGAGAGCATCTTAATACAGTACGTTAAATTGTTTTTAGTCAGACACAGCTGAGTGTCTGTATTAACAGTCGTATTGCTATCACATTTACCAGCATCGACGTCACTCATTACAATATCAGCGCTAACACCCAGTCGGGTTAAGCGACCGTGGGTACTGTCAAATTTTAGCAAATGCAGCAGAATGTCAGCCGGTGCCAAATCATTAATCGCCACCACATGAATGGCACGACCTAACACCTCAAAGCGCTCTAGCAAGGCGCGAAGTACATTGCGCCCTATGCGACCAAAGCCATTAATAGCGACTCTCAGAGGCTGTGTGTGCTCGCCAGTGGTAGGATATGCGACTACCGCTGGGTCAGACGTCAATTGATAAGTGGCGCTAGAAAAATCAGGCATAACATCAGACATAAAGGTGTATCGCTATAAAGGGATATAAAAAATTGAGCGCTGCAAGCTCAATGCTCTCATGAAAAAACCAACAGACTACTATGACCGACTTCTTATCATTGGCTTTTATACAAATGGCTTAACCATGATTGATTGGCTCAGTTGGCTTACTAAGGCGTAATAAAAATCAACGCCAAACGAATAGTGTTGTAATCGATGCTTTGCTTAAGATGGTCAAAGATTGGGCGCAGCTTAATGCTGCCATCATCATTAAAGTCGTTTGGATTGTTGGCGACTTTAATCGCCACATAAGCGTTACCCACTGCCGTCATCACTTCATCGTCTGGGCGCAAATGATCACAAGCAAGGCTTGGGTCTTGAGATTTTAGCTCGCCAATATGACGCATAATGGTCGATTGTGATAGCTGACGCGCTTGCGAAATTTCCGCAATAGATAAGCTTTCTTCTAATAGTATTCGGGTGGCGAGCAAGGTACTGTCCGACTTATCAGATACTTGGTTGCCGAGTTTTTGTTTTTTGTCTATTTGTGCCTGCTGTTGCTCGCGGCGTTTTTTCTGCAAATTGGCATAAGCATCAATCACTGACTTGTTAAGCGTTCCACCTGACTTTAAGATAAACTTCTCATGCGCCTGCGTCATACTTTCTTCATCGAGCATCGCATAATTGGCATCAGCCTCATCAGATAATGCTAAAAAGCGTTTGTCAGCGCCGCGTGCGAGCGGATCAAGCTGCAAGCTCATGTCATTCATACCGAGCAGTTGTAAACCTGCCAATGACTTTAGCCGTGATAATGCCACATAACCTTGCCCAAGCTCAAAGGTGCGCGATAAATCAATCTCTGCCGCATCAAGGGTCATACCTTGTGATTTATGAATGGTAATCGCCCACGCCAGACATAAGGGCACTTGCTCGTAGCTTGCCAGCACGTCACCAGTCTCATCTTCGATAATCCATTCTTCCGGCTCAGCGATGACTTCACGACCGGAATTTAGCCTAACCACGGGCATTTTTTGCGTCGTTGGTTTTTTAACTTTTGGTTTATCTTTATCCTTGGTGGTCTTTTTACCTTTGCCTTTTATACTCTTATCATTCTCACTTTCAATGCTTTCACTATCGTCTTCTATCAAATCATCATTATTGTCTTTATCATCGTTAATTTTGACAGCAGCAAAACCTATCAGCTCGCCCATGGTGCCGTTAGAGACGCCAAGCTCGGTATTGTTTTTGATAAACATCACCTTAGCCCCAACTTTTAATACCAAATCATCTTGGGTACGGACGGTCTTTTTCAGGGTCTCAACCAGTTTACTATCACCCGTAGAGGTGGCGGTAAAACGCATCATCTCGCCATCTAACGCGGCAAGCTCTTTATCATTGATGCTATTAACGTTGAGGTTATGGGTGTAGAGACGGGTACGTTTGATATCGACGTTTTGATCAAAGGTGGCCTCTAAGGCAGCAATCGCTTCAAAGGTCACTTCTTGACGGCGAATTTGATTGAGGATATCGTCCAAATCAAGTCCGCCATTCGCCGCTTCGCTCACCTGACGATGTTGCTCAGACAAGTAGCAAATATGGAACTTAGCATCAAGCCATGCTTCAGACATAAAGGCAAACTTCTCACGGTTGGTCTCGCCTTTACTACCAATCGGCGGTAACTGGAAAAAGTCACCTGCAACGACGACCTGAATACCACCAAACGCTGCATCGTTTTTGCGTACGTGCTTAAGCACTTGGCTGACCAAATTAATCTGCTTAGCATGCAGCATCGATATCTCATCAATGATAAGTACCGCTGTATCTTTTAAACGGTCTGCCAAGAACTGCTTACGTGATAAATTGCTTAAATCACGATCAGTCAGCTCATCCTTGATACCAATGCCCGACCAACTATGAATGGTCGTACCGTTCATGTGCGTGGCAGCAATGCCCGTACTCGCGGTCACAGCCACAGGGACACGGCGCGCGCGCAGATAGTCAATATATTGATTGAGAGTATAGGTCTTACCTGAACCTGCTGAGCCCGTCAAAAATACATTTTGACCCGTTTTTAAGATATCAAGAGCAGAAGATTGACGCATATATCTAAACCAATTTAGTTAATAGTAATAAGAAAAAGAGCTTAAGCACAAATTATGAGGGACAAGCTGCCCACAATTATAACAGCTACGCCAGTTTTGCGAACCACTTTAACCCGTCAAGCTTACATAACCTAAAGTTATATGATACGAAATATATCATTATAAAAAGTCATTATCGCTCAAAGCCAAAGCTCAGTACGATAGAGTCATAGCTTGGTCAGGAAGGCCAGGTATGTTTATCTATATAACCATAGTACACAACAAGGAATCGTTCATGTTATACGCCTATCCCAATACTGAAAAAAGCCCCGTTCAATTCCGCAAAAAATATGACAACTTTATCAATGGTGAGTGGGTCGCGCCAGTCGATGGCGAATACTTTGATAACTCAAGTCCAATCGACGGTAAAGTTTTTTGTCAGGTTGCACGCTCAAAAGAAGCCGATGTCGAAGCGGCGCTAGATGCTGCTCATGCTGCCAAAGACGCATGGGGCAAAACCAGTGTCACTGAACGCTCTAATATGTTGCTCAAACTTGCCGCCGGTATCGAAGCCAATTTAGAGGCAATCGCCATCGCCGAAAGTTATGAAAACGGTAAGCCCGTACGTGAGACCCTCGCTGCTGATATTCCAATCGCCATCGACCATTTGCGTTACTTCGCTGGCGTTATTCGTGCACAAGAAGGCGGCATTAGCCAAATTGATGAAGACACGGTCGCCTATCATTTCCATGAGCCGCTTGGCGTCGTCGGTCAAATCATTCCTTGGAACTTCCCTATTCTAATGGCGATTTGGAAAATTGCCCCAGCCCTTGCCGCTGGTAACTGTATCGTCCTTAAGCCTGCCGAGCAAACCCCAGCTTCTGTTTTGTACATGCTTGACGTCATAGGCGCGGCGGACATTTTACCGAAAGGCGTACTAAACGTCATTAATGGCTTTGGCGTTGAAGCCGGTAAGCCAATCGCTTCTAATCCCCGTATCGATAAAGTTTCGTTTACGGGTGAGACCACCACTGGTCGCTTAATTATGCAATACGCCAGTGAAAATATCATTCCAGTCACACTAGAGCTGGGTGGCAAAAGTCCAAACATCTTCTTTGCCGATATCATGGATGAAGACGATGACTTCTTAGACAAAGCGGTTGAAGGCTTAGTCATGTTTGCGCTCAATCAAGGTGAGGTCTGTACTTGCCCTTCACGCGCATTGGTACATGAGAGCATCTATGATGAATTTATGAAACGCTGTATCGCCCGCGTCAAAGCCATCAAAATGGGCAACCCACTTGATACCGATACCATGATTGGCGCGCAAGCCAGCTCAGATCAGTTAGAAAAAATCCTCTCTTATCTTGATATTGGTAAAAAAGAAGGCGCAAAAGTCTTGGTCGGCGGTGAGCTTGCCAAACATGATGGCGACATGGCAAACGGTTATTATGTACAGCCAACCATCTTTGAGGGCACCAATGACATGCGCGTGTTCCAAGAAGAAATCTTTGGTCCTGTGCTAGCTGTCACCACCTTTAAAGACGATGAAGAAGCGCTGACTCTTGCCAATGATACCTTGTACGGTCTTGGTGCTGGCGTCTGGACGCGTAATGGTACGCGCGCTTATCGTTTCGGTCGCGGCATTAAAGCTGGTCGCGTTTGGACCAATTGCTATCATCTCTATCCTGCGCATTCAGCGTTTGGTGGCTATAAGCAGTCTGGGATTGGTCGCGAAAACCATTTAATGATGCTCGATCACTATCAGCAAACCAAAAACATGCTGGTATCCTATAGTCCTAAAGCGATGGGCTTCTTTTAAACCTGTCTTTTGTTATTTTATAAATGAATCAATGCAATCTATCGCTAGGTAGATTGCATTTTTGCTTTAAAACTCATCAGCAAAAATGAGCGATTTATAAATTAAAAGGAGTTAATTATGAAACTTAAAGCAACAGAATCCTGCAAAGCATTAATTGAGTTATTAAAGTCTAAACATGGCGAGCTGATGTTCCATCAATCGGGCGGCTGCTGCGATGGTAGCTCACCGATGTGTTATCCATTGGGCGAGTTCAAAGTGGGCGGCCAAGACGTGCTCATCGGCGAGCTCGCTGGCTGTCCCTTCTATATGGGTAAAGCGCAGCATAAACTTTGGCAACATACCGATTTGACCATCGATGTGGTCGATGGCCGCGGGGCCAGTTTTTCGCTTGAGATACCTGAAGGTAAGCGTTTTATTGTGCGCTCAGAAGTATGTGCGCTATAAAATGCGACTTTATTCACAATAATCTATAAGTCTCATATCAGCGCATTTTATGTCTAATTGGACATTGAGTTTTTCATAACACTTTGAGCAATACAACTTTGCCAAATACCACTTGGTCATTTTTATTGCATTATTTGAGCAAAATAATAGATACTGTAAGACGGAAGCGATTTTAGAAGCTCGCTTTAATGAGCGCGTTTTAATAAGCATGGATGCTATAAGGAAGATAACATGGAAGTTGATCCAAAGTTTGATTACGTCATCGTGGGTGGCGGTTCTGCAGGCTGCGTGCTTGCCAGCCGGCTGACAGAAAATCCAGACCTCAGTGTCTGCCTATTAGAATACGGCGGTGAAGGCAAAGACCTTGCAGTTCGTGTCCCTGCAGGTTTGATTCTCCTAGTCCCAGGCAAGCCGCTGAAATTGAACAATTGGTGCTTTCATACTACCCCGCA
Organism: Psychrobacter sp. ANT_H3; assembly: GCF_027919975.1. Lineage (NCBI taxonomy): Bacteria > Pseudomonadati > Pseudomonadota > Gammaproteobacteria > Moraxellales > Moraxellaceae > Psychrobacter > Psychrobacter sp. ANT_H3. The sequence goes on along the minus strand of NZ_JAQISM010000026.1, from coordinate 90,588 downwards.
AGCGCATCTGAATAACCGGCGCGGCTTCCAACCACGTGGTCAATGTTTAGGTGGCTCATCAGCGATTAATGCCATGATTTATACCCGTGGCAGTGCCTTAGACTATGAGCGCTGGGTTGAGCAAGGCTGTGAAGGTTGGGGTTTTGACGATGTGTTGCCCTACTTTATTAAAGCAGAAAATAATATCCATGGCGCAGATGAACTGCATGGTGACAGTGGACCTTTGCATGTCAGTGATTTACTAAGTCCACGTGATATCTCAAAAGCATTTGTAGAAGCTGCCGTTGCCAATGGTTTAGATCAAAATGATGACTTTAATGGCAAAAAACAAGACGGCGCTGGGCTATATCAAGTCACCCATTTTCATGGCGAAAAACAAGGTCAACGCTGCTCTGCGGCGGCCGCTTATTTACATCCAGTTCAAAGCCGACCAAATCTGACCGTCATTACCCACGCCCAAGCCAACCGAGTTATTTTTGAAGACAAACAAGCCGTTGGCGTCGCTTATGAAAAAGATGGCGTCGAGCATACGGTGATGGCAAACCATGAAGTGATTTTATCAGGTGGCGCTTTTGGCTCACCCAAAGTCCTGATGTTATCGGGTATTGGTCCTGCTGAGCATTTGCAGTCTCATGATATCGATGTCTTAGTCGATGCGCCCGAGGTTGGCGGTAACTTGCAAGACCATTTAGACGTGGTCTTTGATTATAAGGTTAATACCACTGATGTCATCGGTATTGGTATGGCAAGCATTTCAACCTTAACCAAAAGCATTCGCCAGTGGAGAAAGGATGGCACGGGCCTGCTGTCTACCAACTATGCTGAAGCGGGCGCGTTTTTTAGTGTCGGTGATGACCCAAAAGACTGGCCAAATACTCAGTTGCATTTTGTCATATCGCGCGTGATTGAGCATGGTCGTGATCTTAGACGCGGCTTTGCCGTCTCTTGTCATAGCTGCTATCTGCGCCCTGAAAGCCGCGGCACCGTTAGGCTTGATTCTGCTGACCCGTCAGCTGCGGTATTGATTGATCCAAACTATCTCTCACACCCAAAAGACGTAGAGTATATGGTGGCCGGTGCTGAGCGTACGCGCGCTATTATGCAAGAATCGCCCATCGCAAAATATATCACCGAAGACTACCCTGCTCCTTATATTGAAAAAGACGGTATGCTCGGCTATATCCGCAATAAGTCAGATACCATCTACCATCCTGTCGGTACTTGTCGTATGGGTTCAGATGACAAATCCGTGGTCGACTTAGAATTAAAAGTACGCGGCGTCAGTGGATTACGGGTTATTGATGCGTCTGTGATGCCGACCTTGATTAGCGCCAATACCAATGCACCAACGATTATGATTGCTGAAAGAATGGCCGACCTTATTAAAGCCAAGCATAATCATATTGAGCTAGCCGCGTCATAAAATACGTTAGGATGGGATGGGGTAAGCAGCTTATTGTGGCTGCTTTTCTTTAACAAGCTTATCTATTCAAAACTTGATATTCAATAAAATGAGAATAAGCTGATGGTATAAAAATGTGGCTCATATTTTTTCGTTGCTATCTTTAGAACTTATTTAGGCAATTTTATATTAACAGTCTATGTTCTGGTTTTTAGAATACTGAAAAAAATCGACAAGCGACGTTAGTTTACTGAATTCAGTAACGACTAATAAATTCGGCAATAAAGATATTAAAACGAAACGTTTTCTATCAAAATTAGTTTATAGATGCCTTGCATTAGCAGTGTTTAACAGAGTATATTTAAACGACTTATTTATATCAGTATTTTTTGCAAACCTGACTGACGGTTTATAGAACCTGACGCATTTTTTATTTGCTTATCAACAATACGATATAAACAATTGCTTTAAAGGGAATTAAAAGGACGTCAAGCATATTTATGGTTCGCAAACGAACTTATAAAGATGCCTGGCAACTAATTATAATTACATAGGATGTAATAATGCAAAAATCACTTTTCAAATTGACCCTGTTGGCGACAGTTATCTTAGGTATCAGCGCCTGTAGCGGCGACAACAAAACCACTGACGGAACTGCTGCCAGCTCAGACGCCAAAGCCGCGAAAACCCTACTTTATTGCTCAGAAGGCAGCCCTGCTGGCTTCGATCCCGCACAGTATACGGCAGGTACGGATTTTGATGCGAGCGCCTATCCTATCTACAACGGCTTGGTAGAATTCAAAAGAGATGGCACTGAGATTCAGCCAGCCTTAGCCGAAAGCTGGGTTATTAGCGAAGACGGCAAAACCTATACCTTTAATCTACGTAAAGGTGTCAAATTTGGTAAAACCGATTACTTTACCCCAACCCGCGATTTTAATGCGGACGACGTAGTCTTTACGCTAGAACGTATCACCAATCCTGATTTTGAATTTAATAAAGCCTATCCTGCTGAGTTCCCGTATTCTGTCGGCATGGGGCTGCCTGATCTTATCTCTACTATCGAAAAAGTTGATGAAAATACCGTAAAAATCACTCTAAGTGAAACTAACGCGCCGTTTTTGCAAAACCTAGCGATGGCCTTTGCTTACATCGATTCTGCTGAATATGCAGACAAGTTAATGGCTGCTGGTAATGCTGCTGATATCAACACCAAACCAGTAGGTACCGGACCTTTCGTCTTTACCTCCTACCAAAAAGACGCGCAAATTCGTTATACCAAAAATCCAGATTATTGGAACAAAGACGATATTCATATCGATAATCTTGTATTTGTTATCACTAAAGACTCGGCGGTTCGTGCGCAAAAAGTGCAGGCTGGCGAATGTCATGTGTCCGCTTATCCAAAACCTGCCGAAATTGAGTCTGTTAAAAAATCTGGTAAGGCCACCGTGCTTGACCAACCCGGCTTCAACATCGGTTATGTCGGCTATAACGTTGAAAAGCCAAAGCTTAGCGACCTTAAAGTTCGTCAAGCATTAGATATGGCCATCAATAAAGACGCTATTATCAACGCCGTTTATCAGAGCGAAGGGCTTAAAGCGACTAATCCTATGCCACCAACGCAATGGGGTTACGATAAATCGATTAAAGATGCGCCTTATGATGTGGAAAAAGCCAAAGCGCTTATGAAAGAAGCAGGTGCGGACAAACTTGCCATCAACCTCTGGTATATGCCAGTTCAGCGCCCCTACAACCCGAATGCCAAGCTCATGGCTGAAATGTTGCAAGCAGATTGGGCGAAGATTGGTGTTAATACCAAGCTGGTCACTTATGAGTGGGGCGAGTATCTAAAACGCGCCGCTAAAGGTGAGCCTGATGTTATCTTAGCAGGTTGGACGGGTGACAATGGCGATCCAGATAACTGGCTTGGTTCGCTATTATCTTGTGATGCGGTCGGTGGCAATAACTACTCACGCTGGTGTAATAAAGACTTTGACAGTTTAGTAACCAACGCCCGTCAGATTACCAATCAAGATGATCGCGTCAATGACTATGTAAAAGCTCAGCAAATATTTAAAGAGCAACTGCCTTGGACCACTATGGCGCATTCGGTGGTGACGGTATTCACCGCACCAAACGTCGTCGACTATAAAATCAGTCCACTTGGCTCAATACGCTTCGATGGTGTCAAGATTGAATAATCTTAACTGATGAAGTCCGGTACGACATGCACGATTGTTTAATTGCTATTCGGCTGGGTCAGATACTCTGCTCCAGCCGTATTTATATGAATTAAGCACCCTGTTAAGCAAGCGCTTTGTTAAGCATTCTGTCACCGATATTCTCATCATTACTAACATTCTAATCATCGACCAAGAACTATTAAACCACAACTATTGAGCAGCCCATGCTACTTTATATTTTGCGTCGTATTGCCATCCTCATTCCTGTCTATCTTGGCTTAACGCTATCTACTTTTACCCTGATTCGGCTCGTCCCTGGAGATGCCGTCGAGATTATGATGGGTGAGCGTATGGTCGATCCAGAGCTCCATGCTCGTGCCTTAGAAAGACTTGGTTTAGACAAACCTCTTATTATCCAATATTGGGATTATTTAACCGGTATATTGACCGGTGATTTTGGGGTGTCTTTTCGTACCCGTACCCCCGTATTACCAGACTTCTTTGCCCATTTTGTACCAACCTTAGAGCTAGCTGTGTGCGCCATTGTCATTGCCAGTATCATTGGGGTGAGCTTAGGTATTTTTGCCGCGCTGCGCCGTGGTACATGGATTGATTACACCTTGATGTCAGGGGCGCTGGCTGGCTACTCTATGCCCATTTATTTATTAGGACCTATCTTAACGGGTATATTTGCCCATTATCTTGGTCTGTTACCCGTCGCCGGTGTCATATCTGTCGCACAGTTTTTAGACGTCAAACCTTTATATGGCTCATGGCTACTTGGCTCTTTAACATCAGGCGAACCTGGCGCGTTTTGGGACGTGGTGAAACACTTTATCCTACCGTCTATTGCCTTATCGACCATACCACTCGCGATGATTGCACGCATGACGCGCTCGGCGATGCTGGAGGTATTGGATGAAGACTATGTGCGTACCGCGCGCGCCAAAGGTTTATCGCCGCGCCGCGTGATATTGGTACACGTCATGCGCAACGCCTTGATTACTGTGGTGACGGTGATTGGCTTACAGATGGCAACCTTGCTCGCTGGCGCCATTATTACTGAGACTATCTTTAGTTGGCCGGGTGTTGGTAATTGGCTACTCGATGGCTTCTTTACCCGTGATTATCCTATTGTGCAAAACGGTATCTTATTGGTCGCCACCGCCTTGATTTTGGTTAGTTTATTTATTGATATTTTGTATGGTCTAATCAATCCGCGCATCAGACATACTTCTTAATTTAACATTGATAAATACTCATATTATAAATAGTGGCTATTGGTGTTTGCATGGTTTTGAGTGGTTTTTTAGCAAATGCTTAATACTTATTAAGGCTAAAACTCTAAAACTTTAAATATTAGTAAAGCACTAGCCACTGTAGGAAATGCTCATGAAGCCTTCTGTTCTTCCCTCTGATCTTAAGCTGATGGCAGCCACACCGCCGTCGTCTTGGCAGCTATTTTTATCGACATTTTGCCGCAATAAAGGCGCGGTACTTGGTTTTATAGTACTGGCCTTGATGGTGATTATCGCCATACTCGCGCCCGCCCTTGCACCCCATGATCCTTATGAATTATTTACCGGTCAAGAGCAATTGCCGCCCGCATTTTTAAGTGGCGGCGATACGATGTTTTGGCTTGGGACTGATGATGCCGGTCGAGATACCTTATCTCGGGTGATGTATGGCGCGCGTTATTCCCTATTTATCGGTCTAAGTGCGACGACCCTTGCTATGTTGGTTGGCGTCTCGTTAGGGCTTAGCGCCGCGTTTTGGCCAAAGGTTTGGGGCAAAGCGGTGATGCTAGTCAATGATATTTTAATGTCTTATCCAAGCTTGCTATTGGCGATTATTATTGCGGCTATTTTAGGGCCGTCTATGACCAACACCATTATTACCATTGCCTTGGTTTGTACGCCGCCTTTTATCCGTCTGACACGCGCGACGGCCATGGTAGAGCTACAACGTGAGTACTTTGTTGCTTCGCAAGTCATGGGGGCTGGCGTGCTGCGCTTATTATTTATAACCATTTTGCCAAATTGTATGGCACCACTCATCGTCCAAGCGACAATGATTTTTTCCTCTGCTATTTTAGAAGCAGGTGCGATTGGTTTCTTAGGCTTTGGCGTGCAACCGCCAGATGCCGAATGGGGCGCAATGCTCGGTACAGCGCGGCAATATATTCAAAGTAATGTTTGGCTCGCTATTTGGCCGGGTGTCGCCATCTTCTTAGCTGCCTTGTCGATTAACCTGACGGGTGATGGATTACGCGATGCGCTAGATCCCAAATTAAAGCAGGTGACCTAAGATGACTGATACCTTAGATAAAACAGCGCTTACCCATACTTCTATGAATGGCTCGTTAATAAAAGAAGCGCCACTGTTGTTAGATATTGAAAATCTTTCGGTCACCTTTGGTCAAGGCGCGCGTACTTTTCGCGCCGTCGATGATGTGTCATTAAAAATCACCCAAGGCGAAGTCATCGCCGTCGTCGGTGAGTCCGGCTCAGGTAAGTCGGTCACTATGATGGCGCTCATGGGACTATTGCCGCCCTCTGCGACAGTTCGTGCCAAGCGGGTGATGTTTGATAATAAAGATATGCTGAGTATGTCAGCCAAAGAAAAACGCGGCATCATTGGCAAAGACATTTCTATGATCTTTCAAAATGCCATGTCTTGCCTAAATCCGAGCTTTACCATTGAGATGCAACTGGGTGAAGTACTGCGTAAGCACCTTGGACTGCGCGGTGCAGCAGTACAGGCGCGTATCTTAGAGCTGCTCGAACTGGTTGAGATGCCGGATGCCAAAAATCGACTCAAAGTATATCCGCATCAATTATCAGGCGGTATGAGTCAGCGGGTCATGATTGCGATGGCGATTGCTTGTGAGCCAAAACTGCTTATTGCCGATGAGCCAACCACGGCGCTTGACGTCACGGTACAAGCACAAATTATGGATTTGCTCGGGCGCTTACAACGCGAAAAACAAATGGCAATGGTATTAATTACCCATGACTTGGGTTTGGTCGCGCAAAACTCACGCGATGTCGCCGTCATGTATGCCGGACAAGTGGTCGAAACCAGTACAGTGCCGGAGATTTTTCAACATCCTGCCCATCCTTATACCGAAGCGTTGCTACAAGCCATCCCTGAGCTGGCAATCGGTCAAGACAGGCTCAATAGTTTGCCGGGTGTGGTACCAAGCCAATATGATCGCCCAAGCGGTTGCTTATTGTCTCCCCGCTGTCCCTATAAAGAGCCCGCTTGTGAAGTGCCGCCGCCCATTTTAGATACGCCCAATGGCAAAGTGCGCTGTATTCACTCTGAATTGCCTGACTTACCTTCTCGCACCTCTACCCCTCACCCTGCTACTTTGGAGTCACAGCATGAGTCATAAAGTGGTCTTAAAAGCAGACAACCTACACAAGCATTACCCCGTATCACAAGGATTGGGCAAGCCTAAAGCGTATGTTAAGGCGCTAAATGGCATCTCGTTTGAGCTTGAAGCGGGCAAAACGCTAGCGGTCGTTGGTGAGTCAGGTTGCGGTAAATCAACGCTTGCCCGCCAACTAACGCTGATCGAAGAGCCTACTGATGGTGAGTTATTTATCAATGATGAAGCGACGACCGGCTACAGCCGAAAAGCATTAAAAGAATTGCGTACCGAAATTCAAATGGTATTCCAAAACCCTTATGGCAGCCTAAACCCGCGTCATACGATTGGCTATCAACTGACTGAACCATTAGATATTCATACCAAGCTATCTAAAGAAGAAAAGCGTGACAAAATAAACGAGATGATGCGACATGTCGGTCTACGTCCCGAACATGCTGGCCGTTATCCGCATATGTTTTCGGGTGGTCAGCGCCAACGGATTGCTCTTGCCCGCGCGATGATGCTTAATCCTAAAATTGTCGTCGCTGATGAGCCAACCTCAGCGCTCGATGTGTCGATTCAAGCGCAAGTGTTAAACTTGTTTATGGATTTACAGGACGAATATCACACTGCTTATGTCTTTATCTCTCACAATCTATCAGTAGTGCGCCATGTTGCTGATGATGTGATGGTGATGTACTTAGGTCAAGCCGTCGAGCATGGGTCTAAAGAAGCGATTTATAATGCCCCAAAGCACCCTTATACCATTGCTCTATTGGCGGCGGCACCGACTGTAACTGGCCATAAAAATGATTTAACCCTACATGGTGAGCTGCCAAGTCCGCTTAATCCGCCGAGTGGCTGCGCCCTGCACAAACGCTGTCCTTATGCCAAACAACAATGCAGTGAAATAGAGCCAAAACTGCGAGAGTGGGAAGGTCGATTGGTTGCGTGTTTACGTTTAGAAGAGATTTATGGTTAGGATAAGGACAACCTAATCAACATTCACCACGCCGCGACACTTAGGAAATTGGCTACAACCAAAAAAGGTCTGACCTTGGCGAGCGCCTTTTTTGGCAACGCGTTTAATCATCTCGCTATTACACTTAGGGCAATTAGGTATTTGAGCTAAAATAGTTGTTTGGTTTATTGGCTCTGACTCTATAACCTCAAACGGGGTAATAAAAAACTCATCATTATTAAGCAGTTTATTGTTAGTCTGTTCATCGATAAGCTGAGTACTGATAGACGGCGTAATAGCGATATCAGCAGCCTGCGCCACTTCCGTTTGACCAGACCATCGCAGCACCTCTCTGCTTTGAAGAGTAGTCTTTTTAGGAGATTCTTTTACTATTGGCTCAGACGCAGGATGATTAGCTGATTTAGTCACTGACTTAGCATTTGGTTTATCACTAGCTTGCTTGTTTGACTGGCTATACTTGTCTTTTAGATAGGCTTTATGCTGTCTATTGGTTTTCCAAGATTTACTAAATCTATTACTTTCAATCTGCTCAACGATAGCTTTAACTTCATCTTCGCTCAATAACTTATCTTGTTTTTTCTTCACATAAGATGCCATGCCGCTCGTCAATACATGCTCTGGTAACTCATCACGAGTTTTAAGCTCACACTCGCCAATGAATGCAATCATCGAATGAAAATAATTCAAATCTAGCGCTAACAAATCTGCTAATGTCTTGATATGCAGATAATTCTGCCTGAGCGGGTTTTGAAATTTATACTTACGACCCATGATGACCTGCGTCCACTGCCTTTGCGCCTCATTACCGAATATCCAACCTTTATAGTTTTTGGTTTCGATGACAAAAATGCCATACACAGAGACAATAACATGGTCAATTTGGGTACTGCCACCGTTGGCTAATGGCAAAGTGATATTATTCAGGCGATGATAAACATCTTTTTCAAGTTTTAGCCACATGGCAATGTTGATGACAGTTTCGCCTAAAACACCTTTAAAGCTGGACATTAGCGACATGATTTTTCTACTATATAGAGAAATAAATTACTTATTTTAAGCGATACGCCCTTACTAATGCTTACTTCTAAATCGCTCATAACTTTAATAATACATTGAAACAGCACAGTTGTAGTACGCTATCGCATTATTATTTAGGCTATAAAGCTCAGTACTACTTTAAAACCACTTTAAAAGTACTTTCAATACTGACGACTTTAATACTACTCTTTGGATCATACGTATGAATACACGCGCCGCTTCTTGGCTTAAAATCACGCTTGGCACCTCTTTATTATTATCTTTGCCTATGATGGGACTGGCCGCTAATACGATGCCACAAAAGTGGAAGCTAGATGTGCCGAAAACCAGCGCAGATTTTGAGGTCAAATACTTAGGCAAGGCGACCACTGACGGTAAGTTTCGTAAGGTAAATGGGGCGATCAATTATGACGTCAAAAAGCCTGAGAGTACCACCATTAATTTTACCGTGCATACCAATAGCATCGATACCGAGCGCAGGCTACGTGACTCTTTTTTACGACGTAAGGAGCTGCTAAACACACAGCAATATCCGACGATGACGTTTGTCTCAAAAAAAATCAAGATGATTACGCCTAAAGAAGCCAGTGTCACGGGCGACTTTACCGCTTTAGGTCAAACCAGACCGTTAACGGTAAGAGTGACTTTATCTGATGTCGAAATTGACCCCGTCACCGCACAACCGATATTAAAGTTTCGCGCGACGGGTATGGTAGATCGCTATAACTATGGGGTGACGGCTTTCCCAAAAATTATTAGCAATATCATCCCACTTGAGATATCAGGAAAGCTGATTGCTGCTAATTAATTAAGTGACAAAAAAACCCAACTTAGAAGTTCTAAGTTGGGTAGATAACACAATAGATTTTAAGATACTCTTTACAGAAACACCCCATTATTTAGAAACGCTATGACCTGAAAAATCACTCGAAAATCGATTAAATTTTAAAACCATATTTTCTAAAGTTTTTAATACTGCCATATTTGGTCTTCTGCTATGCCAGCTTTGTCTATTTTATTTCTTCTTTTCTGAATTTTAGTATCTATCTTTTCTTGCTTTTTCATCGCCTTTTGGTTGATATCGTCTATCATTCTTTGAATCTTCTTATCTACTTTGTCTTGTTCTTTTTGACGCTGCTTATCTAACTTGGCAAGCTCTTTTTGACGTACCTTGTCTATTTTATCCTGCTCTTTTTGACGCTGCAGATTCAGCTTACTTAGCTTTTTTTGAACCTTTTTACTTAACGTAATCTCATCTTTCGCTTGTTTTTTAACAGATTTATTCGACATGATAACTCTCCTGAATCATATTATATAAAACACTTAGATACTTGATGGTAAGTCAATCCTCATGTCTAATCAATGTGCCAGTACAAAACAGGTACACGTCCTTAAACACCCTTTAGATTAGCAAACTAGATATAACACTAATAACGGCTCAATATATAGTCAGTTCAAAATAAAAGCGATACGTTATAGCTATGTGCGACTGGGATAAATTTTCCTTGCTTGCTGTTATCACAGAGGCTACGAAAAATTCATCCCAGTCGCACTGTATCGATTTTAAAGTAATTCTACTATAGAACATTACATTAAGCTTGGTTAAAACCGAGAAGTAGTTAATATCAATTATTTCGAAATTGAAAGTATATTTATAATTAGATTCGCGTGGAGTCATTCGCGTAAATAAATACATTCATTTTATTTTTTCATATTTATGCGTTGGTGCGCGGGTCGCACCCTACGTTAAAATTTAACAATTCATTGCGTATCGTGCCTCGACACTAAACGAACCATCAATCCATTTAGAATGATTCAAAAGCAAAAATAAAACCATAAAAAAGAGCCACTAGAATTATCGAGCAGCTCTTATATAAACTCAAAAACTAACTCTAAGCTTTGATTAATCAGACCAAACTATTCACCGCATCAACCACTGCTTCAGCGGTAATACCAAACTCTTTATAGAGCTGATCTGCTGGCGCTGATTCACCATACGTCGTCATACCGATGACTTTGCCATCTAGACCAACGAACTTATACCAGTAATCTACATGCGCGGCTTCGACAGCGACGCGAGCACGGTTATTGCTTGGTAATACCGCTTCACGGTAGCTAACATCTTGCTCCACGAAGATTTCCGCACAAGGCATAGAGACGACACGGACACCAACACCATTTGCACTTAACGTCTCATACGCTTGCATAGCAAGGCCTACTTCTGAACCTGTTGCGATGATAATTGCTTTTAGCTCGCCTTGTTCTTTTGCTAATACGTAACCACCTTTAGTGATGTTAGCGACTTGCTCGCTGTCACGTGCTTGATGTGGCAAGCTTTGACGACTGAAAATCAATGCAGATGGATTGTTTTCTGATTTAATCGCTTCGACCCAAGCAGTAGCAGATTCGGTCGCATCACACGGACGCCATGTACGTAGGTTTGGCGTGGTACGTAGGCTGGTCAATTGCTCAACAGGCTGATGCGTTGGACCATCTTCACCCAAACCAATAGAGTCATGTGTATAGACATGGATGATACGTTGTTTCATCAATGCGCCCATACGCACCGCATTACGCGCGTATTCCATAAACATCAGGAAGGTTGCCACGTAAGGGATAAAGCCGCCATGAAGCGCGATACCATTGGCAATCGCCGTCATACCAAACTCACGCACGCCATAATAGATATAGTTGCCGTCAGCATCTTTCTCGATGCCTTTTGCGCCTTTAAATAGCGTGAGGTTCGAGCCTGCTAGATCCGCTGAACCGCCTAACAGCTCTGGCAATAATGGCTGCAAAGTATTGATGGCATTTTGACTGGCTTTACGACTGGCGACATCGCCGCCCTGCTCTTGGGTTTGCTGAATATAGGCTTGTGCTTGGCTATCAAAGTCAGCAGACAATTCGCCATTTAAGCGGCGTAATAGCTCAACTGCCAATTCTGGATAAGCCTTTTTATACGCTTCAAAGTTCGCATCCCAGTTCTTTTGTTGTACATCGCCTTTGGCTTTACCGTCCCACGCTTCATAGATTTCGTCATCTAATTCAAATGGTGCATGCTTCCAAGATAGCGCATCACGGGTTAAGACAATTTCGTCATCACCAAGTGGCGCACCATGACTGGCTGCTAAGCCTTGCTTGTTTGGACTACCCGCGCCAATCGTTGTTTTACAAATGATTAAGCTTGGCTTAGTGGTCTCAGCAAGCGCTTGCTCAGTTGCTTGGGTAATTTCATCGGTATCATGACCATCGACTTTGATAACCTGCCAGCCATAGGCTTCAAAGCGAGCTTGCGTATCGTCAGTAAACCAGCCTTCGACATTACCATCGATTGAGATGCCATTGTCATCATAGAAGAATACCAACTTGCCCAATCCTAACGTGCCCGCTAGTGAGCAAACTTCATGGCTGATACCTTCCATCAAGCAGCCATCACCCAAGAACGCATAAGTATGATGGTCGACGATGTTATGACCGTCACGGTTGAACTGTGCGGCAAGCGTTTTCTCTGCAATCGCAAAACCAACCGCATTGGCGATACCCTGACCTAGTGGACCCGTCGTGGTTTCAATACCTGGGGTATAGCCAAGCTCAGGATGACCTGGGGTTTTTGAATGCAGCTGACGGAAGCCTTTTAAGTCATCGACGCTGACATCATAACCCGTTAAATGCAGCAATGAGTAAATAAGCATCGAGCCATGGCCGTTCGATAAGACAAAGCGGTCACGGTTATGCCACTGTGGATCAGCTGGGTTGTGCTTTAAAAACTTACGCCACAAAACTTCAGCAATATCAGCCATGCCCATCGGCGCGCCCGGATGTCCAGAGTTGGCTTTTTGAACCGCATCAAACGACAACACACGGATGGCATTGGCTAATTTACGTTCGCTAATTGGAGCTGGCATAGAGTGTCCTAATATTCAAATGAGAAGTATGGATGACAAGCAAAAAATCGGTGGAACAATAGACATGAAACAATAGAATAAGAGTGCGATAAACGCTCTTAAGAATTAGGTGTTTGATTAAATGACAATTTTAACATATTTGCCATAAGCCAAACTAAAAATGCGCTGACAGAAGCGTTTGCATTTAGCAATCACTCCTATCAGTTTTGTTAAACGATAAACAATGTTAGATTCCTAACCACAAACTGCCAGTAAAAATAGCAACTCGCAGCTCATAACCATTTATAACAACATTGAATTACTTAAGCTGAAATGGTTTCAACACCGCCCATAAACGGACGCAACACTTCTGGAATGGTGATGCTACCATCGGCGTTTTGGTGATTTTCCATCACTGCCAATAAGGTACGACCAACGGCCAAACCTGAACCATTTAGCGTATGCGCTAGGCTCGTCTGCTTGCCGTCTTTAACGCGCGTGCCCATACGGCGTGCTTGGAAATCACCGCAGTTTGAGCAGCTTGAGATTTCACGATAGGTCTCTTGGCTCGGTAACCAAACTTCGATATCATAAGTTTTTTGTGCGGCAAAGCCCATATCACCGGTACATAATTTGACCACGCGGTACGGCAGATTAAGCTGCTGTAAGATATACTCAGCTTGTCCAGTCATTGCCTCAAGTAAGTCATCTGATTGCTCGCTAGTGGCGATATTAACCATCTCAACTTTCTCAAACTGATGCTGACGAATCAGACCACGGGTATCACGACCGTGCGAGCCCGCTTCACTACGGAAACACGGTGTATGCGCAGTGAATTTTAATGGCAACTCTTTGATATCCAAACGCTCACCACGTACCAAGTTGGTCATTGGTACTTCAGCCGTTGGAATCAGATAAAAATCCGTACCTTCGTTATTGGTATGATTGGTCAATTTAAACAAATCATCTTCAAACTTCGGCAATTGACCCGTACCTTTTAGACTTTCAGAGTTCACAATATAAGGCACATAGGTTTCAGTGTAGCCGTACTTGATGGTATGGGTATTGAGCATAAACTGAATCAAAGCGCGATGCATTTGCGCAAGCTGACCTTTTAACACATTAAAACGGCTACCTGTTAATTTTGCAGCGGCTTCAAAGTCGAGCATACCCAGCGTTTCGCCAATATAAGTATGGTCTTGAATTTCAAAATCAAACGCGCGCGGCGTACCCCATTTGCGCACTTCGACGTTATCATCTTCTGACGTACCAACGGGCACATCTGCTGCTGGAATATTTGGAATTTGCATTGCTGCTTGGCTAATGCGCTCTTGCAAGGTACGCAGCTCGTCTTCAGCGGTCTTAATCTCACCGCTGACACTTTGCATCTCAGCCAATAATTCGCTGGCATCTTCGCCCGATTTTTTTAGCGCACCCACTTGCTTAGCACCCGCATTACGGCGCGATTGCAGCTCTTCAGTTTTGACTTGTAAAGACTTACGTTCGTTTTCAATATTTTGCCAAAACGCCATATCAAGCGTATAACCACGAGTGGCCAGCTGCTGTTGTAAATCCGTTAAATCACCGCGTAAGAGTTTTGGGTCAATCATAATAGTTGCCTGTAGCGCTAAAAGTGAGTAAGAAATGAAAAGAGAAAATAGTAGTTAAGTATAAGTAGCTATGTTAAGTAGCCAAGTAATGGGGTAAAACAAAAAATGGCGCGCAAAGCCTTATAATATCGTTATAAAGCTTCGCAATGACGCCATGTCAATCATAAGAATAAACGATAGCCACTATCATACCAAGACCCAGCAGATTTGACCATGTTTTGGCTATATTTTGCCACAATCTTGCCTGTTTTTTGCGCCAGCTTTACGGATTAAATAAGCAATAATATGAGCCGCATAATTCTCTTATGAATCAAGTTCTATCATTGACGCTATTATAAATAACGATGCTATCTGAGAAATAACCGGGCTATCCATGAACATAGCCGCTTATATGTTTCATTTAAGAGCAGTTTTCGGTAAGATAAGCGCATATCTTTATTCTACTTCCAGCCAAGCCCAGCCCAGCATAGTATTACAGCTTCGCTTTGGCGCTTTTCATCCCACGCTTTTAACATACGTATCTGAGAAACCTTTATGGCCCTGTACCCCTACACGCTACAACCTGTCGCCTTAAACTTAACCGAGGCTGAATTTCACCAAGCACAGTATGAGCTATTTGCCAGTGCCAGCCCGTCTTTTGGTCTGTCGAGCATTAAGATGAAAGAGTGGATTATTATGGCAGTGGTTGTCATTTTAGCCCTTGCTGGTTTGGTTTTTTTGACCGGTTACTCGACCATCATTTTTTGGCTCATGCTAGCGTCTGTGGTTATTTATCTATTGGTTCGTACCCTTGGCTTTAAATGGTATGTCAAAAGAGAGTTTGAAAAACAAGTTGCTGACCAAGAAATGCCCGATGAGATACGTCAGATGAAATTGGGCGTACAAAAGCATGGTCTTGTGATGGCAATGCCGGTCAATCAGCCTGACATGTTTAATAGCAATCAGATGCGCGGCATGCAAATGCGTCCAGGTAGCACTCAGCAAGCAGTTATCCCTTGGACGTCGATTAAAAGTTGGGATGAGACCGATGACTATATCTTTATGATGTTTGAGATGAAAGGTCAGCAAGGCAGCCAAATCGTTCCGAAGCGCTTACAAGCACAGAAGTTTCCAATCGATACGGTACGTCAGCATTTATTAGAAGTCATTCCTGCTAAAGGCTTAAATCCTGAAAACTTGCAACCACCGGCAAAAGTATAAATCAGCTGCTAGGTGGTTAGCATGAAGTATTAGCCTTATAGAATAGATTGGATAGCTTAAATTGTATAATATAGACTGAATAGTAAAGACGCCGTGGTTTAGGTAAACCAATTACAGACTTCGATTAATTGAATTTAACTTGTCATGGTTTCTTTGCTATTATAATAAGCATCAACAGACAAGGTGTAGAAGAGATAAAAATCTAGCAAACATATAACGAGCATAGCAATGCAGGAGATGACTTGCTACACTCTTAGGCTTCTATATTTAACTTAGTACTCCTATACTCAGATGAGTATGTCGAATACTAAGTCTATAACAATAACCAATCTATTAAATCAACACTCAAACTATAAGGATAATATTATGAGTAATACTAATAATGCGACCAACCAAATCGGTCTAGAAAAATCAGATATGAGCGAAGTGATTGCTAAGCTCAACAGCCTACTATCAAGCTACCATATGTTTTATATTAACGTGCGTGGTTATCATTGGAACGTAAAAGGTGAGCACTTCTTCACATTGCATCCAAAATTTGAAGAGTTATATACCAGCTTACAAGTAGAAATTGATGAAATCGCTGAGCGTATTTTAACCTTAGGTGGCACGCCGCTACATGCATATAGCGACTTTAGCCAACATACCAGCATTCAAGAAGATAAAAACGTGAAAGATGGTAATGCTTGCGTGAAAGGTGTGGTGACTGGTCTACAATCGCTTATCGCTGAGCAGCGTGAGGTTTCAACACTGGCAGTAGAAAGCGAAGACCAAGGTACAGCCGACTTAGTTGATGAGTATGTACAGCAGCAAGAAAAGCTTATTTGGATGTACAACGCTTTTTTAGGCTAATAACTACTGAAGAATAATTCATCACTAAACTAGCTATTCGTAAAACAGTTTATTATTAAAATAGTCAGTAAGAAAAAAGCACCTAATTAGATTAGGTGCTTTTTTTATGCTTCTTTTACCAATCGCTACTTACTGCTCAATCATTTTACTTCTGAATCCACTGACGCATTTTTTCACGCTCAGCTGGAGTCGCTTGTAGCCAAATTTGCATAAACTGATCTAAAGTACTGGTAGATGAAGTAGCGCTTGTCGTTTGCTTAACGGTAGTAACTGCACCTGTGCTGACATTGCTTTGAGTGCTGATAGCAGGCTTATCTAAAGCCGCAATCGCACGTTGGTTTTGTAGTTCGGCATCATCAGCACCACCAAACACGCCGCCTAAGGCTTTGCCCAAACCTGATAGCAAACCACCTTGATTGCCGCCCAGACTCTGCTGGCTAGCTACTACCGTGTTGTTCTGCTGCACTGCCAGTGTTGGACGCTTAGCATACTCTTTCGCCGCTGCATATTTTTCTGGCTGATTTGGCATGGTAAGACGATAGGTTTGATTGTCCACCAATTCTGCCGTCACACTCACATTACCCGAGCGCAAATAATCGTGCTCATCACGCGGCAAATTGTATAAGCGGTCATATTTAGCGGTAATCGCATGCTGACCTGGCTCTAAAGTAAAAGATTTCTTTAATGGCTGAAACGCACTTTGCTGGATTTCCTGCCCGTTAATAGCCGTTACTTTGATATGGTCATCAACCAGCAAGGTTACTGCCGCATGCGATAGCATAGAGACTGAGCCGGCAGTGATTAGTAATGTGCCCATCGTCAGTTTTTTTAGCAAAGAAGCGTTTGTTTTCATAAGTTATTCCATGAATAGTAAAGGTAATTTCTAAAAAAGGTAGCGTTTTATGTTAAAAATCAAGCGGCATGGTATGTTGGTCTTGGTTGGCGACCTCATTATCTACTTGCGTCTCCTGCGCGATATCGGCAAGCTCTGCGGCAAGCGTCTGCTCATCAATCGTGCGCAGCGCATCACTGATGACCGCTTTGGATATATTACTGCGGCCAAGATTGGAGAACATCGGCTGAATGTAGTTCAGCACCTCCATCATAGAGCCGATACGATGCGGCCCTTCGGTAAGTAGATGATTAATAATACGCTCATCAAACTGCCAACCACGCCGACGTAGAATAGACTGCAACAAAGCTTGACGGTCAGCCAAATCATGACCATTTGGCACTTTAAAGCTTGGCGATTGTGCCAAACGGGTAAGCAAGTCTGTTAGCTGAAACGGTAATTCGGTCGCCGGTTTATTGGAGGCAAACAACAGCTGACGCTGCCCTTCGCGGCTACGATTAATCAGATGAAATAGAGCCTCTTGCCATTGGCTGCTTTGTTCAAGCACCTCTAAATCATCAATCGCAATCAGGGAAAAATTCTCTAAAGAGGATAGGACATTGACATCGGTATGAATCAGTTCATTCAATGATAGACAAATCGCTGATTTATCCATCTCAATAAATGACTCACAAACGGCGGATAATAAGTGCGACTTGCCCGTCTCTGGGCTGCCAAATAGGTACAGCTGGCCAATCAGGCCGACATGTAGCTGCCGCACTGCATCGATAATAGACATCCAACCCGGACCGGCAAAGTCGCTGAGACTCGCATCATGCTTAATGTCCAGATTGAGACTTAGCTGTGCTTCTGCCATGAATCATCAACTCGGTTTGCGTAGCGCAATCACTAAAAAGGCTAAACGACTAATATTCTTTAAACTGGCTTTGCTAACTTTTACATTTATCAAAGCCAACCTAGTAACGGTCAATACCGTTAATACTGCGCCTATATATAACATATTTGCAAAATGACTGACAAGTCTTTTACCCATTAAGCTCAATCAATCCGCCTTTATCCACTTTATAAGTGAATACCGACTCCTAATCGCGCTATAAAATTATTAGGCAATTGATGTGACAATAGCCATAAAATGCTTATTTCTCACGAAGTTATTTTTTAACCTATTCTTTATGAGTTTACTTTTTATCGAATAAGGCCAATTGTTTACGACCTTTATAAAAGTCCGTCGATTGGTAATAAGCATACAGATGGCGGAATAAAACGTTAAGGACAGCGGACACTGGCAGCGCAATAAGCATACCAACAAAGCCCAATAAGCTTGCCCCTGCCAATACCGCAAAGATAACCCATAATGGTGACAGACCAATTTTATCGCCTAACAATAATGGCTGCAAGATATAGCCTTCAGCGGCCTGCCCGACTAAGAAAGCACCAACGATTAAAGACAAATACGTCCAGTTCAAGCCAAACTGAAACAGGCAAGCGATAATCGCCGCAATAAAGCCAATACCAAAGCCCAAATACGGCACAAAGCTGGCAACACCAGCAACCATACCGATAATCAAGCCAAGCTCAAGCCCAATAAGCTGCAACTGTACTGCATAAATAGCGCCTAGCAGCACCATTACTAACAGCTGACCTTTGATAAAGGCCATCAGCGCCCGATCACACTCTTGAGCAATGCCGATTACTTTTTTGCAATAAGGGGCTGGAATCGCCATCTTCCAAGTTTGCAGGCGCTGATCCCAATTAAACAAGAAATAAAAGGTCAAAATCGGTACCAATACAATCAGCCCAGCGTTATTGATAAAATTCATACTAGACGTCAATATTTGGCTCATCATGCTGCTGGCATCAGCGAACTTATAATTGGTCTGCATATAATCGACCAAGGTATCAGAAAAACCTTTGGCTTCTAGTTCTGGCAGACGAATACGGCTGTTATTAATAAACCATTCACGCACCACTTGGTTATACCAGTTTAGCACCTTGGGCAAATACTCCCACGCTGCTTGCAGCTGATGCCATAAGGTCGGTATCAACCACCAAAGCAGCAGCACCATACCAAGCGTAATCGTCGAATAAACGATGATAATGGCTATCCAACGCTTGATATATTTTGATAAGCGCTTAACCAGCGGATTGAACAGATAAGCCAATACAAAAGCCACGACAAATGGCACGATGACCGGCGTCATCAAATATAATAAAAATACCGCCACAACAATAGCAACGACGATGAATAGGCGTCGAAAAAAAGGGTCTATTGGTTGGTTTATCATGAAGGGTAACCCT
Organism: Psychrobacter sp. ANT_H3; assembly: GCF_027919975.1. NCBI lineage: Bacteria > Pseudomonadati > Pseudomonadota > Gammaproteobacteria > Moraxellales > Moraxellaceae > Psychrobacter > Psychrobacter sp. ANT_H3. The sequence continues at coordinate 70,907 of NZ_JAQISM010000026.1, read as the reverse complement.
ACGATTAAGTCAATGTAAAATGCTGGCTTATGATGGTTTTTTAGCTGAAATAGGTAGCCGATAGCTTTATATTTATAATGATATTTATCATTGTCATGACAGTAAGTTTTGCCGACAACTTTGGCGTTCTATTATCGCAGAGTACAACAAAAAATCAGTCATTTTTTGTTTCTTAAATTTTTATTGCGCTCTATTTAGCCTTTATTACCACTCTTCGTTAAATATCGGCCAAATATTGGTAAGTTGCTTTGCGAGAGGGGGTCGTTTTTGGGTATAATGCGCGCACTATCTGCAAAATTAACACGACCGATCCGCTTTTCTACTGACAGACCTTCATTCCCTATAAAATTTGTGAGATGACCATGAGTAACAAGCCTTCTTTAAGCTACAAAGATGCTGGCGTTGATATTGATGCTGGCGATGCGTTGGTACAACGTATTAAATCAGTGGCAAAAGCCACCTCTCGTCCTGAGGTTGTGGGCGGACTTGGCGGTTTTGGGGCGCTTTGTCGTATTCCGACTGGTTACACCTCACCGTTATTGGTTTCGGGCACTGACGGTGTCGGCACCAAGCTTAAACTGGCATTACAACTAAACCGCCATGACACCATCGGTATCGACTTGGTCGCTATGTGCGTCAATGATTTATTGGTTTGCGGTGCGGAGCCATTATTCTTCTTAGATTACTATGCAACTGGAAAGCTTGATGTAGATGTGGCAGCGACTGTTGTTACTGGTATTGGCGAAGGCTGTAAATTATCAAATTGCGCGCTTATCGGCGGCGAAACGGCTGAGATGCCAGGCATGTATCAAGACGACGATTATGACCTAGCGGGATTCTGCGTCGGTGTGGTTGAAGAAGCGGAAGTCATCACTGGCGAAAACGTCGCTGAAGGCGATGTATTAATCGCTCTTGCTTCAAGTGGCGCGCACTCGAATGGCTACTCATTGGTGCGTAAAGTCATCGAAGTCAGCGGTATTGATGTGACTACTAGTGATGAGCAATTAGACGGTCAGCCTATTCAAGATGCGCTGATGGCACCTACCCGCATTTATGTTAAAGCCATTAAAGCGTTGCAAGATACCCTTGGTAGCTCAGCCTTACATGCGATGTCACATATCACCGGCGGCGGCTTAACGGATAACCTACCACGCGTACTACCAGATAATTTAGCCGCTAGCATTGATACCAGCAGCTGGAAGTTCTCAGAGCTATTCACTTGGTTACAAACCCAAGGTAATATCGAACAAAGTGAGATGTACCGCACCTTTAACTGCGGCGTTGGTTTTGTCATCGTGGTGCCTAAAGATAAAGCAGAAGCCGCTATCAAAACGTTAAATGATGCGGGCGAAAACGCTTGGAAATTGGGTGAAATGGTTAGCCGTGAAGCGGACGCCGTGGTGTACCGTTAATGCCAGATGACAATCTAAAAAGTTTTGCAAAAAAATCAGCTAAGCCGTTACGCGTTGCTGTTTTGGTATCTGGTAGTGGTAGCAACCTGCAAGTATTGATTAATGCCATGCAAGCTGGCGCGCTACCGATTGAGATTGTTGGCGTCATCAGTAACCGTGAAGATGCTTATGCCATCACACGTGCCAATGACGCCGCTATTCCCGTTGCGGTCTTATCTCACGTTGCTAGCGGCAAACGCATGGGTATCAAAACCTTTGAAACTCATGCCAGCGCGCAGCTGAGCGCTTGGCAGCCTGATTTAATTGTCTTAGCAGGATTTATGCGGGTTTTAAGTAGCGCATTTATCGATAATGCGCCTGCGCCAATGATTAACCTGCACCCTGCTCTACTGCCTGCTTATAAAGGCCTAGATACCCATCAGCGTGCCATACAAGCGGGTGAACGTCATCATGGCTGTAGTATCCATGTGGTTACTGCTGAGCTGGATGCCGGCGCTGTTTTGACCCAAGCGCTGCTTGAAGTCAATCAAAAAGACACTGCTGATAGCCTGCAAGCACGCGTACAAAAAGGTGAACATCAACTGCTACCGTGGACGATATTACTAATTGCTAACAGTATTATTGACTTAAATAATCCGCATGATGATGATGCTGAATTATCTTGCTTACCGGCTTTACCTTTAAAGCTATGGTTAAATGACTAAGGCTTGAAGTTTATTTATATATTTTAAAAAAGCAGAATCCGTAATTGGTTCTGCTTTTTTTATGCGCTTAAATAACGAGGTGTTTATAGCAAATTGCTAGCAAAAAAATACCCCGTTACAGAATAACGAGGTATTTAGAAAACTAGGCTTTTAAAAAACTAAGCATTTAAAAAACTAAGCATTTAAAATTAGAAGCCTAAAACATTCTAATAATTAAACAGGCTTTTTACCAACCACGTGTACTGCTTTGATATTCACAAACTCTTTAATACCAAAGCCACCATGTTCACGACCATAACCTGAATCCTTAACACCACCAAATGGCAAGCCTGGATTGACTAAGTTATAACCATTGATATAAACCATACCCGTGTCAAAATGCTGCTGGGCTAAATTAATCGCCTTCTCTTCATCTTTTGAGAAGATAGCACCGCCCAGTCCATAACGACTGTCATTGGCAATTCGGAACGCATCATCTTGGTCTTTGGCACGAATAAGCGCTGCCACAGGACCAAATAGCTCGTCTTTATAAGCAGGCTGGTCTGGTTTGATATTTTCCAGAATTGTTGGTGGATAAAAAGAACCCGGCTTATCAGGTACTTCACCGCCCAAGGTAATGGTTGCGCCTTTGCTGACACTTTCTTGCACTTGTTTATGCAACTCATCACGCTGCTTGCTGCTTGACATCGGCCCTACGTCAGTCGATTCTTCCATTGGATCGCCGATTTTATAGCCTTTAAACTTCTCAATAACCAAATCACGGAATTTGTCATAAACACTATCGACGACCACAAAACGCTTAGCCGCGATACAAGTCTCACCATTGTTATATAGGCGCGCGTGGGCACAAGTAGTGGCTGCTAAGTCTAAGTCGGCGTCTTCTAATACGATAAAGGCATCGTTTGAACCAAGTTCCATAACGGTCTTTTTCAGCACTTTTGCCGCTTGCTGCGCTACCACTCGACCAGCGACATCACTACCCGTTAAGGTGACACCACGTACTTTTTCGTGCTCAATGACTTTTTCGGACTGATCATGGCTAATGATGAGCGTACGGAATAAATCATTTGGCAAATCAGACTCATGCATGATTTTTTCAATCAACAAACCTGAGCCCGTCACGTTTGAAGCATGCTTAAGCAAGATGCTATTACCGGCCATTAAGTTGGCAATGGTATAGCGGAATACTTGATACGCGGGAAAGTTCCATGGCTGGATACCATAGATAATACCGATAGGATTGTAGCTGATTAAACCTTTTTTGATGCCTTCGATATCGCGCTCATCATCCGCTAGCGCGGCAATTCCTTCACCAGCGGTGAAATCACAAATCGCTTTACATAGATCTACTTCACCTAAGCTCGCCTCCAAGGTCTTACCGCGCTCCTCGGTCATCAGCTTCGCAAGCTCTTCTTTATATTTCATCAGCGTCTCGCCAATGGAGTTAATCACTTTGGCGCGCTCATCGGCACTAACCAAGCGCCATTCTGAAAAGGCTTTATGCGAGGCATCGATAATTTTATTGACTTCATCGCTGCTCATATAAGTATAGTTTTTAATGTCTTTACCCGTCGCTGGGTTCACAGTGGTAATATCTGCCATGATAATTATCCTTATTTATTTGATTATTATGTAATAAATGATTGATTAATAAAGATTCTTTTTAAGAACCGTTTTATCAATAAATGACTCAATATGATTACTGTATATAACTACTATCTAAGTCTTTATGCTAGATAAATAACAATATTGAGAGATGAACAAGCCACTTCACATTGAGATAGCTGTATTAAGAGATAATAGTTAAAGGAGCTAACGATTAGCTACTATTCCTTAACAATGCTTGTGGCAATTGTCTTTTTACTTAATGTGCATCTATCATAACAAAAGGATTTGACCATAGTTTTACAAGTTATGAAGAAGTGTGGATGAGATGTTAACAGTGTGTCATTGATAAATATCATGCAAACTTTGCTGTAAATAAATAGCTTAAACCAAATCAATAAAGCCTGAGTGTCTAATGGGCATAAAAAAACCAGCACATAAGAGATGGGCTGGTTTTATTCATTTATTAAATGCTATTTTTATTATTAGTGTATTAAAACAAATGATTAATAATCGGTATTTCTTGCGGTGGATTGTCTTCTTCATCGACGATTTGACGGGCCACATGCATGATAAGTTGGCGCAACCAGCGATGGGCTGGATGATGTTGCAATAAGGGCGACCACGCCATGGTCAGCTCAAACTCAGGGATAAAAAATGGCGGCTCTTCCATTTTAATACTGTCATTATTGGCTTGCATTTTTGCCACCCGCGTCGGCAAAGTCGCAATCAAATCTTTATTGGCTGCAAGCATGGCGGGCATTTGGTAATGGCGGGTAAAAACACTGATTTGGCGTTTTTGACCTAAGCGTTGTAGCGCCTGATCGATAGAACCAAGTCCGCCAGATTTTTCTGGATTGACGCCAAAGCCCACACCCATACCCGTTTTAGATACCCAAACATGCTGCGCTTTTAGATAATTTTTTAGATTAAAGCGGTTGGCATAAGGGCTTTCTGACGACAATAAACAGCTAAAGGTATCGCGCCAAACCAAAACTTGATGGAAGCTTTGTGGAATCTCATTAAAGCGGTTAATCGCCAAATCAACCCGACCCTGCTCCATATCACGATAGGAGACGTCAGATGGCGTCAAGAAATCCAAAATGACATTGGGCGCTTCAGAACGTAGCGCTTTAACAAGCTTTGGCACCAAAGTCGCCTCAGCATAGTCTGAGGTCATAATACGGAAAACGCGCGAGGTACTATAAGGGCGAAACTCGGTACGCGGCTCGAGGACTTGGGTCAAATCTGCCAGTATCTCACGAATACGCGGCTGTAGCTCAAGTGCGCGCTCAGTTGGCGTCATGCCCTCTGAGGAACGTACCAATAATGGATCATTAAACAATTTGCGTAAACGTCGCAAAATATTACTCATCGCAGGCTGGGTAATGCCAAGCTGCTCAGCAGCACGTGTGACGTTTTTTTCACGAAGCAGCACATCTAAATGCACCAATAAATTCAAATCAACCCGCTGCAAATTCATATATTTTTCTCTTTGCCTTAGAATAAATACCACAATAAGCTTGAGCAAGCTTGGCATTTTTCGCGCTGTTATTTTAACTAAAGCTGCCATAACAGCATAATATAACTATATTTTTTATTAAAATTTTCTAGAATATGCTTATTATAACTCAATTTAACCAGCATAAGCCATTGTTTTATATATACTATAAGCACATAAAATACCCAAGATAACAATCATAAATTAGATAAATCTTGGTAAGGCAGTTATAGTGATTGCCGTAGACCAAATACAGTGAAGACCACAAAAATCCGCTCTGAGCGTTAAATGTAGTGAGTCTAACCGCTTAATAATAAAAGTATTTTGAAGATGAGTCGTGATAGCAGAATACGATTAAATGGGCAATGAGCCATCATAAATTATCGTGTCATCGCCTGTCTTAGAGACAGCATCGATTATTGTAACATCTCTTATCACCAAATATGACACTGCTAACCCATAATTGCTTAAACATTATATAGAAGCTTTTTAAGCATAGAAGATTTTCAATTACTACCGCTATCATTTAGCTATCGTCACTCACTATCAGCTAGCTACGGTCACTTAACTATAATCATTTGATAGTCAGCACATATTTTTACCCACTAGCTTTTAACTGAATAATTTTTAACTGACAAGTTCAGCAATCGCCTTGTATTAATAGGCAGGTTTGTTTAGGGTAAGTAAGGCTGAATGATTAAGCGGCAACCTAGTTTTAACGATATTAAATTGGCTATATCACGCAAACTGTCATATTTGATGTCATACAAGCTTGATATAGTGACGATAAGAATTAGGTTTAGGTTTAGGTTTAGGTTTTAGTAAAATACAAAGTTAGTAAGATACTTATTTATTAAGATAAAAAGTTAGTTGCCCCATCTTTAATTGTGTTAACAATTAAATTTTCGTTTTTTACACCCCACCAAGGAGACTATAGATGTCAACTGCATATAAATCAGCGATCGATTTAGTACGTGAATTAAAGCAAAAGCACGGTAACTGGCAGAACATTAGCGAGACTGATGCGGCACGTATGATGTCACAAAACCGTTTTAAAACCGGTTTAGATATCGCAAAATATACTGCAAAAATCATGCGTCAAGATATGGAAGACTATGACAATGATACGTCTCAGTACACGCAGTCTTTAGGTGCATGGCATGGTTTTGTTGCCCAGCAAACTATGTACGCTAAGAAAAAATACTTTGGTACGACGTCAAAAACTTATATCTACCTATCAGGTTGGATGGTTGCAGCTCTACGTTCTGAGTTTGGTCCTCTTCCTGACCAATCTATGCACGAAAAAACCTCTGTACCTAAGCTAATCGAAGAAATCTATACCTTCTTACGTCAAGCTGATGCTAAAGTACTAAACGACTACTTCCGTGAGCTAAACGCTGCAGAAGAAGCCGGTCAAGACACTTCAGCTATCCTAGAAAAAATCGAAAACTTTGATTCACACGTTGTGCCAATCATTGCTGACATCGATGCAGGTTTCGGTAACGAAGAAGCGACTTACTTGCTAACTAAGCAAATGATCGAAGCTGGTGCTTGTGCTATTCAGGTTGAAAACCAAGTATCTGATGCTAAGCAATGTGGTCACCAAGCTGGTAAAGTAACGGTACCGCATGAAGACTTCATCTCTAAACTAAATGCTATTCGTTATGCATTCCTAGAGCTAGGTGTTGAAGACGGCATCATCGTTGCTCGTACTGACTCTGAAGGCGCATCACTAACGCAAAAAATCCCAGTATCAAATGAGCCAGGCGACCTTGCTTCTAAATACATCGACTTCATCGAAATGGAAGAAGTGACTTTAGAAAATGCAAAAGAAAACGACAGCTTACTTAAGCACAACGGCAAACTAGTACGTCCAGTTCGCTTGCCAAACGGTCTATATCAGTTCCGTGAAGAAACGAACATCGACCGCGTTGTCCTTGACTGTGTCACTGCTCTAGAAAACGGTGCTGATCTACTATGGATCGAAACACCAACGCCAGACGTAGAACACATCAAAATGATGGTTGACCGTATCAAAGAGCAACAGCCTAAAGCCAAGCTTGTATACAACAACAGCCCATCATTCAACTGGACGCTTAACTTCCGTAAGCAAATCATCGCTCAGTGGGAAGAAGAAGGCAAAGACATCTCTGCATACAATAAAGATGACTTGATGAGTGCTGATTACGATGGTACTGAACTTGATACAGCAGCTGACGAAGCGGCTAGAAACTTCCAACGTGATGCATCACGTGAAGCAGGTGTATTCCATCACTTAATCACGCTACCTACTTATCACACTACTGCTCTTAGCGTTCATGAACTTGCTAAAGGCTATTTCGGTGATGACGGTATGCTTGCTTATGCAGCTGGCGTACAACGTAAAGAAATCCGTGAAGGCATCGCTTGTGTTAAGCACCAAGCAATGGCCGGTTCTGACCTTGGCGATGATCACAAAGAAATCTTCTCTGGTGAAAACGCCCTTAAAGCTGGCGGCGGCAAGAACACGATGAACCAGTTCTAATGTCCGACCACTTATAAGTACATTTTATAAGTAAAAGTTTTAAGAAAAGCCGTCCTACCTTGTAGGGCGGCTTTTTTATGCGCTATATATAACCCCATCTCCTGCAATAACAGTGCTACTTAAGCAATCGTTTCATTAACTGCCATTCATTTACTCAGCACTTCTATTACTTGAGTCAACCAAAACAAAAGTTTTACTTGTTATTCACCGATAGCTTTCATACGATGGTAATCACTTAGATAATAATTTACATAGTATTAAAATAATCGGGAGCCATCATGCAAGAGATAGAGCTAAAGTTTTTGGTACCAGAATCACGACTAAAAGGCTTGCTGCGTCAAGCACAAGTCAAATCATCTGAAGTAACGCAACTGGCGGCTCATTATTACGACACCCCTGACCAACAGCTTGCACAGGCGGGTATTGGCTTACGTATTCGTAAAGAAGGCGATGCATGGGTACAGACCATCAAAGCGGGTGGCGACGGTATTGCGGCACGTTTAGAGCACAATGCGCCACTGGATAATGAGCAGGTACAGGCAATGCTCGATAGTAATACGCTTATGCCCGATTTAAGCATTTATAAAAACACCTCTGTCGCTCCTGCTTTGGCTGAATTTAAACTAAAAAAACTGGCCAAAGATCTTACTCGGTTATACGTGACCGATGTCGAGCGCACCACACGATTGCTGGTAGATGAGAGTGACGATGAAGCAAATAACCATATCGAGATGGCATATGATTGTGGAGAGATTATCCACGGTAATGATGATAGCCAGCGCGACGCTATTCAAGAAATTGAGTTTGAGCTAATATCAGGCGATATAGACTTTTTATTTACCACGGCTAAAACTTGGTGTAAACGCTATAAGCTTTGCCTGTCTACTGTGACCAAGGCTGAGCGCGGTAGCTTGCTGATTACAGGGCAACATCATAGCCCAGCCGTCAGTGCTGACCTTGACCAGCTGACTATCAACAAAGACAGCAGCATGCCGGCATTTATACGGGCAGTAGTGCATAACTGTCTGTTGCAAATACTACCAAACAGCAGTGCTATCGTCGCGGGCAGCGAAGATGATGACCATATCCTGCAACTGTACATTGGCATTGCCCGCTTGCAAGCTGCCCTACAAGCATTCGCCAGCTATTCTGACGAAATCAATCCAGACTGGCTGCCGATAGTAAAACAAACAGCGGCTTTAATTAATGACTACCAAAAGCTTGCCTATCTCGCCTCCGATATAGAGCCTGAGTTACAACAGCACGGCGCACCTATCGTCGATTGGACAGCTGACATTGATACGCTCAAGATTACCCCAAAAGATGCCGTCGGTGCCAATGATTTTCAGCTGACCTTACTTGAGCTGATTGCCTTTACCATGAGCGACCCAAGCCTTGAACCGCAAGCGGATAAACCCGTCATCGATAAGCTGGCAAAAACGCTATCTAAACAGTATGCAAAGCTTGGAAAAGTGGCGCAAACGCTACAGAGTAAAAAGGGTGCTGACTCAGATAGCATCACTATAGAAAATAATGATTTAAAGAATGATGAGTCACAAAGTGTTGATTCAGAAGATAGTGACTTAGAAATTACTGACTTAGAAAACGTCAATTCAGAAAGTATCAACTCAAAAAAACTTGATGTAGAAAATGACGATATAGAAAATAGTGATATAGATGACAAGGATGCAGAGCAAGCAATGCATAAGCTGCATCAGCAGTTAACAACCTTACTTTATATCAGTGAGTTTGCTGCGCCATTATTAGAGAAGAAAAAGTCAAAAAAGAAAACCAAGCGCTGGCTAAAACGTTTGGTCAAAGCGCAAACAGCTTTGAATCACTATCGCAATCATATAATGTATCAACAGCGCTATCAGTTGAAATCAGAGACAGATAGCAATGGGCTATATGGCGCTGGTTGGTTTGCAGCCATGCTAACAAGAGACCATAAGCGCAGCGAAAAACGCTTGGCTAAAGTGATAGACAGCTCAATATTTTGGTAAAAATACTGATAAAAGCATGAGCGAAGCTTAAAACAAACAAAGCTTTAAATAAAAATCTTAGCATAAAAAAGACAGCTCATTATATATGGGCTGTCTTTTTTATAAACTTAGTGCTCTTATAAACCTAACACTTTCATACGCTCATTAACTGGCTGATAGGTTTTCTCGCCAGCAGGCTCAACAATGTTGCCAAACGGCATTTGCGCGACCAATTCCCAACTATCTGGGATAGCAAAAGCCTTAGCGGCATCTTCATCAACAAGCGGATTGTAGTGCTGTAGGTTGGCACCAACGTTCAAGGTACGTAGCTCTGTCCACATGGCATATTGATGCATGGCCGAGGTTTGCTGAGCCCAAACGGGGAATCTGTCTGCATATAACGCAAATTGCTCTTGCAGCGATTGAGTCACGTTTTTATCTTCATAAAACAGCACAGTACCCACGGCAGCACGGAAGCCGTCTAGCTTTTGCTTACTGCCAGAAAAGTCGCCATCACCGACAGCTGCACGCAGTTTCTCTTCAGCGATATCCCATAGCTGCTGATGCTCGGCACCAAATAGTACGACCAAGCGCGAAGACTGTGAATTAAAAGCAGAAGGCGTATGCAATAAAACACGCTCGGCCATATTTACAATCGCTTGTGGCTCCACTGGTAGCTCATTGCCCAAAGCATATACCGAACGGCGTTCATCAAAGGCTTGTTGTAAAGTGACTAGACTTTCTTTAGACATCATCATTATCCTGATAATTATAATAGAATGTAGGTTAAACGTGCCGTATTTGGCATGACACGTTGATATTAACAAGGAGGCTATTATATCAATATACTAAATAACGTCTAGACTCTATAAAGTTTATTTTATCAATCACTCTATAAAGTTATTCTGTTTTACTTAAGCTTTAATGAGTAATAAATAGCAGCTAATTAGCGATAATCGTCACTGCTGTACCCTCTTCCACTCTCTCAAATAATTCCATAATATCCTCATTACGCATACGTATGCAGCCATGTGAGAGTGGCGCGCCCATCGGCTCGCTGTCTGGCGTACCATGGATATAAATATAGCGCTGATAGGTATCACAGCCACCTTGGCTATTGCTGCCTTTATTGACTCCTTCTTCCAGTCCACTTAACCAGAGAATACGGCTTAATATCCAATCGCGCTCAGGATGGCGCTTGCCAAGCTCTGCACTATATATCTCGCCCGTAGGAACACGGCCAATGAATACCGCATTCATAGGTTCATTTGCGCCGATTTTCTTGGCGATAAAATGTTTACCAAGGGGCGTGCAGCCGCTATCTTGCTGACTGCCTATGCCATTTTTAGCAGTAGACACTGTATATTGAGTCACTTCTTTATCGTATTCATAGAGCGTGAGCATTTGCTGAGCAATATTAATCACTAAATGCACATCAGATTTTTTGTTAAAGTTTTCATTATTTGTCATAAAGGGATTCCAACGATCATTCATCTAATGGATGTCATTATTGACCGCGTGATGAGTAAGTTGATTGAATTTTTCTATTATTAAGGGATTGTATCAAGGCTTTTGGCACCGTAATATAGGGGCACACTTTTTGATGCTAGCAGATTATGACGACTATTTCACCGACACGTGTGTCGATGTATGATTTTCTCTATCAAGATACCAAGCCGATGGTGTCCTTATTGGCAGATGCGGCCAAGCTTTCATTACCGCAAGCGCGCTTGGCGATGGATGCCAGCTTGCAAGCCATTGTCAGTGCCTTGCTTGCTTATCAGCAGCATAATGATGGGCAAGCCGTGAGCAAAAAGCTGTTTGGGCGCGGCGCGGTCAAAGAGCTGCGCCAATATAACTCGATGAATTTTTCCACCATCAATGCGACGTTATATCATCGCCATGAAGCGGCGGATGCGATATTTTATGATAATGCTCGCGTGATTAAGGCCAGTGAAGACATTGCCAAACAGATTGACGCGACGACATCGCAAGTGCAGATACTGCTCACTTCTCTATGCGTGATTGTCTTACGCGAGCTGGCTATTTTAGCCGAATATAGCCAACTTGATAACGACGAGATGGATAAATGGTTTGCCTTACAACCGCAGTTTTTATCAGCTGCTCGTTTTGCCGCCAATGAACCAACTTCTATCGAATCGAATGAAGCTAATGAAGATAAAAAATTAACTGCGCCGACAGAAGGCATTTTGGACTCGGCAGCAGAAATAAAAGCAGAAGTCGAGAATAGCCCCAATACAGAACGTACCTTATTAAGTATAGAGCAGCTCGCTAGCACGCCACCAACTTTCAACCCTTACTGGCATGAATTGACAACATTTAAACCTGAACGTCATGAGCCGGTGCAAGACATGCAACTGGCGACGGGTAATTATTTAAAAGTCATCGGGCGCTCATCTGCAAATGCTCAGCAAGGCAAACATAATGACTTATTGATGTTTGCAGAAATGACCGCTATCAGCTTACCGCACCAACGCTGGTTGCTGCAATTGGCTAAAATTTCAGAAATATACTTGCAGCGTAATCGCCTACGTATTACCTCCGAACCTGCCAGCGCACCGAAACCACCTTTGGTCAGTTTGGGTCTAATCGGTAGCAATAACGACAATACGCCGACCACCACCAGTGAAAAGCCCATTGAATACGACGCGCCTATGCCTCTCTGGAAAAATCCCGTTATCTTGATTATTATAGCTGTTATCGGGGTGCTTGGCGGGCTTGCTGCTCTTAAATATCAAAGCCAAAAATCTGATGGCGTGTTACTGGCGACAGAAGAAGTAATTGAACAAGACCTTATCAAGGAGCGTCAACAGCAGGATGTGGCTATCGTCATGGTAGACGATGATGAAGATGGTGCTGAAGAAGCAAAAACGGCTCAATGAGCAGAATTCATATATAACCTTTAAAGTAGAAAAAAATCTTCAGAAAATTTATAAAAAAAGGCGCTATCTTAATAGCGCCTTTTTTATTTCTTCTTGCTTATGTTATGTCGATAGTAGACTGACTTTAAAATCAATATAGTGCGACTGGAATGAATTTTTCGTAGCCTCTGTGATAACAGCAAGCAAGGAAAATTTATAACAGTCGCACGTGACTATTAACGTATCGTCCATGTCTCAAATTGACTACCGCAAATCTGGCTTACTTCGATAAATCACGACCACGGCTGGCTTCAATCGCCAAACGCAGACCATTTAAACGGATGAAACCTTCGGCGTCTTTTTGATCATAAGCGCCCGCATCATCTTCAAAAGTGGCGATTTTTTCATCGAACAATGAATCATCTGACTTACGACCGACTACGCTTACCGCACCTTTATATAATTTAACGCGTACGGTACCGTTGACATATTCTTGTGATTTGTCAATCAAGGCTTGTAGCATCATGCGCTCAGGGCTGAACCAATAACCGTTATAGATAATCTTAGCGTAACGTGGCATCAGCTCATCTTTTAGATGCGCCGCTTCACGGTCAAGCGTCAATGATTCGATACCGCGGTGCGCTTTTAGCATAATAGTACCCGCTGGGGTTTCATAGCAGCCGCGTGACTTCATACCGACATAACGGTTTTCGACGATATCTAAACGACCGATACCATGCTTACCGCCAATCTCATTAAGCTTAATCATCACTTCATAAGGCTTAAGCGCTTCACCATCGATAGCAACAATGTCGCCTTGTTTGTATTCTAATTCTAGATATTGTGCTTCGTCAGGTGCTTCTTCTGGGCTAACTGACCAGCGCCACATATCGTCTTCTGCTTCGGCGTATGGATCTTCTAAGATGCCGCCTTCATATGAGATATGCAGTAAGTTGGCGTCCATTGAATACGGAGATTTTTTCTTATTGCCGGCATAATCGATAGAAATATTATGTTCTTCAGCATATTTCATCAAGCTTTCACGGCTCGATAAATCCCACTCACGCCATGGCGCAATGGTGACTACATCAGGAGACAAAGCAACCGCGCCAAGCTCAAAACGTACTTGGTCGTTACCTTTACCGGTCGCACCATGGCTAATAGCATCGGCGTTATGTTCTTTAGCAATTTCAACCAAGCGCTTAGCAATTAATGGACGCGCAATAGAAGTCCCTAGCAGATACTCGCCTTCATAGATGGCATTGGCGCGGAACATTGGGAATACGTAATCACGGGCAAATTCTTCACGTAAGTCTTCGATATGGATATGCTTGATACCCATCGCTTCAGCTTTGGCGCGCGCAGGCTCAACTTCTTCACCTTGACCAATGTCAGCGGTGAAAGTAATCACTTCTGCATCATAGGTTTCTTGTAGCCATCTGGCGATAATTGAGGTGTCAAGACCACCTGAATATGCCAAGACGATTTTATTAATAGTTTTTGGATCAAGCTGAGCCATGAAGAACTCCTAATATAAGAATTTATTATCGAATACATTTAATGGGACGTAAAATGCGAATGATGGGATGAAATCAATAAAAGATAGATTGCCTGCTCAGTGTACATCATATTTACTAACGGCAAAAGTGGCACTGCCATCAGGCGCTGGGTTTTCCCTTATATTTGAGGTTAATTCTATAAATCCGGTTATTTCAAATAACAGTCGCTGTAAACAACCCTCATTAAACAACCCTCGTTTTTAACAACGTTCTTAAAACTCTGGCAAAAGTTAATCCGGTAAAAATCGCTTATCATTTATGTACAGATATTTTTCCGCATATTTAGTCAGGTAGGCAAATCTGTTATGATAGCAGCACAGCAAGACTCCCCCCTTCACTCCCGTATATGACGATATAGAGCGCGATGACACCATGACTGATTCGATTAGAGAATTAACCATCCTGCAGCCAGATGATTGGCATATTCATTTGCGCGATGATAAAGCGTTAGCAACCACCGTTCCGCATGCCGCCCAAAGCTTTAACCGCGTCATCTGCATGCCAAACCTTGTGCCACCTGTTAAAAATGTCGATGATGCTCATGCTTACCGTGCGCGTATCATGCAGCAGCTAGAAGCAAGTAATTTGAGCGCTGAGCGCAAAGCAGCTTTTGACCCACGGATGACCTTGTATCTCACGGATAACACCAGCGCCCATGATATCGAAATGGCGGCAAAATCAGGTATCGTCCAAGCGGTCAAGCTCTACCCTGCTGGCGCAACCACCAACTCTGCTGATGGCGTTACTGATATCAATGCCCGCGTCGATATCTTTGAAGCGTTAGAAAAATATAATCTGCCATTACTGCTACATGGTGAAGTGACTCACGACCATGTCGATATTTTCGACCGCGAAAAACGCTTTTTAGACGAAGTATTGGCACAAATCATTGTCAAATTTCCAACCATGAAAATTGTAATGGAACATATCACCACCAGTGATGCCGCTGACTTTGTTTTAGCCCAAGGTAACCAAGTTGCTGCCACCATTACGCCGCAACATCTGATGTTTAACCGCAATCATTTATTGGTCGGTGGTATTAAGCCGCATTTTTATTGCTTGCCTATTTTGAAGCGTGAAAGCCATCAAAAAGTATTGTTAGATGTTGCCACCAGTGGCAATCCGAAATTCTTTTTAGGCACAGATTCTGCGCCTCATGCAACGAACGCAAAAGAATCTGCTTGCGGCTGTGCCGGCTGTTATAGCGCCGCTAATGCGCTACCGCTATATGCCACCGCTTTTGATAGTGTCGGTAAAATTGATAAGCTTGAAGGGTTTGCGAGCCGCTTTGGCGCTCAATTCTATGGCTTACCAGTCCACGAAAGCACCATTACTTTGATCAATACGCCGATGCAAGTACCAACCGACTACCCTTACTTTGATGGCTCGTCGTTAACGCCATTAATGGCGGGCGAGATATTACCTTGGTCTATTAAAGCCTAATAGTGATGACGTAAAACTGCCTGCGTCTCTATTATCTATTCGATCCCCTATAAAATAAACATCGTGCTACTGGTATAAATTGTGCGCAGCCTCTGGAGTGCAAAGCGCACAGCAAGCAAGGAAAATTTATACCAGTAGCGTATTATAATATTTGTACTTATTTTATTTAGGGCTACATCCTATGATAGACAATGCACCTCTGCTAAAAGGCAACTCCATTAGCAAAAGCAATACTCGCATCATAGTATGTTTATTTTTTAGCTATTTTTACTTTAATTCTTTAACTTAATTTTTTACTTCAATGCCACAGCACGACTGATAAAAGCGATTTAACTTGATATGACCATTCAAAACGATGCCGCCCTACCTGAAAATAACGCAAACAATACTAGCAATGTCACTAATCCTAGCAATGTAACCAACACGACCGATGGCAACACAGATGAACAAGCGCCTATGACCTTAAAAGAGCGTTTTCGTAAGTTCTTGCCTGTCGTCGTCGATGTCGAAACGGCCGGCTTTAATGCGCAAACTGATGCATTATTAGAGATTGCCTGTATTCCTGTGTTGCTAAATGAGCAGGGCGTGTTTTATCCAGGCGAGGCTTTAAATGCTCATATCGAACCCTTTGAAGGGGCAAACCTTGAGCCAAGCGCCCTCGCCTTTACCGGTATTGACCCTAAAAACCCACTACGTAAAGCCATTGCCGAAGATGAAAAAACAGCGCTACGCCGTATTTTTAAAGGTTTAAAGGAAGTGCGCCGTACTGAAGACTGCCGCCAATGCGTCCTTATCGGCCACAATGCGCATTTTGACTTGGGCTTTTTAAATGCGGCAGTACTGCGTACCAATAGCAAAAACCATAACCCATTTCACAATTTTTCAGTCTTTGATACCGTGACCCTGTCTGCCTTAGCATTTGGACAGACAGTATTAGCACGTGCCTGTAAGGCTGCTGGTATTGATTTTGACGGTAAAGACGCTCATTCAGCGCTCTATGATACCCAAAAGACCGCTGAGCTGTTTTGTCATATCCTAAACAGCTACCCTATGCTATCGAATGCGATGCATCTTGAGCAGAGCAACTCGGAGGTGACAGAAGATAGCACCGCAGACACTACCGTACAAGCAACCGATAGCGACACCAAATAACATAAAGCACACGCCCTCCATTGTTAAACGCAAATAATAGTGCTATCTATAGTTAATAACCTGCTATGGATTATTTGAGCTTAACAAAAGGGACTTTGCTATGGAGCCACAGTTTAAGTTATGGGCAACCATCATCGGTTATATGCTGCTCGCTTTAACCATTAGCACTTGTACGTCATTATGGATTCGGCATCATTTAAAGCGTAATGACCTACATCCACGCCGCGCGCTCAAAAAAAGATATTTAATTTTAAAAAGACGCAGAAAAAGGCTTGACAGAAAACGCAAACGCCATTAGAATACGCACCACTTCAGCATAAAGGTGAAAGCAGCTGAAGCGTTGTACTAGTCCCCATCGTCTAGAGGCCTAGGACACCGCCCTTTCACGGCGGTAACGGGGGTTCGAATCCCCCTGGGGACGCCACTATTTGGCGTCACTTGTTAGCAAGTTTGCTGTAAAGCATTGATAAGACTAATAAGCGCACCATCAAAAAGCCCATTCACATTTTTTGTGAGTGGGCTTTTTTTATGCCTGTTGTTATAGCTGCTCATTTCTCATGCGTTGTTATAATTTCGTATCAGTGACAATGCAGCGGTTTATGATGACTTTTTATGATAAATTTATAAAAGCAAAAAGCTTATGACAGCAAAAAGCCAGCGATTAATGCTGGCTTTTTTAATATATAAGTTTTATTTTTTAGAAAAGCCTACCAAATCTTATCTGCTAGCATCAGCCAAAGTAGCGCCAATACAATCAAGCCGCCCAATATGGTCTGAATAAGGAAAAAGGCTTGGTGCTGTCCGACTACTTTGCCCAAGGTTACCCCTAAGGTATTATATTTTATCGGCTGCGTATCAAGCTCGCCGGATTTTTCTTGTTCTTCATAATAACCTTGCAGAATATCCAAAAACCGCTGCCATTCATTAGCGCCCCACGTATTGGGCTTAAACGGCATAAAGGCTTTAAGCTTAGGCTCATTCACCATCCAACGCTCAAGCGTAATAGAACGTAGTGACCAGCCAGCAAAACGCCGCTCAGCAATCGCTGAAAAATCCAAAATCTTTAAATCTTGATGTCGATCATCTACCAATAAGCGATTTTTTAGATTGGTTAATGCTTGCTCAGAACCTTCCACACACTGGAAAAAGTATCCGTTGCCGTAGCAAAGAATACCAGTAATATTATCGGCTTTGTTCAGCTTAATGGCGACTTCTGCGATGTCGTTAAGCGTGCTCGCACTTGCAAGACCAGTCGACGTAATGTGGCTCAGATATACAAGCTGGCAGAGATCTGGCGTTACTGGATTTGTCGAATCATTGACTGTTGACAATCAGCTTCTCCCTATTTTCAGGTAAATGTAGCTAAGACAACCATACTAACTTTCGATAAAAAATACTGACAAGACGTTTGAGGATAGCAAATCCGCTTGTTATATTATTGATTTATAAATGTTTATATTAATTGTATTAAGTTGGTTACATCATAGGCTATTTTCGTCATCAAAGCAATATATGTTTATCTTAAGCCTCTACTTATTAATACTAAGCTATGCTTTAGAATTATTTATAGGCAAAATATGATATGAATATATCTTCCTAGAATAGGCAATTTAAAAGTTTTAGAGACATAAAGAGAAAAAATAGGCGCATGAAGTTATAAGCGCTCAATTTAGTTATTGAGAACAGTAAAATTTATAGCAAAATAGTTTAGATGGAAAACAGGTTAGATAGAAAACAGTTTACATAGAGAATAAGAATCATAAAGGAAGAGTGCTTTATCGCTTCTTATAAGTGCTTTATCGCTTTCTATAATAATTAGGATTGGGCGGTAAGAATCGCTGCGAGCAAGATAGCGTCGTCAGGATAAGTCAGTTTGATATTTTGTCGACTGCCAGACACCAAGCGAATCGGCAGCTCTAAATGTTCAAAAGCGCTGGCCTCATCGGTAATTTCTAGCTGATTCTCAGCAACATAGGTTAATACTCGCTGCAACTCACCTAAGCGAAATACTTGCGGCGTTTGTGCTTGCCACATATGACTACGGTCGATAGTGCGCTTAGCATAAGAGTGGGTGCTGCTGCTATTGACAGGCTTATCTATAACGCCGTTTGTGGTCTTAGATTGAGCATGAGGCTGGGTGTAGGACTGTTTTAAGGTATCCGCTACTGGCGTGGCGAGAATAGCGCCATAAGGCTCTAGCATCGCCGCTTCAATCACCTTATTGATATCCTGTTGCGGCACCGCAGGACGTGCAGCATCATGTATCACGACCAAGTCTGAATCTTTAGCACCTGTCTGACGAATGGCTTCTACCCCTGCTTGTACCGATTGCCAACGCTCAGCGCCGCCGGTGGCATACTGTATCGGCAGCGTAAAATTGAGTGTCTTTGCCGTGCTGTCATCTGCCGCTATAACCAATAAGCACTTATCAATATAAGCACTATTAGCAAGCCGCCCCACGCTATGCTGTAGCAAGGTCTGCCCTTGTAGCATGGTATATTGCTTGGCGATAGAGGCACCAAAACGACTACCGCGACCAGCAGCAACAATCATGGCATGTATATGTGGTGTGGTATTCATAAGGTAGTTTTGATTGATACTCATGGTTGGATTCCATGATGATAGGACTGGGGAGAAGTGAAAAAGAGGTTTAGATTTTAACAATAAATATTTTAAGACCAATAATGTGACTACTGTAGATAGTAGAAAACACTCATTTTGTAAAATTAAGAGCGATTAATAACGGCTGTGCGTCGTCGGCGCTGTTGATACTTGTACAAAGGTCTCATTTGGCTTAATTAAGCCCAAATCTAAGCGCGCATGCTCTTCTACTGCTTCAAGACCGGTCTTTAAGTCATGAACGTCAGTGCGTAGCAAATTATTTGCCGCTACTTGGTTGTCATTTAAGCGCTGCTGCTCATCAATCTGTGTCAGTAATTTATTATGCTCAAACTGACCGTTTTCACCCAGCCAATACTGATATTGCAGTCCTAAAAGGACGGCAACGGCTAAAGCAAGTAGCATAAATTGGCTAAAGTATTTCATAAATTGATCACGCCAAACGATAAAGAGACAATAGAAAACAGATAATAGAATAAAGTAAAAAACTAAGTAGGCTTATTAAGCGATATATCATCACATCAATGACGATATATCGCTTAGCTTTAAGCCTAACTGCTTAGCTGTATAGCTTATTAGCCACGTAGACCGATAAACTCTTCACGGCCACGGTAGCTTGCACGTACTTGTTGCTCGATACGTAATAACTGATTGTATTTTGCAACGCGGTCTGAGCGGCATAGTGAACCTGTTTTAATCTGACCAGCAGCAGTACCCACTGCTAAATCTGCAATGGTGCTGTCTTCAGTTTCACCTGAACGATGCGAGATAATCGTTGCATAGCCGTTTTTCTTCGCCAGATAAATCGCATCTAGCGTTTCTGATAAAGTACCAATTTGGTTAAACTTAATCAAAATCGCATTAGCAATTTTCTTGTCAATGCCTTCTTGCAAGATAGCAGGGTTAGTCACAAATAAATCATCACCAACCAATTGGACCTTATCACCAATCTGCTCAGTCAAATACTTCCAGCCATCCCAATCCGACTCATCAAGACCATCTTCGATAGAGATAATAGGATATTGACGCGCCAAGCCTACTAAATAGTCAGAGAAACCTTGGCTATCAAAGGATTTATTACCCTCGCCTGCCAAGATATATTGACCGTCTTTATAGAATTCACTGGCCGCGCAATCTAGAGCCAAATGAATATCTTCGCCAGCTTTATAGCCAACTTGCTCAATCGCTTGCATGATAACGGTGATAGCTTCTTCGTTGCTACGTAGGTTGGGTGCAAAGCCGCCTTCATCACCAACCGCTGTATTCAAGCCTTGTGATTTGAGGACAGATTTTAAGCTGTGGAAAATCTCCGTACCCGCACGCAGGGCTTCTGAGAAGCTGGTGAAACCAACGGGCTCAATCATAAACTCTTGGATATCAACCGTGTTATCCGCATGCTCGCCACCGTTTAAGATGTTCATCATCGGTACAGGCATCGTCAATGACGTCTGATTGCGCAAGTTTGCGATATACTGATGTAGTGGCAGACTTTGTGACTTGGCAGCCGCTTTGGCAGTCGCAAGAGACACTGCTAGCATGGCATTAGCGCCAAGGCTGTCTTTGTTTTCTGTGCCATCTAGCGCAATCATCGCATCATCAATGCCTTGCTGCTCGGTGACGTCTTTATCCATCAACGCACTGCGAATCTGGCTATTGACGTTGGCAACGGCTTTTTTGACGCCTTTACCCATGTAGCGATCTTTGTCGCCATCACGCAGCTCAAGCGCTTCACGTGAGCCAGTAGAGGCGCCACTTGGGGCAGCAGCACGGCCGATAGTGCCATCAGCTAGGATTACATCGGCTTCAATCGTTGGGTTACCGCGCGAGTCTAAAATCTCACGAGCGCGAATGTCTTTAATTGCGGTGACGTTGGTGGTTTCTTCAGCGTACATAATGTCTGTTAATTCCTTTGGTCATGCCAAGTTTGTGGGATAAATAACGGCAACTAGAATACAAAAAAGATAAAAAATATCGTATAGCGAATATACCCAAACCAGTCTTGCCTGTTTATACGATTTATATCATCTGATACCAGTGATACAACCCGCTTATTTAGCGCATGATTTTGCGAATAGTGAAAAGTTGGTTTGGCACTTTAAGCGTCGGCTATAATGCTTGGCATCATAGCATAAATTTTGCCAAACTTCCCTTATCTTACACCAACTTGCGCCCATAAAAACCTATATGAGCAGCGATAGTAGTCGTTATCAAAGCGTTTTGTTAGTGCCGTTATTAATAGTGATATAACGCTTACGCTTTTGTTAAACGTTTGCTATTGCTATGTGCGCCAGAGACGGTGTTATTCAGTTCAACCTCGGTTTTAAATCGTGTCAAACGTAACGCGTTCATTAATACCGAAATAGAGCTGAGCGCCATTGCAGCCGCGGCAATCATAGGATTTAAAAAGCCAAAAGCGGCAAGCGGAATACCAAGGCAATTATAAATAAACGCAAAGAATAGATTCTGTTTGATATTACGCACCGTGGCATTCGCAATTTTTTGCGCTGCATCGATATGCATGAGTGACTCGCCCATCAAGCGCGCAGAAGCACTGTGCTGGGCGACATCCGTACCTTCAAACATGGCAAAGCTGGCATCAGCGGTAGCCATCGCTGGCGCATCATTGACGCCGTCCCCTGCCATGGCAACTTTATGACCCGCCGTTTGCAATAAAGCAATTTGGCTGGCTTTGTCACGTGGGCTCATTTTACCGTAAGCTTGCTCGATACCTAACTGCCCTGCTACATGGTCAACGACCGATTGCTTATCACCACTCATCAAAATGACATTGATGCCAGCATCTTGTAGCGCTCTTATGGCTTGCGGCGTGTCATCCTTTAAGTCATCAGCAAGGGCAAAAGCACCGAGCGGCTCATCGTTAATACTAATAGCGACCGTACTGGCGATTTGCCATACTTTTGGCATCAGCTTTGGTAGAGTCAAATTAGCAAACTCTGCGCTACCAACCTTTATTAAGCCTAAGCCTTCGATATTTGCTTGTATACCAGCGCCCTTTATCACACTGATATCAGTGACATTCATCAATGGCAAGTTTCGTTCAGTAGCCGCGTTAATCAATGCCGTCGCTAATGGATGGCTGGCATGCGCCTCAACACTTGCGGCAATTTGCAGCACATCATCGACGGCTAGTGATTTATCTACCATCACATTATCAACGATGGTCGGCTTACCGATGGTTAATGTGCCTGTCTTATCCAAAACAACGGTATCGATATTGCCTGCCGCCTCTAAGCTTTGCGCGTCTTTGAACCAAACTCCATGACGCGCGGCAACACCCATACCAGCCATAATAGCGGCTGGCGTGGCCAAACCAAGCGCACATGGGCAAGCAATGACCAATACCGACACGGCATGCATTAACGCCGTATCAATCATACCCGTTAGCCACCATGTCAGCCCAAAGGTGATCAAGGCAATCGTCACCACGACAGGAACAAAAATAGCCGTTACTCTATCAGCAAGGCGCGCTAAATTGGCTTTTGAGCCTTGCGCATCACTGAGCGCTTGTACCATATCACCGAGCTTCGTATCGCTACCTTTAGCACTAACGCGATAGAGTAAGCTGCCGTTTTCAACGAGAGCGCCTGCTAGCAGTCCATCACCTACTTCTTTTTTGAGCGGTACGGACTCGCCCGTTAAATGACTCTCCACACACCAGCCGCTACCATCGATAACTGTCCCATCGGTTGCCACACGGCTGCCTTGCTTAGCACGCAAGATATCGCCTACTTGTACATCTTGCAGCGCGACATTATGAAAGTCGCCATTCGGCTGCTGCTGCTCGACTTCATCAGGCGTTAAAGACAATAATAAATCAATACTGTTTAAGCTATGCTTTTTGGTGCGCTCTTCAAGATATTTACCCGTACGCACAAAGGCAATGACCATTACGCCTGCTTCAAAATACACTGCTGGGCCGTGTCCACCTGCATGCCCACTTTGCAATAGACTGTTTAAAGTACCATCGCCATGGGTCAGCCATAGATACGTTGAATACGCCCAAATAGTCACCGTACCGATGACCACCAGTACGTCCATATTGGCAAGACCACCTTTAATAGATGCCCAAGCGCTTTTGTAAAAGGGTAATGCCAATCCAAACTGTACAATCGTGGCTAGGATAAACTGAATCCAAACCGGTGGCATCCACGCCATACCTTGCCCAATAAGCATGCCGGCCATACCAACTAAAAACGGCAGCAAGCAAACCCATAAACCAATCAAGCGCCACGGATATTCAGTCGCGGTATCCTCGTCTGTTTGTGCAAACAAACTATCGGCTGCTTGTAAATTGGCCACGAAACCGGTTTTATTTACCCATTCTGTGACCTGCTCAGGTGTGGTCTGCGTTGGGTCATAATCAACATTGGCAGTCTCGCCAGCGAAGTTTACACTCACCTCATATACCGATGGTTTTTTGTTTAGTACCTTCTCGATTCTTGAGGCACAGGCCTGACACGTCATTCCATCAATGGCCAGTTGCAAGTGTGCACGCGTAGGCGATGTCGTCGTATTGGACTGAATATCAGTTTCAACATCATAGGACTTGTCATTGCTGGTACGGGTAGAATCATTCATAAATAGAACTCGTTGTTGCGTTATAGCGCGTTATAGCGTTTATCAATTGATATGGCCATAAAAATATCAGTGGAGGGGAAATCTAAATGAAACAAGTAAAGCGTTTTAAAATTAAATATGAATCTTAATGGATACTAAATATTAAATGGATACGAATATTGGCTATTCAAGTATGTCACTCTCTACAGCTTAATAACGCTCAGCACAGTGATAGAAGCAACTTAATATGTATAAATAATGACTGTCTATTAAAAATTCCATTTAAATATCCATTAAAAAACCAGCCATGATAGCTGGTTTACTTAACTAAATGACAATGCTTACGAGTTAGCAACGGTTGCATCGAAGCCTGCCTCATCGATAGCAGCAGCAATGACTTCTGCACTGGTTTTGCTATCATCAAAGGTGACTGTCGCTTGATTGTCTGCAAGCTCGATACTGATATCATCTAAACCATCGATATCGGCGGTGGCATTATGGACGCTTGCCACACAGCCGCCACAAGTCATGCCATCAATCTTAATAACACGGGTTTGGTTTGCCATGAGAGGCTCCTTATTTTTATAACTGAGTTTTTATGAGTGAGTATTTTTATAGCTTTAATAAACTGCTGTCATCGCTGTTTTCTAAATACAGTCATTGCAGCATTGAACTAGCATAAGCCCAATTAAGCTGAACAACAAGTTTGATTGCTCGTATCTTTACGAAACCGCTTTATGAAAGTGCATCTTCTCTATCAGTGCCTCACCACTAATCCTGATAACGTGGATTTTGCGGGGCATCGATAGGAAACGGCTGAGTGACGTAATCGACCATACTGATTGCTGCAACGAAAGCATGGATGGTCGTTTGCGTATCATCATAACGAATAAAGGCAACACCATTTTCAGGCTCCAGCTCAATTTCAGTGACACCGGTAATATTTTTTAGCGCTGTCATCACGCTCTCAAGCCCTTCGGTATCATCGATATTTTCGATACTTACCTGCGCTATTTTAATCGCCATCGTCTTACCCTCTCATCGATATCATTGTTAACATCATTAATGCGTATCCAATACCTCAAAGCCTTTAACCAAATCATCGATCTGCTTTAGCTGAAGTAAAAACGGCTCTAACTGACTGGTTCGCAACGCACACGGGCCATCACATTTTGCAACTTCTGGATTTGGATGCGCCTCTAAGAATAATCCAGCTAGTCCTGTAGCCATACCTGCGCGGGCAAGCGTTGTGATTTGCTCACGGCGTCCGCCGGCACTATCACTACGCGCACCCGGTTGCTGCAAACTATGGGTTACATCAAAAAACACCGGAATATCCATCTGCTTCATGGTATCAAAACCAAGCATATCGACGACCAGATTATTATAACCAAAGGCACTACCGCGCTCACAAAGTATCAGCTTATCGTTACCACCTTCAAGACATTTATTGACGATATGACGCATCTCATGCGGCGCTAAAAACTGTGCTTTTTTAATATTAATAATCGCATCTGTCTTTGCCATCGCATGCACCAAGTCAGTCTGACGCGATAAAAACGCTGGCAGCTGGATAATATCAGCAACTTCAGCGACGGGCGCTGCTTGATAAGGTTCATGGACGTCAGTGATAATTGGCACTTGGAATTTTTCTTTAATTTGCCCAAGCCAATCGATACCTTGCTCTAAACCCGGACCTCTATAAGAATGTAAGCTTGAACGGTTGGCTTTATCAAAACTGGCTTTAAAAACATAGCCGATACCCAAACGCTGACATATATCAACATACTGCTCGGCAATTTCAAACGCCAATTCTTTTGACTCTAAGACATTCATACCACCGAATAATACAAACGGTTGGTCATTACCAATATTAATCGTATTGCCATTTGGCGTCATAAGCTGAATATGTGATTGCGCCGTTAATAGATTTTCCATGAAGCGGTAACCCTCATTATTGTTATTTAATGTTATTACGAACAGTTATTATTAATGCTACTCCCCCGTATTGTAACCGATAGCCCCATGAAAAAAAGTATCTAAGCGTAATTACATCTCGCTGATACTGTAGATTACTTAATAAAAGCCCTATTGCTAGAAACCGCTATTAAAAAATAGCTAAATAAAGTCCAAAAAAAAAGACCAATCCGAAAATCAGTCTTTTTTATAACGATTAAGCTGTCATGTGATAACGATTATTTATTATCGCTGTAGGTTCTTGCTGCTTTTACAAAGCTGTTAAACAATGGATGACCACCGCGTGGCGAGCTGGTAAATTCAGGATGAAACTGTACCGCGACAAACCAAGGATGAGTAGGAATCTCAACCGATTCGACCAAATGCTGCTTGGCCGAATAACCTGATATGCTCATACCTGCTTGCTCTAATGGCTCAATATAACGATTGTTCATCTCATAACGATGGCGATGACGCTCAGTAATATTGGTTGAGCCATAGATTTGGGCAAGCTTACTACCAGCAACCAGTTCCGCTTGCTGTGCACCTAAACGCATAGTACCACCAAGGTCTGAATCATCGCTACGAATCTGTAATTCGCCGCGCTCATCTAACCATTCGGTAATCAGACCAATAATAGGTTCAGCCGCCGTACGATGGAACTCAGAAGAGTTGGCATCGATATGTAGCACATTGCGCGCATACTCAATCACAGCCAATTGCATACCAAGGCAGATACCAAGATAAGGTACGTTATTTTCACGCGCATAAGTAATGGCTTTCATTTTGCCATTGGTACCGCGCTCACCGAAACCACCCGGTACTAAAATAGCATCGGCATCGTTTAGACGGGCAAATAAAGCATCATCCGTTTCTAATAGCTCAGCATCGATATAGTCGATTTTCACGTCGGCTTTATGGGTGATACCAGCGTGTAGCAAGGCTTCATTGATAGACTTATAGGCATCCGGCAATTCAACATACTTACCAACCATCGCTACCGTTACCGTCGCTTCAGGATTCAGCTGTGCTTCAACCACTTTATCCCAATCGCTTAAATCCGCTTCTGGTAAATCAAGACCAAAACGCTCACAGATTAAGTCATCAAGATCCTGCTCATGCAGGGTGCGCGGAATCTGGTAAATACTTTGCGCATCTTCACACATGATAACCGCACGCTCTTCTACGTTGGTAAAAAGCGCAATCTTGCGGCGATTGTCTGGTGAGATATGGTGATCTGAGCGGCAAATTAAGACATCAGGCTGCAAACCGATCGAACGCAGCTCTTTTACTGAATGCTGGGTCGGCTTAGTCTTCGTTTCACCAGCACTGGCGATATAAGGTACTAGCGTTAAATGCATCAGCATGGCGCGATTGCGACCTAGCTCTACTTGCATTTGGCGTACGGCTTCCATAAAGGGAAGTGACTCGATATCACCAACTGTACCGCCAATCTCGATAATGGCGATGTCATAGCCTTCGCCACTGGCAAGAATTTTGCTTTTAATTTCATCAGTGATATGCGGAATCACCTGTACCGTACCGCCTAAATATTCACCGCGGCGCTCTTTATTCAAAACGTTTTGATAGATACGACCACTGGTGAAGTTGTTGCTCTTACTCATCTTTGAATGGCGCAAAAAACGCTCATAGTAGCCCAAATCTAAATCGGTCTCAGCGCCATCTTCGGTGACGAACACTTCGCCGTGCTGGAACGGGCTCATCGTACCTGGATCGACGTTAATATACGGATCCATTTTGGTCATCGTCACTTTTACGCCACGTGCTTCTAGCACGGCAGCAAGGGATGCGGCGGTAATACCTTTTCCTAGTGAGGACACTACCCCACCGGTCACAAATATAAACTTGGTCATAGTACTCTGTCGGTAATTGGTAAAGAAGGATTTTACTAAAAATACGCCACAAAATATAGGGCAAAAGCGCAAACTCTTTAAAACACTCAGTTTTTAACGCTTAGTCATCTTAAGTGCGTAGTCATCGTAAATACGTAGCTATTATAACCCACTGCAGCTTTAAAAAGGTCACAACAAAAAAACTCACCCCGAAGGATGAGTTTTTTTAGAGTCAGATTCTAATGCTTAGATTAGAATTTGTATTCTAGACCAGTACCAATTACGAATATATCAGCATCGCCATCGATAACAGTGTATTCATTTCTACCTAAACTATCTTCGCCACTCTTATATGCAGCCTTAACGTTTTCAGCGTTATTCACACCAGCGTAAGCATGCATGATCATGTTGTCTTTAAAGAAGTACTTACCACCAACAACGATTTGATCTGAATCAGCGTTATTCCAACCGTCTAAGTTATCAGTTTTGTTGTACTGTGCATAGATAGAAGCTGGACGAGCAAAGTTAGTTAAAGGCATTGCCGCACTAACAATCAAACCTTTCTCTTTCTTAGTATCGCGAGAGTAATCAAAATCAGCTACTTGATATAAAGCGCCTAGAGTAACAGGAGCTGCCATGAATTTACCTAGATCAACAGTTGCAGTACCACGGATGATATCACCAAGAATATTCTGATCTTTGTCATAAGCAACGCCAGCTGTGAAGCCTGTACCTTGATCAAACATAGCAGCAACACCAAAGCCAGAGTTGTCATTGCGATTCTGATCATCAGAGTTGTACATTGCAGAAATCTCTAATGGCAGACCATCGTATTTTGGCGCAGTCCAAATGATTGAGCTTTTGATACGATTACTATCAGCCATATTCAGTGCTTCAACAGCGCCGTTTTCTAATTTATTTCTACCTAGGTTATCCCAATAGCCGCTGTCAGCAGTGACAACGTTGTTAATTCTGTCTAAAGTAGATTGGTTTTTACCAACGCGGAATTCACCGAACTGTTTGTTTACAACACCAAGATATGTATCGCGGTTAGTGAAACCGTCTCTATCACCATCGATGCTTGTGCCGTATTCCAACTGATAGATTGCATCAGTGTTAGCCGTCATGGCTTCAGAGCCTTTGATACCGATACGTGAAGCATGAGAGTTGATTTCTATTGTATCTTCATCATAATTGTAACCAGGACCTTCAAACTCAGCATTAACATAGTCAGCTGCTAAAAAAGCTTTACCATATAGAGTTGGGGCTGCATTGGCTGCAGATACAGATAGGGCAGCGATTGCTGTAGCTAAAAGTAGTTTTTTCATGGGGGTATCTCCACTTTACAATTTTAGTAATGAGCGAGCTATTATTAGCCGGTGCCCAAAATGGTATCGTCACAAATCCTCAAAGATATAATGTGTAACTGGCTACCGAGATTAGTCAGAAACAAGTGTGGCGAAGTTCTATTACCGTAAGATGAAAAAAACCATGACTTACATAACTGGGATCGAAATCGTAACTGCCATGTAAACGTTGGTCTTTATCGCTCTGTTGCGTAACATCCGTTACCAAACTCATACTTCGAGTACAAGCATAACAACTTTGACATAATTTGCAACATATTTTTTACGTCTCTAATGATAAAAAATCTTCAAAGCCATGTCCGCTATGAGGTTTAACCTATATTTAATTAGGGACAAAAAAACACCCCTACTCGTCATGGACGAATAGAGGTGTTATTGAGAAATATCAGTAATAAGAATATAAACTATATTTAATATGCTTATTAAAAACAAAACGTTAGCAGGCTACTTATACATAGATAAATAGCCTTAAAGTAAAGCCCGTTAATAATAACTAACGCTAGTTATATTATTTAATTAACAATATGGCTCGATTAACTTAGCAGTTGGCTTTTAAGTCAAGGCGTGCTTGATGGAGCAATGGCTCAGTGTAGCCACTTGGCTGCTCGCGACCTTTAAATACCAAATCACAAGCCGCTTTAAAGGCATACGAGTTATCGAAGTCATTTGCCATGGGCTGATAGCCATTATCGTCAGCATTTTGCTCATCGACGACTTTTGCCATGCGTTTCATGGTATCCATCACTTGTTGCTCACTGATAACCCCATGATGCAACCAGTTGGCGATATGCTGGCTTGAGATACGCAGTGTCGCACGGTCTTCCATGAGACCCACATCATTAATATCAGGTACTTTAGAGCAACCAACGCCTTGGTTTACCCAGCGTACGACATAACCTAAGATGCCTTGAGCATTATTATCAAGCTCTTGCTGCTTCTCTTCTTCCGTCCAGTTGGTATTTTTTGCCAATGGAATGGTCAAGATGTCATCTAAGCTGGCACGCTCGCGTGATTTTAGCTTGTCTTGCACCTCAGCGACATTCACTTGATGATAATGCATGCTGTGTAAGGTGGCGCCCGTTGGTGATGGTACCCATGCTGTGCTAGCGCCCGCTTGTGGATGGGCGGCTTTGGTTTCCATCATCTCTTTCATCTCATCAGGCTTCGCCCACATGCCTTTACCAATTTGAGCGTGACCTTGTAGACCCGTCTCTAAACCGATATCGACGTTCCACTGCTCATAAGCTGGCTGCCATGCTTCTGACTTCATATCGCCTTTACGTACGAAAGGTCCGGCGTTCATGCTGGTATGCATCTCATCACCAGTACGGTCTAAGAAACCAGTATTAATAAAGATAACGCGCTCTTTGGCTTGGCGAATCGCTTCTTTTAGGTTGACCGTCATACGGCGCTCTTCGTCCATAATACCGATTTTAAGAGTATTACGTTCTAGGCCCAATAAGTCTTCTGAGGCATTAAACAAATCGTTTGCCATTTTGACTTCTTCAGGACCATGCATTTTTGGTTTAACGATATACATCGAACCTTTACGCGAGTTTGATAGCTGGTTGTTACCTTTAAGATCGTTTAAAGACAATAGCGGTGTAATCAAACCATCCATCAAGCCTTCAAAAATCTCTTCTTGACCATTACCCAAATCGACTAAGATCGCAGGGTTTTGCATCAAATGGCCAACGTTACGAATTAGCAATAATGAGCGACCTGGTAAGGTAAGGGTGTCGCCATCTGGCGTGGTATATTCGCGGTCTGGGTTTTGTTTACGTGTACGGGTTTTGCCGCCTTTTTCAAAGGTTTCTTGCAAATCGCCATTCATCAAACCAAACCAATTGCGATAGACTTCCACTTTTTCTTCAGCATCGACCGCAGCGATTGAATCTTCACAATCTTGAATTGCTGTAATGGCTGATTCTAATAGCACGTCTTTAATACTGGCTGGATCGTCTTTACCGACTGGATGGCTGCCATCGATTTGAATTTCAGCGTGTAAGTTATTATTCTTTAATAAGATACCGGTTGGGCTTGCTGCATCACCGACAAAACCTGCAAACTGAGTAGCATCTTTTAGCTCAGTGCTGCTATCACCTTGTAGCACTTCAAGCTTCCCATCGACCACTTTAAAACCAGTGGCATCGTTGTATGAACCTGATGCTAACGCAAAGTTTTCATCCAAGAATTTTTTGGCATACGCCACGACAGCAGCGCCGCGAGTTGGGTTGTAGCCACCTTTTGCTTCTTGACCATTTTCATCGCTGATCACGTCTGTGCCGTACAAAGCATCATATAAGCTGCCCCAACGCGCATTGGTCGCGTTCAATGCATAGCGGGCGTTACGTACGGGTACGACTAACTGCGGTCCTGCGATATGGGCAATCTCGTCGTCGACGTTTTGGGTGCTGACTTTGAAATCTTCGCCTTCTGGTAACAGATAGCCAATTTCTTGTAAGAACGCTTTATAAGTAGGATAGTCAATGTCGCCGTCTTTGGCAGGATTGTCTAGATGCCATTGATCAATCTGGGCTTGGATTTTGTCACGGGTCGCAAGCAGCGCTTTATTACGCGGCGTAAACTCCTTAATGACCTTTTCAAAACCTGACCAATAACTGTCTGAATCCACACCGACTTTCGGCAGCACTTCGTTTTCAATAAAATCGAACATCTGCTTATCGATGGCAAGAACGCCCTTCTGAATACGATTGGCGTTAGAAGACTGGCTCATATTGTTATCCTTATCTGTTCGTGAAGTGTGTTAATCCCGGGTTACTACTATCGCAATTAAGATCTAAGTTGCTACTATTTAGACCAGCTTTAAGCAAATACTAAGGTGATAAACCTTACTTTTTGCGATAGCATGGATAGTTGATATAATGCTGAGTATCAACTATTCACTAGCAATCAATAGTAAGACAGAATGTCCCAAAAGCAAAATCTCATCCTACTATCAAATAATGAAATAAACAAGGAAACATCATTCAGCAAGTAAATACTTAGGCTGTAGATAAATGATACCCTATAAGACGTATGGCTTTAGATGCTATAAACGCCTTGTTTAAGCACAATGATGGAAACGATGGATAAACTGTAAGTAATCATTACCATAGTAATTTATGCTTAACGGTTATCTATTAAGCTAAGGCGTTTAAAAGTATCAAACATGTCAAATTATCCATTACTCCAGATGCTATTAAAGATATTTGCCGCTATATAGTCAGTTCAATATAAAAAAGGCACGTTAAAAATAGCCTGCTGTTGGGATAATTTTTCTTGCTTGCTGTGCGCTTCGCACTTTTCGATGCTTTGCAAAATTTATCCCAACAGCCATGTATTCTTTTTAAGTTGAATCGACTATAGCAGACTTATTTATTTTCAGACCTTTTTATCATGATTCAATAAATGCTTTTTTACAACTACTCAATAAAGCCCAATAAAACTATGACTATCAATACACAAAACCTTGCAACTTTAACGCAAGAAAATGGCGCTCAAGAAGAAAATAATCAAGAAGACAGCGTCGATATTGCGCAATTACGAACGCCTATAAAGGTAGACCTATCCCCTATTTATGAGTTTTTGGGTGCGCGAACCACACAAGCGTGGGTAAATGCCGCCATTGCTGACTTGCCATTAATCATTCAAGACCATGCCAATTGTGAAAAAAAAGCGGCTGGTACAGCAATGAACTTATTATTTCGCTATGAGTTTTCTTATGATTTACAACGAAAACTGGCGCAGTTGATACGCGAGGAGATGCTGCATTATGAGCAGGTGCTCGGCATCATGAATGAGCGCGGGCAAGCGTGGCAATATCTAAGTGCCGGACGTTATGCTAAAGGTATGCTGAAACATAAACGTACCTACGAGCCAGCAGCGATGATAGATGTATTGATTATCGGGGCGTTTATTGAAGCGCGTTCTTGTGAGCGTTTTGCTGCATTGGCTGAAGTCATCAACGATGAGCGTTTGGCGAAATATTATCGCTACTTACTTAAATCAGAAAGCCGTCATTTTGAAGATTATCTGGCATTGGCGCAATCATTGTCAGAGGATAATATCGACGAGCGCGTGGCGTTTTTTAAAGCGGTAGAAGCAGAGCTGATATCGAGCCCAGATACAGAGCTGCGTTTTCATAGCGGTGAACCTGCTTAATTATAGGATCTGTGCCATATCTTAATGGCTAGGATTTTAACCACTCTAAAAAGCGGTTTAAAAAGAAAAAGGTGCAACAATTAGCGAAATGAGAATCGGCTAATTGTTGCACCTTTTGGCTTTATACTTCTTCACTTCACACTGTCTAAGTGTCTAAGTGTCTACTTTCTTAGCATACTGTCTGAAACTGTTATTTATCGCTCTCCATTAAAGCGCTGTCGTATTCTTTATGACTTTTTCCGACATGATGCGGATCATGGTCATCCGTTAACCTTGCTGCTTCTGCTGGATTGGCTGTTTGCAATGCATCATCAGCAACAATCCCATTATTGTCATCGGCATCTTTAAGCGGCATATCATCATTTAAATGAGCCGTTTTTAAATTCCTCGTTTCTGCATCCCTATCATCTGGCATATTCATGGCAATTCCTTTTCTAATCTTGTTAGCATCACTGGTATATACAGTAGTATATAAACGGCTATCTAAACGAAAAATAGTATTCACCTTAACGTCTAGCGCCTCATTAAATTAATGCTGAAAATCTAAGTGTTAAAAATCTTTTTCATCAGGATTTAGCACGCGAGTTTGAGCATTATCAACGTTGGCATAGCGGTTTAAGTCATTGATACCTGCGCTTTTAGCCGCATCACCAACCATCGTATGCTCATTGATACCTTCGTCAAATGCATTGCCCTCTTGGTCACGGCGATCTGGCTGACGTGCAGGATTGTCATTATCATTGACGTGTTCTGAATTAATCACGCCTTCTTTAAAGGTATCTGTCCCTTTATTTTCAGTAATGCTATTGCCAATTTCAGTATGAGCATTAGCTGTATGATTATTAGTACGATTAACATCAGCGTCGTCTAGACGCGTCTTGGTTAAAGCGGGATCTTTGGTTTGCATATCTTCATTTTGCATCATGCTATCCTTATCATGTGTAATTATTATCATGTTCTGATCATATTGGATTATTGCGGTTATCGTTATTATTATTGGTCATTGAATTTCTAATATTGCTTACTTATTTGTAAATTAAACAACGGCTTAACGCGATTCATTACCTTTTTGCGATAAATCATAAGCGTTTAAATCCGCGACATTTTTGCCGCCTGCTGGTAAGTCCTCTTCTTTACGAGGGTCGGAATATATCTCGTCCGTTTCCTGTGATTCCTGCTGTGGTCCATCGATATTAGGCTCATGTTTACGCCCTTCATAACTGTCTTGGGCATTGTCTGGATGTAAGGCTGCTGGATCACGAACGGGTACCGCTTCTTCATGGTTTGGATGGGTATTAGTTGGCATGGCGCGTCCCTCGCATTTATGGTTTAGAGCATTATTTAATTTTTATGCAGTAATAAATATGCTCATTGCTACTAATTTCTTTGTGGTACTGGTTGCTTTTTAGATAAATTAAAATTAGTTAAATTAAAATCACTTATCAGTACGCAAATCATCATCAATAAAAGAAGTCTGTTCTTCTTTACTCAATTCTTCCGGCACATCAACTTCTTTATTGTCGGCTAGGTTTTTTTCGATTTTCTGACTATCAGCTTGCTCTGCTGCTTTTTTAATATCT
The DNA here is from genome assembly GCF_027919975.1 of Psychrobacter sp. ANT_H3. Taxonomy (NCBI): domain Bacteria; kingdom Pseudomonadati; phylum Pseudomonadota; class Gammaproteobacteria; order Moraxellales; family Moraxellaceae; genus Psychrobacter; species Psychrobacter sp. ANT_H3. The sequence goes on along the minus strand of NZ_JAQISM010000026.1, from coordinate 36,026 downwards.
GAGGTATCGTTCTTGGTATTGCTCATGATTCATTCCTATTTTTTATAATTGAGGTATTAGTAATAAAGCCTGTATCAATTATAGGAAGAATTCTCAATCGCTAACCAGTGCACTGCGGTATCAATGTGTGAATAAATGTGAGGTTACCAGACAGTTTGTAACGCATGTTTCATCTTTATACTTATCATCATTCTCAATAGAGATTATTAACACGAAAAAGCCAAGCGCAGATTAACTCTATGCTTGGCTTTGATTTAAAATATTTTGATTAAGAATGTTAAAGGTTCATACTATCTAGGTTCACCCAAGATAGCAGTAAGCAACGCTAATAAAAGCAGATTAACTAAAAACTGACTATTAAAGCCATTTCGCTAAACTGACTCGCCAACGCGGTTAATGACTTTTAACAAATAATCTTGCGCGATATGCGGCAGCTCACCTGCAGCAGGTTCAATTTGATGCCAAATGCCATTACCGTCAAGTGTCCACGCTTGCACATTGTCTTTCAGGTAATTTAATAACCCATCTTCATAAATCTGTTTAAACAGCTTCTTATCCTCAATGGGAAACGCTACCTCGACGCGATGGAACAAGTTGCGATCCATCCAATCGGCACTGCCGCAATATAAGCGCTCATCCCCATCGTTATGGAAATAATAAATACGCGTATGCTCCAAAAAACGCCCGATAACAGAACGCACAGTGATATTTTCAGACAACCCTTTTACTTGCGGGCGCAGGCAACACATTGAGCGCAAAATTAGCTCAATTTTAACCCCTGCTAGTGACGCATCATATAATTTATCAATCAGGCGTCGCTCGGTCAGCGCATTAACCTTAACCACGATATGAGCGCGCTTGCCTGCCTTGGCATGGGCAATTTCATCATCGATAAAGCTCATTAGCTTTTCATGCAAGGTAAACGGCGCATGCAGGAGCTTTTTCAAATTGGCAGGTTTGCCCATCCCCGTCAGCTCTTGGAAAATTTTATGCACATCTTCTGAGATATCGGGGTCGGCACTAAATAAACCATAATCGGTATAAACTTTGGCATTGGCCGCGTGATAATTACCAGTGCCTAGATGCACATAACGACGGATTTTATCGTCTTCACGGCGAATGATAAGCATCAGTTTGGCATGGGTTTTGTAGCCAACAATACCGTAAACCACGACCGCGCCAGCTTCTTGCAGATAATTGGCAACCGCGATATTAGACGCCTCATCAAAGCGGGCGCGTAATTCAATAACCGCCGTGACTTCTTTACCATGACGCGCTGCTGCCGCTAGGGCTTTGACGATTTCTGAATTGGTACCTGAACGATATAGCGTTTGCTTAATGGCCAATACTTTTGGGTCACTTGCCGCTTGCCATAATAGATTGATAATCGGTGAAAAGGCATGAAACGGATGATGAACCAAGACATCGCCTTTACGCATCGCCGCAAACATGCTGGTCGCTTTATCGAGCTTATCGACTTCACGGCGAAATGGTTTGGGTACGACATAAGTAAAAGGCTGATAACGCAGTGCTGGAATATTAAAATCAAACAGCAAGCGCGTTAAGTTCACCGGTCCATTAACGCGGTACAATTGATTGTCATGCAGCTCAAACTCATTGAGCAAATAATCACTAATGGGCGTTGGACAATCGGTGGTGACCTCTAAGCGCACCTTGTCACCAAAGCGGCGGTTTTCAAGCTCGCCTTCTAAGGCTTTGGCAATATCATCGACGTCGTCTGCCAAGTCCAAATCGGCATTGCGTGTCAATCTAAACTGATGGCAACCCGTGACATTCATACCTGGGAATAGCTCACCGATATGTTCATGAATCACGGCTGATAGCATCACATGGTGCTCTTTACCACCTGTCAGCTCATCAGGCAGACGAATCACGCGCGGCAAGCTGCGCGGTGCTGGTACAATCGCCAAATTGATATCGCGGCCAAAGGCATCTTTGCCTTCCAAGGTAGCGATAAAGTTTAGGCTTTTATTCACTAAACGTGGAAATGGATGCGCAGGGTCAATACTGATAGGTGTTAATACCGGTGATACTTGCTCGGTGAAATAGCGCTTCATCCATGCCGATTGCTCGCTATTTAACTCGTCCCGTTTTAAGTAGCGAATATCTTCTTTGGCAAGTGCGGGCAGGATATCTTCATTTAAAATACGATATTGCTCAGCGATGGCAGCGTGAGTGATAACGGATATCTCTTCTAATACTTCGCTTGGGCGCATACCGTGGACACTGGTCGATACATCACCCAGATTGAGTTTTTGCATGATACCGGCGACGCGAATCTCAAAGAACTCATCGATGTTAGATGAAAAAATAATTAAGAAAAATAAACGCTCTAATAAAGGATGACGCGAACTGGCTGCCTGCGCTAAAACCCGCAGATGAAATTGTAATAATGACAAGTCGCGATTGATATAGCTGCTCGGTGAATAGCTGCCATCTTCTGAACGTTGCCAGTCAATGTCAGTCAGGTTCTCAGTTAAGACCTCAGTTAAACTGTTAGTCGCACTATCGGTTAAACTATTAATAGAATTGTCACTCACTTCATTGTCACTCACTTCATTGTCACTCACTTCAATAAGGCTTGGGCTTATTTCATTGTCAGTTTTTATACTCATATCAATACTGTCATTAACTTCATGCTTATTATCTATCTCTGCCATCTTCCCACTCCTTTAGCGTTATCGATACGCCATCATCTTTTATTTTTATACTCAAACACGGTTCAGAAGTTTTTATACTAATTTTTTAGAGCGGCTAATTTTACATCCTATAACATAGCACAATTAGTCTTACTGCTATTTGAAATCACTAACAGTTTAAGCGAGCAAGCTAAGCCGATTGTGGCAAGACGGCATTTTTCATCCGTTTTTTAATGATGCGTTGTTTGTTACGCAAGCGTTTGTCGCTTTGATGACTTTCATAGTATTTCGGATTGGTCAGCATGGCGATGAGTAAAGCAGATTCGTCACGGTTTAGGTTGGCAGCTGATTTATCAAAATAATGATGGGCGGCGGCATCGATACCATAAATGCCATTGCCAAACTCCGCCACATTGAGATAAGCGGTCAAAATGCGCTGCTTATCCCACAAAGTTTCTATCATTACAGTGATAATCGCTTCCTCAGCTTTACGGCTATAAGAGCGATGCGAAGTGAGAAACAAGTTTTTGGCCAATTGCTGGGTGATCGTTGAGCCGCCCGCTGACATTTTGCCAGTTTCTTCGTTCTTTTTCTGTGCTGCCTTAATGCCTTTCATATCAAAGCCATTATGCTGGCTAAACGTCGAATCCTCACTGACAATCGCCGCTTGTTTGGCAGATTTGGCAATGGCGTCATACTCAGCCCACGTCTGGGTGACCGTGCCGCCCGTTAAACGATGGGTCAGCATAAACATACTGTTATTAATCGGCTGGGTTTTCCAAATCAACAGTAACCCTGCGACCAATATATGGAATGCCACGACCAACAACATGAATGCCAATAATAAACGTTTGATAAATTTGCCAAAACTTGTCATGCGTGCGATATCCGAGTGGTGAAAAAATAGTCATATAAAAAGCGGCTGTCTACAAATGGCGCGCTATAAACGGCAAGCTATCAATAAGATGCTAACAATGCGCAATGATAAATAGCAGGTCATCTTACCTAATCTCACAATCGCTGTCATTATTTACCCCATTTCTTTATCATGTAAATAGTGTTAAATAATATCAATGCCTTTGCTTAAATTACGGAAGATAAATACTTAGCATTAGACATTATTAGCGCTAGACATTATAAACAGACGTTAGAAGCAAATATCTTAAAAGGTAGCAACTATCAAAAATAGAAATCAGTATAAGAGTAAAAATATGGATAATGATAATGGCAATTGTAATACGATACCAACACTACGGGCACGTATGATTGCCGCCAACCCCAATCTTGGCACGGACGAAAATCAGGATAAATGGTGGCTACTCGGCACCTCTGGCTGCCATCTTTGTGACGTCGCAGAACAGTTGCTCACCCAGTTTCAAGCGGTGCAGCCGATAAGCTATCAGCTTGTCGATATTGCCGATTTTGATGAGGCGCTTATGATGGAGTTTGCTACCACGATTCCTGTGATATTGACGCCGTCAAAACGCTTGAATTATCCGTTTTCAGTGTTGGATTTGCAGCAATTATTAGTAGCGTCATAAAGCAGTCTTTATAAAACAACCAGCATAAGAGCGCTATTATAAAACAATCATAATAATGAGAAACCTATGAAAGATTTAAAGAAAATAACGGAAATTGAGGACTTGCGCCGTGTTGCCGAGCGTAAAGTACCACGGATGTTTTATGATTATGTCGATTCAGGCTCATGGACTGAGACCACTTATCGCAACAATGAAACCGACTTTGACCGTATTAAATTGCGCCAACGGGTTCTGGTCAATATGGAAGGGCGCTCGCTTGCCACTGACATGCTGGGCTCAAAAGTCAAAATGCCCGTTGCTATCGCACCAACTGGTTTTACCGGTATGATGTGGGCCGATGGTGAGATTCACGCCGCACGGGCAGCGGAGAAATTTGGCGTGCCCTTCTCGCTTTCGACCATGAGTATCTGCTCTATCGAAGATGTGGCAAAAAATACCAGTGCGCCGTTTTGGTTTCAGCTGTATGTGATGCGCGACCAAGAGTTTATGGCAAACCTGATTCGCCGTGCTAAGGCGGCCAATTGTTCCGCGCTTATCTTAACCGCAGATTTACAAGTCCTCGGACAACGCCATAAAGATATTAAAAACGGTCTTTCTGCGCCGCCAAAGCCTACCCTTGGTAATATATTGAATCTCATGACCAAGCCACAATGGTGCATGAATATGCTCGGCACCAAACGGCATAGCTTTGGCAATATTGTCGGTCATGCCAAAAACGTCGAGGATATCTCATCGCTCTCAGCATGGACGGCCGAACAGTTTGACCCTGCGCTGAGTTGGGATGATGTCGCGCGCATTAAAGATATGTGGGGCGGCAAGCTCATTATTAAAGGTATCATGGAACCTGAAGACGCCATCTTGGCTGCCCGTAGCGGTGCCGATGCATTAGTCGTCTCAAACCATGGCGGCCGCCAGCTCGATGGGGCGCTGTCCTCCATTGCCGCGCTTGCTGATATCGTGCAAGCGGTACGAGCAGAAAATAGCAATATTGAGATTTGGCTCGATAGTGGCATTCGCTCCGGCCAAGATGTGCTCAAAGCGTTGGCTGTAGGCGCTACTGGTACGATGATTGGTCGCGCGTTTTTATATGGGCTTGGCGCTTATGGCGAAGATGGCGTGCGCCGTGCGCTAGAGCTTATTTATAACGAGTGTGATATCAGCATGGCGTTTTGCGGTCATACCGATATCAATCAAGTGACGGATGACATTTTGGTCAAAGGCACTTATGAGAACCTTAAAACTTATGCTTATTAAAAAGCTAGTCCTTATTAAAAAACCCAACTTTATTAAATATTGATATATTCAGTTCAATGTAAAAAGGATATGCTCAAAATAGCGTGCTGCTAGAATAAGTTTTCCTTGCTTGCTGTGTGCTTCGCACTCCAGAGGCTTCGAAAAATTTATTCTAGCAACCCTATATCGTTTTGAAGTTGAATCGACTATAACCCACTTATGGGTGACACGCCCTAACCCTAGCCTTTATACTCTACTTATAATTTTTTATTGATAATTTGCGTTTATGACCATTCAACAATTATTAAAAACCGCGCCCGTCACCACTTTGCTATTAGTCAGCTTTATCGGGCTATTTATAATACAGGTGCTGAGCGGCGTCGATGCCAATAATCCATCGACTGAAGAATTACTAAAATGGGGTGCCAATGCCTTGCCTTATACCATGGACAGTGAACCATGGCGCTTGGCAAGTAGTGCGTTTTTGCATATCGGTCTGATGCATTTATTGTTTAATGGTTTTGCCATGTATTTCTTTGGGCAAATCGCCGAGCCGATGTTTGGCTCAGCGAAGTTTTTGGCGTTATTTTTACTCGCCGCAATCGGTGGCAACCTACTGAACAACCATATTACGTGGCAAGGCATCTTAGATGGCACTGGACAACCCGGACTATCGGCGGGCGCGTCTGGCGGTATCATGGGTATCGGTGCCGCGCTATTGATAGCCGCACTGTTTAAAATATCAGTCAATGGTATGGTGCTCAATCTGAAAAGCCTAATCATTATTATGGGCATCAATTTGGTATATGGCTTTGCCGTACCGGGTATTGATAATGCCGGTCATATTGGCGGCGCGGTCACGGGATTGGTGATTGCATTGGCGTTTGCCATTGCCTACCGTCAGCGGTTGGCTGCTGCGCTACAGAATGTACCTAGCGCACCTCAAGACATTTATCAAACGACGTATATCAATTCTCCCGTAAGTAGCGATACTGACTTTTCCACCCCCCCTTCTACCTTCGCTCCTCGCTTTGATAATGAGGGTAATTTTGATAATAACAGCAGTTTTAATCACGACTCTGCTGTAAACTTACCTATAAATGTGAATGCTAATCACGCAAGCCTTAATCACAGCAAATTTAACGAACAACAAACAGCGACCAAATCGACGCTTATTTGGCAATTGCTACCGTGGCTGGTCATGCTGCTGATCAGTATTGGTTTTATATGGTGGTGGCAAGATATTCATCAGCAAATATTACAAGTGCTAGCAGCCATTGAGTAAAATGCCAGACTTATTTATTATTCTATTTATCGACTCTGTTTTTATCATTTATCCCACCCACTTATGAGAGCAAATCATGTTTAAATCATCAGCGCTATCGAAACCGTTGACGCGCACTGTGCTTAGCGCATTGACCGCCACTGCCCTATTTAGTGTCGCCAGCATCTCTAATGCCGCACTGTTTAAAAACAACTTACCGACTGATAAAGATGCCATTTTAAGCGTCGGCGTCAACGTCATGGCGGTCAAGTCGGCTTATAATTTGGAAGACAGCACCGACATAAAAGTATTGCCGGGTGTGTTTTATGATAACAACAGAATCTATGCACGCGGTGCGCAAGCGGGTGCTTATATCATCAATGATGGCACCAATCAGCTAGCCGCTTATGCTCAGCTCGATGGCAGTGAATTCGATCCTGATGATGCGACTGGCGCGCTGCAAGGTCTGGATAAACGTAAGGCTTCAGCCGCTGCCGGTCTATCGTATCTACGTCGTACGCCTGTGGGCGGTTTCCGCCTGCAAGTTGCGACTGACGTTTTAGATAATAGTGGCGGCAATACGGCGCGCTTGACTTACCTTGCCAAAATCACTAAAGATAAGCTGACGGTCTATCCAAGCATTGGCTTTGAATATCATGATGCTGACTACAATAACTATTATTATGGCGTTAGTGCGCAAGAGTCAGCGAAGACAGGCATCGCTGCTTATGAGTCAAATAATAGCTTAAATCCTTATATCAATATCAGTGCCAACTATGATTTCAATGAGCGCTGGGCAGGCTTTGCCAATCAAAGCTTAAGCTATCTGCCAAATGAGCAATACGATAGCCCGATGGTTGACTCGCGTACTGATGCAACAACGACGCTAGGTTTGCTTTATAAGTTCTAATTAAGCGCAATATCTAAGATAAAAAAAGACCTTGTCGCGTTATGTGATAAGGTCTTTTTATTTAATAGCTTTAAATGTAGAGTGCGCCTAGCGTACTGATCAGAGTCCTAATGATCATAATCAGTGATTGGGAGGAACCCTACACTACGTATTTTTTAAAACATAAGTTTAAATTTGCTATAGTTACTTCTATTTATTGCTCACAAGATATTTGAGAAAAACCATGAAGATTAGATCCATACAAATCAAGAGATTCCGCTCGATACTTAACCTCAAATTAAATTTAGACTCATTAGAGCACATCACAACAATATGTGAAGCTAATAATGCTGGAAAGACTAATGTTCTAAGAACTATAAACCTATTTTTCAATCCAAAAGACTATAAGGCAAGTGAAGACTCTCCAAATCACAAATTTAATGGTTCTAGGGGAGGTAAAGTTTATCCTGAGATTTCAGTAGACTTTGAAGATAACAATATAATATATAGGATTACCAAGGCTTTCGATATCGAAGGTATAAGTAAAATTACTGGTGAAAAGATATTATTAACCAAAGAAAAGCTGCCTCTAGATGATAGCTCAATCAACTCTCTACTTAATAAAATATAGTTTTTCTACATACCTTCAATTAATATCTCATTCCCTGATCTTATTAATAATTTAATTGAAGAAATCTATGACTTGGAATACTCAAATTCTAGATTTAGTGGTTTGAAATCTGAGCTGAAAGTATCATTTGATAACTACGTAAATGGATTAGTTGAAATCCTAAACTCATTAGCAGAAGAGATCAACCCTACATTTCAAGAATTTAATGAAAATTGGGAAGTTGGTTTTGAGTATGTGTCAGATATTAAAAAATTCAGAGATCTAATTTCAAATGATGTAGATTTCTTCTTCAACGATAAGTCAAACCGTAATATTGAAGCAAAAGGGTCTGGGCTACAAAGGCTTGGTTTTATTTTAATGCATAGTAGAATATTGAGTAAGATTAAGAGTAAACAGCCAATATTACTTATTGATGAACCAGATATTTACTTACATCAAGGTTTGCAAAAAAAACTGAAAACTCATTTAGAGAACTTGTGTCCTAAATCTCAGATTATTATAACTAGCCATTCACCAATGTTCATTGATAGCTAAGAAACACATTTTTATTAGATTTAGAAATAGGAGAAAAGACATTTTATAAAAGAACCAATAAGAGTTTCTATCCATTGAATACATGCTTAGTAGACATTGAGCAATCAACTGGTAACCAAAAAATTCGTGAGTATCTAGGTATAGAATTAGATGACTATGACTTATTGAGTGATTACAATATAATGGTTGAAGGTGATTCGGATAAGAAGTTTATTGAAGAGACTTCCAAATTTTTCTCGATCAAAAGTGCGAATATAATACCTACTCACGGTGTGACTAAGTATGAAAAATATTTAGATTTTTACGATTCTTTTTATACGGATAAACCTATAAAGCCAAAAATTCGATTGATATTTGATAACGATGTTGCAGGTAGAGAAGAATACAAAAAAATATTCAAAAAAAATGCGAAGAATAGCTATCAAAATCTAGAAGTTATATGTGAGTTTATTCCAAATTGCTTTGGTGAACGACCAAATCATGACGAAGTTGTGAAAAATAACATCAAATCAAACTATGAAATAGAAGACTTCATTTACCCTGAAATATTAGTTGAAATTGCAAACAACATACTAGCTAAGAAGGCCTTTAACAAAGTCCCTTGGAAAGATATTAGTAAACGATTAGATGCCAACTCACATAAAAACAAAGGTATTCTATATAATTTTGATTCAATCAAAAATGATAAAAACCTCGAAAATGGACATCAAATAGACTGCACTAACGAACAAGTTAAAAAAGGCATTGCTATTTCTTATGAGTTAAAAGGCAACAAAAATCTTTCAAAAAAATTCCAAGAATATGATATAAAATATCCCGAAGTAAGAAAATATTTGATTGAAATAGCTATACCAGACGATTTAACGCTTACGCCTCAATAACGTTTAGTACATATAGTACACAGGCAAAAAGCAGGATTAACTATTAGACACTCAAAATAAAAGACCTTGCCACATTACGTGACAAGGTCTTTTTAATTTCTCTAAACCTATCAGCCTGCTAAAAACTAGCCTTTAAGCTTTCTAATAGAGGCAACATTACAGCCTTTATAAAGGATTTCACTGCTGGCATCTTGGATATTAGCCGATGATTTATGATAATTATTTAAACGCAGTGCGCCAGTCATAATACTAAAGTTTTCTTCATCACCAAACACGGTATCAACCATGTCAGAACGACCTAAGTTAATGGGTAAAAATCTTTTTTTGCCATTCAGATTGGCTTCTGCAAAGGTCGGTAGGTTTTGCTTGTTAAAACCATAAGTCACGCTAACTTTCTTGTTGTTTTGGCAAGTATAGTTGACCTGTCTGTGTTTAACAGCGCTATCATAACTCTCGCTTGGTTCCATTACTTTGTCCGAGTAAGCCATGGCAGAACCAGAACCCAACATTGCCATCAAAATACCAGCTGATGATAAAGCGGCAGTTAATTTTTTCATAAAATCACCTCAATTATATAATTAGAATGGTCATAGATAAGAAAAATTATGGACGTTAGCGGCGGACTATTTTTAGTTGGTCTGATTGTTCGCTCTTATTGTCTTTGTCGTGATTTAGAACGATTATTCACGAGTTCTTATCTATGCGCTCATTATAAGCAAAGTTTTTGTTGATGCTGTTATAACTATTGGTTTGCTTGTTGTCTGAGCGTAAGACATTGTTTCTCTCAATGTATGTGCTTCAATTGATAGACAAAAAAAAGACCCTGCCCATTCCTCTATAAAGGATGGTAAGGTCTTTTTATAGCTTAAAATATCAAATTTAAAAATCTGAGTAGTTAGAAAGACTAGGCTAATCAGGTTTTGGATCGATATTAAGAAGGATGTACCATATCAGCTGGCGTTACCCACTCATCAAACTGCGCTTCAGTTAACAGCTCTAACTCAACGGCAACTTGCTTCAAAGTTTTGTTTTCTTTATAAGCAGTCTTGGCGATTTTTGCTGCGTTTTCATAACCAACATGACGGTTCAATGCGGTGACTAGCATTAACGAGTTATGTAAGAAATCATCGATTTTGTCTTTGACTGGCTCGATACCAACGGCACAGTTTTCATTAAAGCTGTTGCACGCATCACCCAATAGCTTGATAGATTGCAATAAGTTAAAGGCAATCACTGGCTTATAAACGTTAAGCTCAAAGTTACCTGACGCGCCAGCCATGCTGATCGTAACGTCGTTACCCATGACTTGAGCGACAACCATGGTCATTGCTTCTGATTGGGTTGGGTTTACTTTACCCGGCATGATAGATGAGCCTGGCTCATTTTCAGGAATCGTCAACTCGCCTAGACCACAGCGAGGACCTGATGCCAACCAACGTACGTCGTTAGCGATTTTATTTAAGCTACCTGCTAGCGTTTTTAGTGCGCCAGAAGCAAATACTTCAGCATCACGAGCCGCTAGTGCTTCAAATTTATTTGGTGAGGTGACAAATGGCAAGCCAGTCAAGGTTGATAACTGCTCAGCTGCTTTTACCGCATAATCAGGGTGAGCGTTTAGACCTGTACCAACCGCTGTGCCGCCTAGTGGCAATTCATATAGACCTTGTAGCGCGTTATCAATACGAGTCAATGAATGGTCAAGTTGGCTCACATAACCGCTGAATTCTTGACCTAGGGTCAAAGGTGTGGCGTCTTGTAGATGGGTACGACCGATTTTAACGATGCTATCAAATTCTTTGGCTTTTGCGTCTAGTGTATCGCGCAATGCTTTTACGGCTGGAATTAATAAACCATTTATTTCACGAGCAGCAGCAACACGAATCGCGGTTGGGAAGCTGTCGTTGGTAGACTGTGCATGGTTGACATGGTCATTTGGATGAATTGGCGTATAGCTGCCGCGCTCATTACCAGCAATCTCATTAGCACGGTTGGCCAATACTTCGTTCATGTTCATGTTTGACTGCGTACCAGAACCAGTCTGCCATACAACCAATGGGAACTGATCCGTTAGACCACCGTTGATGACTTCGTCAGCAGCTTGAACGATTAAGTCGCGCTTATCGCCTTCGATACGCTCAAGGCTCGCATTGGTAATCGCAGCGGCTTTTTTCACTAGGGCCATTGCTTCAATCATCGGACGTGGCAAAGTCTCGCCACCGATTTTAAAGTTCTCGCGGCTACGCTGAGTTTGCGCGCCCCAATAAGCATCAGCTGGGACTTCCACGTTGCCCATGGTATCTTTTTCGGTACGAGTTGCCTGATTCTGTGTCGACATAACTACCCTCTTTGATGGTTTGTTGTATAGCTGCTTTGAAAAAAGTGCAACACACGCTGCACATAAAGGAAAATACGATGTAAAGTGGCGTTATGATAGCATGACTTATCACAAATTTCTCCAAGTCCGTGAGGCTAACTGATGTCTAAAAACACCAGCCAACAACAATCTGCTACTGCATTATCTGATTCGCTTTCTAAGTTATCGGCTGATGACGCTTGCTCTAAAAAGGATGTCAAAATTGCTAACAGCTTAAGTAATCCGCCTAGACGACAATTTACGCGCCAGCGTCGGCAATTAACGGCTGGCGAACGTAGACATTACGCGCGCATGGCAAGCTTGCATTTAATCAAGTTGCAACAGCGCTTACCATCACGTGCGCGTATCGGCTTATATTACGATGGCTTTGGTGAGCTGCCCACTCAGCCACTGTTGGACTGGTGTCGATGCTTAGGCTATTTACCTTATCTGCCTGTGGTTGGTTCGCTCGGTCGTACTAGAAATGGTAATGATGATAAACGTTTGCGCTTTGTGCCTATTTATCAGTCGAAACTGCTGAATATACCGACGCGCATTCATAGCTTAGGGATGAAACAAAACCATCACCGCCGATTGCTTTGGGCACACGAATTAGATGTGATTATCTGTCCGCTCGTGGCGGTTGATAAAAGCGGCAATCGTATGGGGATGGGTGGCGGTTTTTATGACACGACACTTGGTAAAAGCCATCGAACAGGGTTAAAAAAGCCGTTAAAAATCGGTTGGTGCTACGACTTTCAAGTGGTAGAGCAATTAGAACGCCAACCATGGGATGTACCATTAGATGGCATAATTACGCCAAGTGGCTTGAGGTGGTTTCGATGAAAGATAATAAACAATCTATCGACGCTAACTCTAGCGCAGAAAATGTCGAACAGCATCTGCAAGAATTAGAGAAAAAGGATTATGAGCTGCTATATTATAGTCAAGAGCAGTCTTTTAATGCTGATGAGCTAGCACGACTTATTAATGAAAAACGCTTAAACGAATTACTGGCGCAAAGTGATGAGTTTTTGAGGGGTTTAAAGAGTGAGATTAAGGATTTTGACGAGGGCGATATTAATAGTGACGAATGAATAATATCGAGCAATTTGTAGGGTGTGCCCTACGCAACTGAGAAAAATATAAATTAAGCTTTTATAAAAAATCAAAAAAGGCGAATGATTATAAAATCACTCGCCTTTTTTATATCTATTATCAAAGTTTAGATTATTAATTAAAGCACCATCGCGGCAATCCAACCAAACACCAATAACGGAATATTGTAATGGATAAAGGTCGGCACCACACTGTCTTTGATATGGTCATGCTGACCGTCAACGTTTAGACCAGAGGTTGGTCCAAGCGTCGAGTCTGACGCAGGCGAACCGGCATCACCAAGCGCGCCAGCTGTACCAATAATCGCAACGGTTGCTAAAGGTGAGAACCCTAAAGAGATACATAGTGGTACATAAATCGCCGCCAAAATAGGAATAGTCGAAAATGACGAACCAATACCCATGGTCACAATCAAGCCAATCAATAGCATAATAAATGCGGCCATCGCTTTATTACCCGCAAACAATGACGCCGCGCCATCAACCAACGGCTGAATCTGTTCGGTCGCTTTCATCACTTCGGCAAAACCTTGGGCGGTAATCATAATAAAGCCAATCATCGCCATCAGCTTGATACCGTCATTAAAGACCGTATCGGCATCACGCCATTTGACCACGCCGGTTGCCATAAAGACGCCAAAACCAAACATTGAGCCCAGTAATAATGAATCAGTATAGAGCTGTACGACAAAGGCGGTAACGATAGCAATCAGCGCAACAATGGTTTTAAGCTTGCTTTGCGTTTGTGCGCCGGCTGCGGTTTTGCTTAAAGCATCTTTTTCTACTACCGCATCGCGAGCTTGTTTATCGATGGCTAGCTGCTGATACTGGCGCGGCTTACGATAGCTGATAAATACCGCCACTAGCAAACCAACGAGCATGCCAAGTGCCGGAATCGCCATAGCTTTGGTGACCGAAATATTCGATACATCAATACCGGCTTCACCGACGTTTTTTAGCATGATTTGATTGAGGTAAATATCGCCAAAGCCATAAGGGATAAACATATAAGTGGTCACAAGACCAAAAGTAATCAGACAGGCAATCAGGCGTCTATCGATTTGCATGCGGTTAAAGGCAAGCAATAAAGGCGGTACAAGCAGTGGAATAAAGGCGATATGAATCGGGATTAAGTTTTGGCTAAAGCAGCTCATGGTAACCAGACCGGCAAACAGCATGTATTTAATCATGCCGCTGGTGCCACCGGCATCAATGCGCTTGATGACCGCCCCTGCCAATGACTGCGGCAAGCCCGAATGCGCAATCGCTACTGCAAAAGCACCCAATAAGGCATAAGACAGCGCGATTTGCGCGCCATTACGGATACCTTCTTGAAAGGCATTTAAGGTATCGGTCATGCCAAGACCCGCAATCAACCCACCTGCCAGCGCCCCGATTAATAAACTGAGTACCACGTGTACCCGCGCTAAAGACAGCCCTAGCATGATGACTACCGCTAGTAGCACCGCATTGATGGTCATATTCTCGCCCCTTACCCTATGTTTTGTGGCCCGCTATTGACACGCTATTGTCACATTGCCGACCTATTTATTTCGCCCTAGCGTTTTAACTCACACGTTAATCCATATAGTTGCTATTTGAACGGAGCGGTTAAGACGCGCGTCATTTTACCTGATTTTAGCCATAAAGCCCACGCGCAAAACCTAGCAGACATCAGCGACAATGCAAATAAAGGCGCAATATTCTCCTTGCGGTTGGTCATATAGCCTTGCAATTTCATTTAGCAGCACCATTTATCTAAACATGAACCACTAACTTGACTTTACAAGTCTGGTGAACGAGGAAGAATATATGAGTGAACATAAAATTGCCCAAGACAATATCGACATCGATGTCGACGTTTCATCTAACGTTTCTGATGATACTGCGCTAAATACTTCATCTGACGATATGTTGGAAAACGAGTCGGCGTCTGAAACGGTTAAAAATGAAACTGTCGAAGACAATGAGAGTAAAGACAGCGATTCTGAAGACATTAAAGCTAAAGACGCTGAAGAAAACTATCTACCGCTACTGGCATTGCGCGATGTGGTTGTTTATCCGCATATGCAGATTGCCTTGTTTGTCGGTCGTGCGCCCTCGGTAAAAGCCGTGGAATTGGCACAAGCCGAATATGGTAATAAAGTATTGGTCGTGGCACAAAAAGACTCGCTGACCGAAGATATTGATCAAGACAACTTGTATCAGTACGGAACTGTGTGCCGCATCGTCAGCACCATGCCGCATGATAGCGACGAGAATTGCATCAAAGTATTGATTGAAGGTCAATACCGCGCGCGCGTCAATAACATTGAAAATCATGACGAGCTATTGATGGCAAGCTTTGACCGTGCTGACCTCGATGTCAGTATGGATGAGAGCCAGCAAAAAAACACCATCCAAGCCTTAACGACGTTGTTTGAAGGCTATGCCGACGCTCGTCTACGTAATGCTCGTGAGCTAACTCGCGTAGCAAAACGCATCGATGATTTGCTTGAATTGGTTTATTTCATCTCAACCCGCGTGTCGATGGATTTGGATATTAAGCAGTCGTTTTTAGAAGAAGACGATATCAAAACCCATATCAATACCTTGACCGAGTACTTGGTTAAGCAAAGTGCTGAACAAAATATCGAGCAAGATATCCAAGATGCGGTTCGTCAGCAGATGGAAGACAACCAGCGTGAGTACTTCTTAAACGAGAAAATGAAAGCCATCAAGAATGAGCTGTCAGATATGAATGACGGTGCGTTCGATGGTGAAGACGATGTAGCTGAGCTTGAACAACGCTTAGAAGATGCTGACTTGCCAGAAGATGTGCGCAAAAAAGCAGAGCAAGAGCTGAAGAAACTCAAAATGATGCCACCTGCATCGAGTGAATCGTCAGTGGTGCGCAACTATATTGAGTGGATTTTGGATACGCCGTGGAATGCGACGACCAAAGTTTCGATTAATTTAGAAAAAGCTAAAACGGTATTAGACGAAGACCATTATGGTTTACAAGATGTAAAAGACCGCATCTTAGAATATCTCGCCGTACAGTCGCGGGTGAAAAAACTGCGCGGTCCGATTCTTTGTTTAGTTGGTCCTCCGGGTGTTGGTAAAACCTCGTTGGGTGAGTCGATTGCGCGCGCAACCGGTCGTAAGTTTGTGCGTATGGCGCTCGGCGGCGTCCGTGATGAAGCGGAAATCCGTGGTCATCGCCGTACTTATATCGGCGCGATGCCAGGTAAAATTGTGCAGTCATTGGCTAAAGTCGAAGTTAAAAACCCGCTATTTTTATTAGATGAAATCGATAAAATGGCGCAAGACTTCCGCGGCGATCCAGCGTCAGCCTTGCTTGAAGTGCTCGATCCATCACAGAATGATACCTTTAACGACCATTATTTAGATATGGACTTAGATTTATCGCAAGTGATGTTTATCTGTACCGCCAACAGCATGGATATCCCGCCTGCCCTGCTTGACCGTATGGAAGTCATTCGTCTACCGGGTTATACCGAAGAAGAAAAGGTCAATATTGCGCAGAAATATCTTGTGCCAAAAGCGATTAAAAACAACGGTCTCAAAGAAGGTGAAATTGAGATTGTAGAAGCGGCATTGCATAGCATCGTGCGTAGCTATACCCGTGAAGCCGGTGTGCGTAACCTTGAGCGTGAAGTCAATAAAATCTGCCGTAAAGTTGTTCGCGGTTCGGTTGAAACCCATGGCGCACGTGCTCCGAAGAAAGCAGAACGTCAGCTAATCGTGGTCGATGACAAAAACATCGATGACTATCTAGGCGTCCATCAGTACGACTACGGTCTAGCAGAAGAAGAGCCTGAGATTGGTCGTATTACAGGTCTTGCTTGGACACAAGTCGGTGGCGAGCTATTAACCATCGAAGCGGTGGCGATGAAAGGTAAAGGCGAGCTAAGCTTTACCGGTTCACTCGGTGATGTGATGAAAGAGTCGATTCGTGCAGCAATGAGCGTGGTCCGTGCTCGCGGTGATAGCTTAGGGATTGATTACGAAACCTTTAAAACCACTGACGTCCACGTGCATATGCCTGAAGGCGCGACGCCGAAAGATGGTCCTTCTGCTGGTGGTGCGCTCACGACAGCGCTGGTTTCTGCCTTAACTGGCATTGCCATTCGTCCAGATATTGCGATGACAGGCGAGATTACCTTACGCGGTAAAATCCTACGCATCGGTGGTCTAAAAGAGAAGCTGCTTGCTGCGCATCGCGGTGGTATCAAGCATGTGTTGATTCCAGCGACCAACGAGCGTGACTTGGCTGATATCCCTGACAACGTCAAAGCGGGTCTGACCATTCAGCCAGTAGCGACGATTGATGAGATATTAAAAGTAGCATTGGTAAGTATGCCAGTGCCGCTTAAACCAGCTAAAGTGACGGTTGATAAAACCTCAAGCAAAGCGCTGCATAACTAATCTGATTAGTTACTAATCCCGTCTTAAAAATTAAAGAGCCGCTCATCGTCATGATGGGCGGCTTTTTTTGGTAATAATAAAAAACAATCTGGTTAAGACCCTGTGCTATATTTTAGACAAATGTTTATTTGGTAATGAAAATGACTTTAAACCGCTTAACTCTATCCTTATTGCTCGCTATCTCTTTTCCGGCAGCGCTAATAGGTTGTCAGTCCACACTTATTAAAAGCCCTCAACAAACGGATACAGTAGATAATACAACCGTCAACACCATCTACCCTACTGACAAGGCTGTCATAAGTGAAGCGCAAGTAATGCAATGGGTAGCTCATTATGACTGGCAATTGGCGCAAGTAATTAATCAAAACGGTAACATAGTCGATATCGAAAATTTTGCACCGATTATCTTATTAATAGAACCCAGTGCAGTCAGTTTTTATCAAGGCTGTGAACAGTATATGATGGATTTTCATTCGATGTCCGCCCCACCTTACCCCTACTACTCTCATCTTGCCAAAGTTCCAACAACCTGTAACGATGACAATGACTTTGACAATGCCCTTGATAATAAAACTGTGATTACAGAGGATAATAGTATTCAATCGTTATTTGTTAAGTACGCACCTGTTAGGCTTAATTTTGAGTTATTGCCAACTTCGCATTTAACATCAGAATCAGCGCCAGTCGCCATACAAGCTGCCCCTAAACGTTTGGCACTTAATATCGAAAACGGTAATCGCTTAATTTTTATAGGTTCACCTAAAGCATTAGCAGCTCCCACTGGATTGCCCATCACTAACGAGCTTTTGGAGAAATATCATTGGACGCTGGTGAGTGCCGTCAGTAATACTTATGATGCAAAAGGGGAATTAACTAGAAAACCTTTGGGCAATTTTTATCACCCCGATCACCCTATTTCAGCGAGCTTTGAGAGTTGGCCTAACAATCAATACGCATCCTTTAGCTCAGGCTGTAACGGCTCACGCGCGCCCTATTTTTTACTCAATGATAATACTTTCAAAGTCGGCACTATTATTAGCACTGTAATGGGCTGCGGTGAGACAGGCAATAGAATCGAGTCCGCTTTGTTTGATTTGATGCGTGATAGCAGCAGTCAGCTAACATTAAGCTTGCAATCTTCACAACCGACATCGCCAACAGCAGACAATCAAACCGATATGCCTCGTTATAATTTATTGCAAACGATGGCAACAGGCGAAACCTTAGTATGGCAAAACGAAGTAAAGAAAATACCGTAAACAACTTTCAAACCCATACGATACTTACATTTATTAACCGATTGTTGCGCATTTGATGAATAACTATATCTAACGCTTGGCTATACTGGTTGCGGTATTAGACAATATTTGAATATCTTAACTAAAACTATAGAAACTCATCATAACGATTAAATATAAATGGAGATAATAATGAAAAAGACGATGCTTGCAAGTGCCCTATTATGTGGTTCAGCGTTGGTAATGACGGGTTGCCAAACCGTCGAAGGTCAAATGCAAACCGGTAATCCACTGAGCCAACCTGCGCTAAAATCTACTATCAATGCAGTCGCTGGTAATAAAAATGAAGTGGGTCAAGTATTCCTACGTCCAGTTGATGGCGGCGTACAAGTCTACGGTAAGCTTATGAACCTGCAGCCAGGTAAAACGGTATCACTACACATCCATGAAACGGGTAGCTGTGCTGATATGGGTAAAGCGGCAGGTGGTCACTTTAATCCAGATAATAAACCGCACTCTCACCCTGATGATATGAATGGTCATGCGGGCGACTTGCCGAACTTAACCGCCAATGCCGATGGTGTGGCTACTATCAACTTTGTAAATAAGAAAATCTCCGCTGCTGATGCCGGTAAATATAGTGTTAACCGTCTAGCCTTTATCGTTCATAGCGGTGCTGATGATTATAAGAGCCAGCCAGCTGGTAATGCAGGCGATCGCGTTGCTTGCGGTATCATCGAAAAGAACTAATCGTATTTAGCCCATAACTTTTAAATCTCAATACTGTTAGTATCATTAAAATTGATAGCATAAAAAAACCTCTTAGATTATCTAAGAGGTTTTTTTATTTGAAGTGATTTATGGTAAAAGTGAAACAGGTTTACTCCTCTACCCATTCACCATTACGCCAGTACACACCCCAACGGGTGGCTTTGCCGTTTTTCTCAGAGCCGATATACTGCTCTTTTTTCTTCCGCGACCAGCGCAAAATGGTTGGATTGCCCTCAGGGTCTTCGTCTGGACCTGCGAACAGATACTGGAACTTATCTTCCATCTTATCTTTGATTTCGCGTAGCTCAGCAAGCTTTGGCGGACGTGTTTCGCGTACTTTCGGGAACTTAGACGCCGCTAAGAACATCCCAGCCGCGCCTTCACGCAAGATAAAGTAATCATCGTGCTTGGTTGATTTTAGCTCTGGCAAATGGATAGGATCCATACGCGGCGGCGCAGCTTCGCCAGTTTTGAGCACCTTACGGGTATTGTCACATTTCTGACAAGCAAAGTAAGGACCAAAACGTCCGGTTTTTAGCTCCATCTGCCCATCACACTTATTACAGTCGATGGTTGGGGCGTCTGAACCCGGTACTTCAAACTTACCTTCTTCTAAGATATAACCGTCGCAATCAGGATTATTACCACAGATATGCAGCTTGAGACCACCGTCGACGATATAGCCATTCATGGCCGTACCGCATTTCGGGCAGCGCTTTTTCTCCATCAAATCTTTAACTTCAGCCGCTTCGTCATCGCTGTCGCTATCATCAAGATTGGCAAACGCTTCGACTGGCATTAAGTTCTTAGTGCCTTTACAGCGCTCTTTTGGCGGTAAGTTATAGCCAGTACAACCTAAGAATACACCCGTTGAGCCGGTACGCAGCTGCATCGGACGATCGCAAATATCGCAATGTACATCTGGCACATCGGTTGGATCATTCGGACGCATGCCGTCTTTTTCTTTGGCACGATCTAGGGTCTTTTTAAAGTCGCCATAAAAGTTATCGAGGACATCTTTCCAGTCGGTATCGCCTTCAGCGACATGGTCAAGCTTGTCTTCTAGCGCAGCAGTAAAGGTATAATCCATCAAATCTGGAAAGCTTGCCGTCAATCTATCAGTGACGATATCACCCATTTTTTCGGCAAATAAACGCTTATTTTCAAGCTTCACATAACCGCGATCTTGAATGGTCGAGATGATAGAAGCGTAAGTCGATGGACGACCGATACCTTTTTTCTCAAGCTCTTTGACCAAGCTTGCTTCGGTATAGCGCGGTGGCGGCTTGGTAAAGTGTTGACTAGGATCAAGCTTATCTAGCGTTAACTTATCACCTTTTTTGACATCTGGAAGCAAAGTATCGTCGGTTTTCGCTGGTGGCATGACTTTAGTAAAGCCATCAAACACTAAGGTACGACCGCGGGCTTTTAGCTCAACATCATTGGCAGCGACGAATAGATTCACTGACAGATATTTTGCTGGCAGCATCTGACAAGCCACAAACTGACGCCAAACCAGCTCATATAGGCGGATTGCATCGCGCTCAACCCCTTTTAGCTGGGTTGATTTCATATTGACGTTAGACGGACGAATGGCTTCATGCGCCTCTTGTGCGCCTTGTTTATTGCCATAGAAGTTTGGCTTTTCTGGCACATATTTTGCGCCATAGCTGTCTTCGATATAACCACGAACAGCAGCCAATGCATCACCCGACAAGAATGTCGAGTCGGTACGCATATAAGTAATATGACCGGCTTCGTATAAACGCTGCGCCAAAATCATGGTTTTCTTAACTGAAAAACCTAAGCGCGTGCTTGCTGCTTGCTGCAATGTCGAGGTAATAAACGGCGCACTGGGACGCGATTGCGTTGGCTTCTCTTCGCGCTCTTTAACAATAAAGTCGCTTGAGTTAAGCACTGCTAATACTTTATCAGTCTGCTCTTTATTAACAAGCTTTAGGGTTTTGCCGCCTTGCTTGGTCGCTTCTAAACGAATCGCAATTTGCTCAGCGTCTGTGGCTTTACTATCGGCAATATGGGTATCAGCATGAATCTGCCAGTATTCTTCTGGAATAAAGGCGCGAATCTCATGTTCTCTTTCCACAACCAAACGCATGGCAACAGACTGGACACGACCTGCTGACAGACCGCGAGCAACCTTTTGCCACAGCAGCGGCGATACCATAAAGCCAACCACGCGGTCTAAAAAGCGCCGCGCTTGCTGGGCGTTAACACGGTCAATATCAAGTTTTGATGGTTGCTTAAAGGCATTTTGAATGGCGGATTTGGTAATCTCGTTAAAGACCACGCGCTCATACTTGCTGTCTGCGCCGCCGATGACTTCTTTTAGATGCCAAGCAATCGCTTCCCCTTCTCTATCCATATCCGTTGCGAGATAGATTTTATCAGCGTCTTTAGCTAAGGCTTTAAGCTCTTTGATGACCTTGGTCTTGTTGGGCAATACTTCATAGACTGCCGCCCAGTTATGTTCTGGGTCGACGCCCATGCGCCGGACCAATGCTTGTTGGGTTTTTTCTTCTTTGCTCAGGCTGTCATCTTTTTTGCTCGCCGCTGGCTTCTTCGCGCTTTTACTCGCGCCCACTGGCAAATCACGGACATGACCGATACTTGAGCGTACGATAAAGTCATCGCCCAAGTATTTGTTAATGGTTTTTGCCTTGGCGGGTGATTCTACGATCACCAAAGACTTGCCCTTTGGACTGTCTTTAGTTTTGTCAGCAGCCGCAGCTGGACTTTTTTTGGTTGCGGGTTTTGCCATAAGTGACGACACCATAATAAGTAAATTAAAATAAGGATAAATTCAGCAGCATGGCAATTTATAATAGTTAGTTATAATGGCTCAGCGAATTATTGTAGTAAGGGCTGCTGATAAAAACGGTTATAAAACAAACAATAACCATAACGCATACATACAGTTATAAAGACGTTACACTGCTAAGCATTAAGCTGTCAACTGAAAATGACTGAGAGTTTGCCAAAAGGACTTGCATATTGCCTCTTGATGGAGACGAAAAAGTAATTTGCTAGCTTGCAACGATTTTTATAGCTGCTTTTGCATCTGTAATGCCCATCTCTCAAGGTTTTCTTTCAGTATTAATAAGTCGGTTTCAATGGCTTTTTGCTGATAAGCAGGGTTGGTTATGGGGCGCACATAGGCAATATCTTCCCAATAAATAATAATGCTATTCGACTTAACCAATAATGCTTTTACAAATGGCTCAATACCAACGGGCAGCGCTAAAGGCTCTTTATCTAAGCTAAAATTGGCTTGTACGGGTAAGCTTTTATTGTCGCCGCTATTATTAATGTCATGACTGCTGGCATTGCTAGCCGGAC
The DNA here is from genome assembly GCF_027919975.1 of Psychrobacter sp. ANT_H3. Classification (NCBI taxonomy): domain Bacteria; kingdom Pseudomonadati; phylum Pseudomonadota; class Gammaproteobacteria; order Moraxellales; family Moraxellaceae; genus Psychrobacter; species Psychrobacter sp. ANT_H3. Next base: position 13,125 of record NZ_JAQISM010000026.1, on the reverse strand, counting down.
GCCATTGTCCATCTATCACCTGATAGCGCGTCAGTGGCAGTTTTATATTCTCCAGCACCAAACCATATTGCCCAATCATGCCGCGACCATACTCATTGTCTTTGCCCTTTACCCAATCTGGGCAAGTAACTAACTTGGGATTAAGTTGTAAGCGACGCGCCGTCATACGCAGCTTATCCAAACGCTGGTCGATTCCGCTAGGTTTGAGCGCCATCATACTCCCTAATACGAATAGTACAATGGCGATCGCAATCCATATTCCCATAACAGTCTGACCTTTTAGCTTAAATGAAGTAATGCTATAAATTAAAATAGGGCTAATAACCTATAAGCGTGGTTATTGATATAAAAAACTTAAATACAAACGGCTGCTAGCTGGGTGCTTATAATGAGCGCAAACCATTAAAAATCAAGCGCCCTGAAATGCTATCGTTGATAACTAGCGAAATGCTGAGCAAACCTGACACTTAGCAACGCCTTATTATTTATAGTGGCATATCAAATACTTAGTACAGAAAGCCACTGATTCGATAACAAGATGCAAAAAGTTGACCGCCTAAAAAAGTGCTATGATAAACCATAATTTTAAACACGCGCAGGTTTATTATGAATTATCATCTTAAGCGAAACTCATCGACCGCCTCACAAGTAGGTAAATGCGTCGGTAAAATCATGCGTAAACCGCGTCTTGCTATCTCGCTAATAGGCGCGGCTTTGTTTACATTATCCGGCTGTGCGACGACCCAAAACCTAACGCCCGAACAATGTCAAAGCAGCAATTGGCAAGAAGTCGGCTATGCCGATGGTATCCGTGGGCGCTCAGGTGCTTACTTTGGGCACTATACCAATCAATGCGCAAGTGTCGTTGGCGCAACGCCAAACCGCGTATTGTGGGAACAAGGTCGCCAGCAAGGGTTGAAAAACTACTGCACTGAGCTCAATGCTTATAAGCTTGGCCGCGAAGGCTATGATTGGCAGCCTGTCTGTCCGCTCGAAGGCATCGAAAAGCTCGAGGAAGCGTACTCCCAAGGACGTTACTATTATATCCGCCAGCGTGACCTTGATTATCTGCGCTCGCCTTATCCGTTTGGTTATGGCTCTGGACGCTTAGGTTATGATTATCGCCCATTTGGCTATGGCTGGTAATCGTTATATAAAGCATTTTCCGTATCAGCCACTTGCTTAGCTCAAAGGCAGCTAAAAAAAAGATAACCTCGCAAGGTTGCCCAAGCGAGGCCGGAGAAAAGAGTTATTATTTTAATTATTCTTGTTATTGTCTTGGTTATTTTTTTATTAATAAGCCTACTGGTTTATCTTGGCAGTCTGTTTTTCTAGAGACTGTTTTTCTAGCCACCATTCTTCTAAAGGCTTTTTTTTCATAGCGCCTTTACTTTTAAGTCCTGCACATTTTAAAAAATTACTCGTTAACAAAAGCAATCTTACTTAGCCCCGCTTGACTGGCAGCCGCCAATACTTGCGCCACGGTATCATACTTACCTTCTTTATCAGCTCGCAGCTGGATAGACGGATCCTTACCGCTCGCCGACTGTGCTTGCAGACGCGCTGCTAACGCTTCCATACTGATAGGCTCATCATCCCAAAATAAACCCGCATCTTTATCAATGCTAATTTGAATGGCTTCTGGCGGCGCTTGGTTTAGCTCAGCACTGGTCTTTGGTAAATCTAAGGGTACGGTTGGGTTTAGCACCGTCGCCGTCAATAAAAAGATAATCATCAATACCAGCATTATATCGATAAGCGGAATAAGGTTCATCTCATTCATGCTTTGAACGTCATCATCACCCAATTGAAATGCCATAATTATTCTCAACATCGTTAATTAGAATCTTTGCCACTCGTGCTTTTAGCTGATTTTCGCATTGCTTTTCTAAACTGCTTTAGCTTAGCGCTTCTTTGTTAAACAATCATGACAACTGCGATGGCGCTGACTTACGATAAAGTTCAGATGACTGAACAGCTTGTTGCTCAGAGCTCACACTTTTGGTTGATTGTGTTTGAGTCGTACTAGACGTACTGTTTGCTGTTGATTGCTGAGCTGATGGTTGCTGAGAAGCCGCGATGTCGGCAGATTGCGCCAACAAATCATGCGCTCTATCATTGGCATGGTACATCACGCGGCGATTGATACGCACCGCTAGGTTATAAAACACCACCGCTGGAATGGCAACAGCAATCCCCAAACCCGTCATAATAAGGGCTTCACCAACTGGCCCTGCTACTTGTCCCAAGCCCGCTTGCCCACTAACGCCAATATTATGTAGCGCATGAAAAATACCCCACACCGTGCCAAACAATCCGATAAATGGTGCAATTGCTGCCGTTGTACCAAGGATAGGTAGACCGCGCTCACTGGCAAAACGGTAGCGACCGATATGCTTAAGTAAGGTCTGCTCAATCACCAAACGCCGCGTCGCACCATCCGTATCAATCAAACGTGCGCGCCTGCTATGAATCTGCGCACTCAAATCATCGGCGACACTAGCGGCCAGTTTGCGACTTTGCAGTATACGAATGATACCGGTCACCCAAGAGACGATAGATAAGGCAAGGAGCAAGAAAAATAAGGTTCTGGTCACCATATCGCTATATTGCCAGTAGGTCGTAAAGTCCATGTCAGATTCCTTAAAGTGGGATGTCATTACTTGTTATTTTATAATTATCGATAACAGTTGGCGGCAATAATGTGTGCCACTTAGATACCGCGATAGCTGGTTTTTGTATCTCTATGGCACTGCATAAGCGATGGGCAAGGTCACATTACCGACCACTGGCACACCGTTTTTGCTAAAGGGTTTAAATTTACCAGAGCGAACCTGACGCTGCGCCTCTTTATCGACCAGTGAATTTCCTGATGATTGGGCAATTCGCACGCTATCGATACCACCTTGTTTATTGACCCTTAGTATTAATACCACATTGAGCGTATCGCCTGAACGGGCTCGCTTGGCGGCACGCTCAGGGAAGTTAAAGTTTGGCGCTGATGCCCAATTGGCATTGCTGGCGGTAAAATTGACAGGCTCATTACTCGCTGACGCCGCAGCTTTGGCGTCAGCATCTGCTTTTGCTTGAGCCGCAGCTTCTCTTTCAGCCTTTGCCTGTGCTGCTTTTTGAGCGGCCTCTGTTGCTGCTTTATCATCTGCCGGCGCTTGTGCCTCGCGGGCAGCTTTGGCGTCTGCGACTGCCCTAGCGTGGGCATCTTGAGCGGCTTTTTCCGCTTGTGCGGCTATTATCTTACGTTGCTCATCCGCCATCGATGTATCTATTTTAGGGGGTTCTTTTTTAATAACGTCAGGCTTTTTGTTTTCTACTTTAGCAACAGGTTCGACATCAGCCGTTTTGCTCTTTCTCTCTGTTGGCTTTGCTGTCACTACTTTAGCCTTCGGTTCTGCTATTGGTTTTTGTTGCGGCTGTGGCTGTGGCTGTGGCGGTTGTATCCGTTCAGGCTTTACTTTTGGCTGAGGCTTTTGCTGAGCGGTTAGTTGCTCCGCTTCTACCTCAGACTCGGTATTTGGAGCAGGCAATGAGACGAATTCTATCTCGATAGGCGGCGTTACTTGTACTCGCTCAATTTTAGGCTCAGACGGTTTTATCGTTACCAAAGCAACGGCCGTGAGCACATGTAATCCCACCACAACGATAATAGCGATAAGTATTGCTTTCAGTGGTGGCGCGTCTAAATCCGTTGAACTCATAACACCCTAACATTTAACCGTCATAGAATGGTGTCGATAATAATGCAAACGATAATTATTATCAATAGTAAATTTCCAATATCTTTAGTCTAATCTCTCATATTCTAGAAAATCCTGATCAGCAAAACCCAATCTAACTAATCGCTACCACCTTATAGTGTAAGCATTTTATAAGATTAATATAGTAAAAACTTTCAACGTTAATAAAAACCATTATCATTGTTATTGATAATAAGTCTCAATTAATTTATCATGATGGCTGTTTTATGATACTTATATAAGCAATTTATCATAAAAAACCAATTATAAAGCAACGATAGAAAACAGCCTTGATAAGTTATAAGTTGATTCATTATTTAGCAGTTTTTATTTAGTATTTTTCCTATAAGACTGCCCAACCCTTTGATAAACCGAGTTATTTATGCCTACTACTTTATGCTCAAACCACAACGCTAGCCCCCTTTTTAAGCGTCCTTTATTAGCTGCCATGATGACAGCGCTGATTGCCAGCATTGGCATGGCAGGTTGTAGTTCGCCTGAATCCAATGACTCTGAGCCAGCAGATGCCAAGACTGAGAACCAAACGGCTGACAAATCCTCGAACGTTGCCAATAATGACAATGTTTCTGTGGCGACCATTGCCGTCGATACGACAAAAGGTAAGGTCGACTTGGCAATGAATCCGTCACCATTGGTCGTTTATGACATGACCTTGATGCAAGATTTGGCGGCACTTGATGTGGCGGTCGATGGCATGCCAAGTGGGCTTCATTTAGATAATTTACACTCAAAAACTCAGCCTGAACCAAAATCAGTCGGTACGGTATTTGAGCCAGACCTTGAAGCCTTGAACGCTATGCAGCCACAAGCTATTTTGGTCGGCTCACGGATGGCAGAAAAATACGACGCGCTTTCAAGCATCGCGCCAACGCTTGATATGACCATTGATACGGCAAATATTTATGAGTCGAGCAAGCAACGCCTGCATGATTTGGGTGCATTGTTTGGTAAAAGTGCTCAGGCAGCGAAACTACAAGGCAATATTGATGGTCTTATCGCTGACACTAAAACCTTAACCAAAGATAAAGGCAAAGGCTTAGTGGTTATGGTAAATGGCAATAAGCTGTCCGCTTATGGTGATAAATCACGCTATGGTTTTATTCATACGGTATTAGATATCCCGATGGCCGATGACCAAATCGCCGACGCGCGTCACGGTCAGCCAGTATCTTTTGAGTATCTACAAAAGACCAATCCAGACTGGCTATTCGTCGTCGATCGCAGTGCAGCAATTGGGGAAGATGGCGCTGGTGCAAAAGCAGTATTGGACAATCCATTGGTCGCGCAAACCAATGCATGGAGTAAAGGACAAGTGGTTTACCTTAGCCCAGATTCTTACCTAGCATTCGGTGGTTATTATCAATGGATGCAGGACTTGACCACGATTAAAGATGCTTTTGCGAGCGCAAAATAAACGTTATTACTGTTCAAGCAACTGTTACTGATTGCATTTTTAATCATCCATTTCTAAGCCAGTAGACGTTATGTCGTTATTTTCCAATCGCGCTGATGCCAGTGTCAAAGACAATCCTGCTTTGCCAGCTGCACCATCAAGTTGGCAAAAAAAGACCCGCAATGGTCTGAGTCCTAACCATCAACGTGCCGCTATACCGCCATGGTTAATAAACACAGCCAGCCTCATTATTATGGGGCTTTTGGTGTTGTTAAGCTTATCGATTGGGGTGGCAGACTTTTCGTGGTCAGGCATCTTGCACAGTATTATCAGTCAAAGCGCCAACTCTGACAGCTCGCTGTTATTGGTCAGCCGCATACCGCGTACCATTGCCATTATTTTGACTGGTATCGCCATGGCAGTTGCTGGGATGATTATTCAAGTGGTGCTAAAGAACCGCTTTGTTGAGCCATCGATGGTTGGGGCCACTCAAAGTGCGGCATTGGGATTATTGGTCGTCAGCTTACTGTTTCCTGCGAGTGCGCTGCTTATCAAAATGGGCGTCGCGACCATTACTGCAATGTTTGGCATGATGCTATTTATGCTGCTAATTCACCGTATTCCGCCGACGGATTTTTTGATGATTCCGCTGATTGGTATTGTCTTTGGTGGCATTATCGAGGCGGTGACAACTTTTATTGCTTATCAAACTGAGTCGTTACAGATGCTTAGCGTTTGGCAGTTTGGTGACTTCTCGGCTGTATTAGCGGGCCGTTATGAATTGCTTTGGCTGACAGGTGGATTGTGCGTACTGGCTTATATTATCGCCGACAAGCTAACAATCGTTGGGCTAGGCGATAATATTGCGCTGAACTTAGGAATTAGCAAACGCCAAGTCACGTGGCTTGGCGTCGGTATGGTGGCGATGATGAGCGCTGTCGTCGTCGTGACGGTTGGTATGATTCCCTTTATTGGCTTGGTCGTGCCCAATATCGTCAGCCGATTGATGGGTGATAAATTACGCCGTAGCTTGCCAGCTGTCGCCCTACTAGGTGCTTCAGCAGTACTGCTCTGCGATATCATCGGGCGCTCTATTCGCTACCCGTTTGAAGTGCCAGTGGCTACTGTGTTTGGTGTGGTCGGTACGGTGTTGTTTTTATGGCTGTTATTACGTGCGCCTGCTGAGCAATAATATATCAATAAGACAGCTCCCTAATTGTTATTAACTCTTTTCTTAATTTATTCGTCCTGTTGTCTGCTTAGATAAGCTTGGCGTCGTTACTATTAAAGGTAGCATAGTAGGATTTACGTATGTTCTCATCGTCTAAGCATAACTTTATAAATGACAACTCTGCCAAGACTGGGTCGGCAAAAAAGAGTGTTGTAGAAAATGGTACTTTAGAAAATGATACTTTAGAAAATAACAGCCATGCAAACAATTCTGGACAAAGTCATCTAACGCAACTTTGGGCATTTATCGCCAACCATCCAAAATCAATTGCCGCCATTATTTTATTGATCTCAATGACGCTGTTTTTGACACTTAACGTCAATGGCTATTGGGACTTTGCCCTGCCATTACGCGGTAAAAAATTACTGGCGCTAATGGTAGTCGGCTATGCGATTGGCGTATCGACCTTACTGTTTCAAACCTTAACGCAAAATCCCATTCTGACGCCATCACTGTTGGGTTTTGATTCGCTATATGTTTTGCTACAAAGCTTATTGGTGTTCTTTTTGGGTGCGATGAGCTTTACCAGCATCAATCCTATTGCCAAGTTTACGCTTGAAATCGTCCTGATGTTTGGCGCGTCCCTACTGTTGTTTCAAGTGCTGTTCTCGAAAAGCAGTCAGGATTTGACGCGGTTGATATTGGTAGGTGTCATCTTTGGCGTATTGTTTCGCAGCTTATCAGCATTGATTGCACGATTGATTAATCCTGATGATTTTGTCGTCGTACAATCTGCCAGTTACGCGCAATTTAATACAGTCAATCCACAGCTACTGGGTATCAGCCTCTTTATTTGTGTCATTAGCGCTGTATTCATCTGGCGCTGGCGCTATCAATGCGATGTATTGATGCTTGGCAAATCGCAAGCCATTAACCTTGGCATTAATTATCAACGCTTAGCCTTTGGGCTGTTAACAGTCATCGCAGTATTGGTTGCGACAGCAACTGCTTTGGTCGGTCCGGTAACCTTTTTTGGCTTACTAGTCTGCGCTTTAACCAATCGCATCGCGCGGCACATGTATCATAGCGAGCGCCTGATATTGGTCAGTTTAGTAGCGATGATTTGCTTAGTACTCGGTCAGACGGTATTTGAGCAAGTGCTGGGTATGGCAGGGGTACTGTCGGTAGTGATTGAATTGGCAGGCGGCTTGGTCTTCTTAATACTAATTTTTATGACTCAGCGCCGTTAATTATGACTCAGTAAGACTGTACGAATCAAAAAAATTTTAGTGACAAGATATATAAATACATGCATATGCTACTGGGATAAGTTTTTTGCAGCCTCTGTCTACATCGGCGCAGCAAGCGAAAAAAACTTATTCCAGTAGCGTTATAGCGTTTTTAAATCGGACCAACTGTATGATTAAACTCGATAATATCTCCCACCATATTGGCAAACAACAAATCCTGCATGACATTACCTTGTCTTTACCACCCGCACAAGTGATTGCTTTAATTGGCCCCAATGGCGCAGGTAAATCGACCTTATTTTCGGTAATGGCACGACTGCAACCGCTACAGTCAGGACGGGTAAGTTTTGCTGTAGATAATGAGGAACGTGATATCGTCAGCTGTCATGCTCGAACACTGTCTAAAACGGTGGCCATGCTCGGGCAAGACAACCAAGTACAAGGGCGATTGCGCGTGCATGAGCTGCTGATGTTTGGGCGCTATCCCTATCATCAAGGGCAGCCAACGGCGAACGATGAGCAAAAAGTGCAGGATATTATCGAACGCTTTGAGCTAGAACCATTAGCCGAGCGTTTTTTATCGACATTATCCGGTGGTCAACGGCAGCGCGTACTGATTGCGATGATTGTCTGCCAAGATACGCCGTATTTATTACTTGATGAGCCGCTAAATAATCTAGATATGTACCATGCTGGGCGCTTGATGCGTGAGCTATGCGAGCTGAGTCATAGCCAGCAAAAAACGGTGGTGATTGTCCTACATGATATCAATCAAGCGGCGCAATTTGCCGATACTGTGGTCACGATGAAAGCAGGTCAGGTAATGGCAGTTGGTAAACCTGCCGATGTCATTACCCAAGAGACGATGAAGGACCTATATAACGTCGATGTGACGGTATTAAATCATCAAGGTCGGCCAGTAATTATAGATACGGTTTAAAGGTATAAACATCAGTTTTATCTCAATTTTTGCAAAACCTTCAAACGTTGCTGTCTACCCTTGGCCCATAGATACACACCTGTACCAGACAAGACCACCACCGCTAACCCAATCAATGCTAAGAATATTTGATAGGCCAAATGACCTATGCCGTGACTGATATGTCCCATATGCAGCGTCGATAACCATCGATCAGCTTTAGTGCCAAATGAGCATTGATAACCGAAATTAACCTTTTCGACTTTGCCAGTCGCCGCATCGACAGTGATAGACGAAGCGCCGCTATGAGTACCTATATCCTTATCCGTTTTAAAGCGCATCTGCCATTGATTGTCCTCTGCTACCCAGCGTATGCTCAATAATTGCTGTACGGTTACCCCGTTTTTTTGCGCGGCAATATTCGCCTGCTTGCTAACATACTCAATACTATTGGCTTTATTGACAATATCAGCAGTTGCGTTGATAACTGGCGTAACATTTGGCAGAACTTGCGCGCTAAATTTATGCGATTTATGCGACTTACCTTTTTCTCTTTCTTTACCTTCTTTACCTTCTTTACCTTCTCTGCTTTCTCTGCTTTGAAGTCCGACCACCACTTGCATCACCGGCTGATACACCGATTTCAAATTAAAACCGACACTCGACCAAGCAATGACAAATAGCATCAGCCACAGCCATAAACCAAAGGCGTGATGCACATCATAATTTAGCTTAAAGGTATTGGTTTTGCGGCGGATTTTCCACGCCGATAGCCAGCGCTTGATAAAAGACGCGCGTTTTTTAACTGTTTTTCGATGGGTTTCATGACTCTTCTTCACGGTACGTGGCAAGGTTAAATAAAAGCCAATAAAGCAATTAATCGTCCATAGCAGTGCAATCACGCCTAATAGTAACTTACCGATATCGCCAAGCAATAAATCACGGTGTAGCCAAAACACCTTCCACATGGTATTGCGCCATGCCCATTCATCCTTATCACGCGTCCCTACTATATCGCCGTTATAAGGGTTTATATAAACCTCTTGAAACGGGGCTTTGGGCTGATTTCTAGCGCTTTGACCTCGGACTCTATCGACTGAAAATACCGCAGATTTATCCGCTTTTAATGACGTTGGCATACTAGAAAAATTGTACTCTGGATAGGCGGCGGCGACCTTATCGTGCAGGGTTGCAATAGGAAGCTGTGGCGCATCTTGCCGCTTAATCTGAGCCAATTGATGGTTAAACACATTATCCAACTCGTCATGGAAAGCCAATAACGAGCCAGTAAAACCCGCTATGATTAAAAAGCCTGCCATTACAAGCCCAGTATAACGATGAATCAAAAGGCAAATACGGCGCATATTCAATGCAAAAGAAGATAATGAAAGTGAAGTCATGAGTGCTGATTCTTTATGAATATATAGGGTTAATGGTGCTACAGTCGAAGCGTAATTTTTAAAACAAGACAGTACAATTTCCGAAAAATGGCGATAAAAAAGCCAGCTCTTTTTTATAAAAAGCTGGCTCTTTTGCTACTAAGAAATAAATGCAGGCTTAAAACTGATAGGTTAAAGAAGCTTTGATATTACGACCTTTTTCAAAGTCAGTAGTAACATCATCAATCGGATTTAGACGAGATGAGTGGCTCGCATAAGCTTCATCGAAAAGATTATAAACGCCAAGCGTGGCTTTTAATCCATCAACTTGTTTTGGCGAATAGTTCATAAAGATATCATGAACATTATAGCTTGGTTTTTCAATGTCATTTTCGCCAGTATTTGGCATCACTGAAGCGACATAGGTACTGCGCCAGCCGATATCTGTGGTCTCTGTTGGGGCATAAGCCAGATTGACCATATATTTATCGCCTGATTCTGAGCTGCTTCCCGTCACTGACGGAATACTGTAGCCGGTGTCTTCACCTTTACTACGTGCGCGCGAATAGCTCAAACCCATACTAAAGTTATTCATTTTATAGTCAGCGGCGAGCTCAACCCCTTTAATTTTATAATCTTCATTTTTGTTTATTGCGCCTTGGCAATTACTTCCAGGTTCTGGTGCACAATCCAAGCCTGAACGTACAAACTCAATATAATTTTCGATATCGGTTTCAAAGTATTTACCGCTTAACTGTAATGCATCACCGGCTACCGTTAGGTCACGCAAGGTTTTAGCGATACCAACCTCAGTATTAGACCCTTCTTCTGCTTTTAAGTCGTTGTTAACAACAGTTCCAACACCATTTCGATTAAAAATCGCTTGACTCAAATCAGGACCATTAAATAACTGCGTATAGCTAGCAAAAATTTGCGTACTCGGAGCAATCTCATAGCTTGCTGCCAAGGCACCGACGACATTATCATAGGTTTTGCCTCCAGCAATAAATTTTGGTGACTCATAACGATCATAACGTACACCAGGCGTCAAGCTAAACTTCCCCATTTGCCATTGATCTTCCAAATATACTGAAGTATTTTTTGCTTCATCTCTACCGCTCACCGGTATCGTAGTACCACGCTCTACACCATGGTAGTCAGATTCTTTTTTATAATGCTCTACACCAGCGATCAATTTATGCGTACCGGTAATACCCTCAAAGACACTACTATCAACTATACTAGTATTTTGTATTTTAGCGCCTGTGGTTTTAACCTGTGCATCAAACTCGAAACCTGGGTTTTTATTATAATCAGAATCGCGCAAAATACGGGTTTTGGTCTGATAAACATTGGTATCAATATCAATTAACTTGCTTGCCGGATTATAAGTGTAATCTAGCCCATAAGTATCGCGTTTAACTTGTTGTGGTATTGGGGCATCATTACGACTAGGAAAATCTGGGCGGAATGGGAAAATACCTTTCTTTTCAGTTTGACTGAAATTTGCGCCAATATGATGATCATCCGCAATATAAGCACCAGCTTTTAATAAGATACTTTCAGTTTTACTGTCTTCAAACAGCTCACGATCGTTACCATCTTCACCAGAGCTGGTATCACGCCTACCATAATAAGCCAGTAAGTCAACATTGTCCGTTGGTGCGGCAAACACCGTGGCTGAGGTCAGCAGTTCATCATTATTACTGGCGTATCCTGCGTGTAATTTGGCACCTATTCTTTGACCCGGTTTTAGCAAGTCAGCCGCATCAACGGTTGTAAAAGCCACCGCACCACCAATGGCATCATTTCCTAGCGTCACTGAGTTATTACCGACCGCGACATCCGCTTGCTTGAGCAAGTCAGGATCAAGGGTCAAATCGCCCATATGATAAAAAAGTTTACCTTCTTGACGGGCACCATCGATAGTGACTTTCAGGTTGCTGTCTTCAAGACCACGAATACGAATACGCTGATTGACTGCTGAGGTGCCTCCTACGGTAACCCCAGGAACGACATTCAAAAAATCGCTCAAATGGCTGGCTTGCTGCGCTGGAGTATAGTCTTCGACATAAACCCCATCTTCTTGGACTTTTTCGCGGACTGAGCTATTGGCGGTCACCGTGATGGTTTGTAAGGTGGTACTAGGCAATTCCTCCGCCGCCATTGCCATCTGTGACCATAAAATAGCTGAAACCGTCATGGATAAGACCGTTAATTGATTAGAAAATGTTGCTGACTTAACTTCACGCATAACACACTCACTTTACTTACTATTAGGATTGAAGGAATTAAGAGCCACTTTTGAGAATTTATTTAAGAAGTTTTTTATAAAGCTTATAAGGACTTTGCTCTACAACGACCGCTCTACCCCTGCGCTAAAAAAATCTGTATCACCTATAAACTTGTAATACTCATTAATCTGCAAATTGTATTGCGAATCACATAGGTAAAGTTAATGATAATTATTAGCATTTAAATTATGACAGGCATAATAACGAAGTATTAACAATTTGGCAATAAATAATGTGAGAAATTCACTTCAATGATTAGGTTGTGAATTTAAGCTGGCAAAAGATAGTAAGTATCCACTCCTTATAAACAATTGATAATCTCAGGGTTTTTAGCCAGAGAGCTTGGACTGTGCGCTTTTAAGCTATCATTATTGCGATGTAAATAAATCTACGAGTATGAAAAAAAACGTTGCAATAGTAGAACCTTTCACTATACCCTTTAGATAGCTGACCAATTAGTCAGGTTTTTATTACAATGATTGGCAATTTGATAAATAATGGTTAGGTATGGTTATTTATTAGCACAAGGATAAGTGCGATTTTCTGTTGGCGATTGGCTGTTGAATAGATAAGCAATATGAATTGCTCTAGCGATGACATTATTTTTATCGACTCTAGGTAGTTATGATATTGCTGAGTAAATGCCGCAGAGATTGGACTAAAAGTCACTTCAGGAGGAAGCCAAGATGAGTGAGCACACTCAAGGGAACCGCGATTTATTATATGGTTTGCACAATCGCCCCGCCCCGCCCCTGCAAAAGCCTTTTTAGGCGCAACCCAGCACGTACTTGCGAGCTTTGTCGGCATCATTACGCCATCACTAATTTTGACATACTCCTCCACTTTCGCCAAGCTCAAGCGGGGGATTCTAAAAGCAAACGCTCTTAGGCGACTTTCTCACGAATGTCACAAGTTTTCTGTTTCAACGGGCGACCTTTACCGCATC
>NZ_JAQISM010000025.1:0-124414 GCF_027919975.1 Psychrobacter sp. ANT_H3 | reverse complement strand
CCTGATAGGCTAATTTATATCGCAGTCTATTGTTTAAAACAGTAGGTAAGACCATTATTTATGACCATGCTCATCACTGTAGCCTATCCAGAAGTCTGCATTATCCACGCCCGCCTTTCTAGGATCAAAGATAGGATTAACCCCTAACTTCATCTGCGCATCGTATCTAGGCAAATGTATCAGTAATCAAGTTTAGAGCCATGCTCACTCAAAATGATTTGTTATCTATTGTTAAGTATGGGCTGATGCTATGTATAATGCAGCACTAGCATCGTTTTCACTCATACGTCAATAAGAAGATTTTATTATGTCAAACAAGCGTCCCTTATATATTCCCATTGCCGGACCCGCTCTATTAGAAACCGCTTTACTGAATAAAGGCAGTGCTTTTTCATCAGAAGAACGTGATAGCTTTAATTTAACAGGGTTATTACCTCATAACATTGAGACGATTGAGGAGCAATCTCTGCGGGCTTATCATCAACTGCGCTCCTTTACTAGTGACATGGATAAGCACATTTACTTGCGTAATATACAAGATACCAATGAAACCCTATTTCACCATTTGATTGAGCAGCATATAGAGGAAGTCATGCCGCTCATCTATACCCCAACGGTTGGTCAAGCGTGTGAAAAATTCTCGCAAATTTATCGCCGTAAACGGGGCTTATTTATCTCATATCCTGAGCGCCATAAAATCGATGATATGCTGCAAAATGCCACCAAACAAAATGTCAAAGTGATCGTTGTCACTGACGGCGAACGTATATTGGGTCTAGGAGATCAAGGTATTGGCGGTATGGGCATTCCCATTGGTAAATTGGCTTTGTACACGGCTTGTGGTGGCATCAGCCCCGCTTATTGTCTACCCATTTTGCTAGATGTCGGTACCAATAACCAACAGCTACTTGACGATCCTATGTACATGGGTTGGAGAAATCCACGCATCTCTGGCGATGAATATAATGAATTTGTCGATTTATTTATTCAAGCCGTTAAGCGTCGTTGGCCAGAGGTGTTATTACAATTTGAAGATTTTGCACAGGGAAACGCCACCCCGTTATTAAACAGATATCGTGACCAGTTATGCTGTTTCAATGATGATATTCAAGGGACTGCTGCGGTGTCGGTCGGTGCTTTGATTGCAGCGTGCCTAAACAAGGGTCAGAAGCTAAGCCAGCAAAAAATAGCCTTCTTGGGTGCAGGATCGGCAGGTTGCGGTATTGCTGAGCATATCATTCGCCAAATGCAGCGCGAAGGCTTAACGGAAGAGCAGGCTCGTAGCCAAGTATTTATGGTTGACCGTTATGGCTTGCTCACTGATAGCATGACAGAACTACAAAAATTCCAAGAGCCGCTCGTGCAAAAACAATCGGCTATCGAACATTGGGATAAGAGTCAGAAGCTCGGTTTAGCGCAAGTGGTTAAACAAGCAAAAATAACAGTATTATTTGGTGTCAGTGGACAAAAAGGTCTGTTTACTCAAGAGGTAATCGAATCCTTATGTGCTAATACTGAAAACCCAATTGTACTACCGCTTTCAAACCCGACGTCTCGTGTGGAAGCCACCCCGCAAGAAGTGACGAATTGGAGCCGTGGTCGCGCCATTATCGCAACGGGTAGCCCTTTTGCTAATACCACTTTTAACGGTCAGTCTTTTGAAGTCTCTCAATGTAATAACAGCTATATATTTCCCGGTATAGGTCTCGGTGTTCTAGCAGTGCGAGCGACAGGTATCAGCGATAATATGTTGATGGCAGCAAGCCAAGCGCTTGCAGATATATCAATGGAGTACGAAAAAGCACCCGGTGCCATATTACCGCCTATTAAAGTTATTAAAGAGATCAGTGAAAAAATAGCTTATGAAGTGGCACTGCAGGCGGTTCAAGATAAGCTGGCACTACCTATCACGGCGGAGAACCTACAGCGCCGCTTAAAAGCGAATTTCTGGCTGCCTGAATATCGCAACTATCGTCGTACTTCCTTTTAGTTTTTAGAAAGTCTAGAGCTATAGATAAATGATAGCTGGCTCTAGACTAACCAAGGTAACCTTGGTTGGGCATTAGCCAGAATTTTATAAATACGGTTGACCAGTTGCCGCTGAATTAATTTAACATAAAAAAAGCTGTTAGATCAGCAAGCATAATTGCATTTCTTTATAGTTATTAATTATTCATTCATTAAAATCGTAAAAGCCCTCTTCGCTATTTTATATAACGTAGAGGGCTTTTCGGTTTCTTAGGCAACTTTTTATTTGAACTATGCTGAAAAAACTGTAGAACCAAATTTAGTAAACCAACGACTTAATGAGGAGTTTATCATGACTAAGAAAATCAGAACCTATAGTGCAGCTTTCAAAGCTGCAGCCGTCAAAAAGATAGCAGACAACAACGGCAATGTTTCAGTGACTGCAAAGCAGCTAGGCATAGCCATGCAGAACTTGTCTAACTAGCAAAGCAAAGCTAATGAAGGCAAGCTTATCTGCACTAAGCAGTATGACCCTGAACTCATGGCTATTATAGAAGAGAATAAACGTTTTAAACGTGAGCTCAAAGTTTGACCCCTGCCGTCAAATCCGTACAGTTAGACTTGGTAGATTATTCTCCATACACCCTCGGCGCAGAAACTTAGCCTGTACCAATTTTTCTCGATAGGGTTCAGCTCAGGGCTGTACGGTGGTAACCATAAAATACGATGCCCATGCCTGTTGAGGAGTTTTTGAATACGTTTATTTTTATCAAACCGATTCACTCGAGCAGAGCTCTCATCTTGCGCTCGGGCAAAGCAGTGCTTTGCTTTATCCTCGCTCATATCAATCAAAATCACGCACTTGGTTTTAAGGCTTGGAATTAAAGTGTGTTTGCACCAGTCGTAGAATATGGTGCTGTTGATATTCTGCTCAACGTACTCAAGCGCAAACAGCATTTTCTCATAAAGAACACCAACGACATTCGTACGCTTTTTTGCTTGCCAGTTGTAGCTATCGATACAGGGTATACCTATCGGTGCATAACCATGAGAACGAATGATTTCAGCCTCAAAGCCGCCTTCATCCATATAGATAATGGGTAGCCTTGCTGCGTAAAGCGATCAAGCCTATTCTGGTAAGCCGCTCTTTTTACCGGACACGCTTTTCTTACATTCAATGTAAATTACACCTCATACCATTAATAAGTTGAGTTACCTCTTGTAAGAGATTTTTTCTAAAAATCAATAAAATTAAAGTTATTTCTTAGGCTTAATGATAACATTTGTTTGCTGGATGTTTGTTTTTTGTATATAATGTGCTGATTTTATGACTTACGTAATCTTTAAAGAAGGCGACTTTAATTGCTGATAGAGAGATTATCGAGTAAGCCCTGAATTTAAAACTTAGTAAAGAAATTATAAAAATAGCTAGAAATTCTAATTAAAAGGGTGAGTTATGAAAAAGGCTATATTGACACTTTTGTGTTTGGGGGCTGTTCAAGTTAGTAATGCTGAAATTATCAAAGTGAATGGAGAAGGTGCTACACCTATTATCAAAAAAGATCTGAATGGCACACGTAATCAAGCATACAACAATGCAAAAACTGATGCTGTTATTGCTCTCATTAAGCGTATTAATGGTCCGCAGGCGATGAATGAAGCGAATCAATACTTAAATGACATTGTAAAACAAATTGACAGTAATTACGTGCTAAACCGAGGCAGTAGTACCAACAGCAACAATGAATTAGTCACTCAAGTTAGTCTGGAAATAGATGACCAAGAATTTCGTTCAATTCTTAATGATTTAGGATTGGCAAAGAAAAATAGTCGAACCAGTCCGATTATGATTGTGATGGACGAATACTTCGGCGTACCAAAAGATAACTCTAAGCCAGTTAAAGAATTTACTTCTTATTTTTCAGATCGTAGCTATAGCTATGATGAAGATGCAAGTTACAAAGCTAGTGAAAGTGCTAAAGCCAGTGCGTCAGATTCTTATTCATCAAAAGGACGCTCGGCTGCCGCAGCAGGTTATGCCTATGATAATTATTATGGGGCTGGTGTAGGTGTTGCTGCCCGCTCATCAAGCCATAATAATTCAGGTAAATCAGCATCCTCAAGTAGCTACAATGCCAGTGAGTCGGCAAAATATAGCCAATCTGAAAGTCAGAAGGATATCCAAAGTTTTGTGAAATATGTGGAATATCAAACACCAAGTACTAAAGCTGAGCGTAATAATCAAACATTAAATTCAATTGCAAGTTCTGCATCTCGTTATGATTTGCGGTTACTCGATTCTGACCGTTTCAGAAGTCAGTATTTAAATGGTCGTAGTATGACGATTCAACAACTAATGAGTGATGTAGAGCTTAATAAGCTAGTAATCGCGGCGCGTAAAGAAAAAGCGGACTGGTTTATGGCTGGTAGCTCTTATATTTATGATCGTGGTCGTTCGAGTGCCACGGGTCAATTTGTCTGCGATGGTGCGGTAAGTTTTAAAATTTATTCAGTAGATGATTCGACTTTAATGGGCGGGGAAACTCGTACAGAGTCATCGACAGGTGCGACCACAGATTCATGCCGTACCAATGTCGCAAAGAAACTAGGTGAATTAGCAGTTAGCCAAGTTGGACCACAGATTTTAGGTTATGCAAAAAATCGCTCTATGTACGGTAAAGAAATTACCATTTTTGTGAAAAGTGTTTCAGGTAATGTTTCTTCACGTCTAGGGGATGATTTGTATATTGCCTTAGATGAAATGGATGGCGCAGAAAATATCGATATTCGCACTCAAGACGGCAAATTGGTTGAAATGACCATGACCTATAAGAGTGAAAAACCGATCAGTGCAGAATTGGCTAAAGCGCTACGTAAAGTAAGCCCAACGTTATCAAGTGCCGAGCGATTGCTAGCTGGAAATACGATCACACTCTGCATCGGTGGTACACAGTGCACATAACATTCAAAGTCTTATGTTTGGCTATGCCGATGCTTGTTTCAACATGGGCAAATGCGAATATTCAAATCTACCCATCGAAAGGTATTTTTGGATTGGAGCAAGGTTGTCGTACCGATCCTAGCAAATATGAAGCGAATGGTTCTTCTATTGTGTGTGATTTCAGTCAAGCGATTGACAATGAAGTCATGCGTAAACAAACCGAGCAATTTTTTGTACAAGGTTTAAAACAAAGTTTCGGTGAACAAGTTGTCGATACTATTTCGCAAAAAACTAAAAATCGTACTTATATAGCATCTCTAGAAGTGTTACGCGCGAGTGAATACATTGTAAAGAAGGATTCGACAGCAGAAATTTTTCTGCCAGTCACTTTAAGTTTAAAACTCACTAACGTGTTGTCGGGCGAGGTCATTTATAGTGACAGTGCCACGTTGTCGCAACCGATTCAGGTACTTACTACTGAAATTGATTCCACTACAACAAAAACAGCCATTAAACAGAAATTTCAAAGTACTTTGTTGACATTGACTAAGCAAGTGACTGAAGAATTAAAATCGAAACTTAAAATCTCTGAAACTGAGACCCAAGTGATTGATCGGTGGAAATCTTATTTGGTTCTAGATAAAGGCTTTAAGCAAGGAATCGCTGCACAAGATGAGCTGAGTTCAATAGATGGCGATTTGATTCGTGTGGTACATGCGGACAGTGATTATGCTGTGGCTGTGCCAATATTGATGCAGGGTCGTAGTAAGCGCTTTAGTAAAGTATCAACCAATACACGTCAGGCTATGAATAAGCCTAAAGCATTAGTGGTTGATGTACTGACTTATCAAGGCGAATCAAAAGATTTAATTGAGCAAATCTTTTCAGATGCAGTAGGTGAGCAAGCTTCATTTACTTTGACTCCAGTCAATCGACGTTATAGTGCTATGGCACAAAGTGTTAGTGAACAGACTGCATTAGCGCAAAGTGAAGACATTAACCAACGTGAGTTACCTGAATTTTTTATTCGGATTAATGTCATTCCTGTCATTGCTTATCAACAGCAGATTGGAAAAATAACTCAGCAACAGGTTTTACATAGTGAAGTTTTTGCTGAAATGATTGATCGTTCTGGTCGCGTAATCTACTCAGCACATGCAACAGATGATATTAAAGATGTGATTTCAGAAGGAATGGGGTTTTCTCTAGAGGCACGTAAAGAAGTTGTATTGAAAAACGCACTTTTGAAATTAGGTAAACAATTTCAAAAAGGGATTCAATTTACTCGTTCTGATTTAAAAGTCTCGAGTTCAAGTGGTCATAACATTACCATTGATGATGCGGGGAAACGCTTAAGTACCGGAATGAAAGTCCATGTTTATCATTCAGATAAGGCAGCAGGACGTAATATTCTGATTCCAACATGGGAAGCGACTGTTTTGGAACGTCAAGGTGCGAAAGTTACAGCGCAATTAGATTTCCCTGTCAACAGCAGTGATCGTTTACCCGTGCGTTCTGGAGACAGTATTCTGCTTGATAGTTCTGCTCCAGTGGGTGACTCGAAGCAATCGCGCGTTTTATGTCCAAGCTTACATACCGAGCAAGTTGGTGAAATTCCATTTTATGGTTTTGGTCCTTTGATTTACCACGCTTTTAGCAGTCAGTCGAAACGACCATTTTATGCGACAGGTTCAGGCTTTAAAGGACAGACCCTATTGAAAGATTCAGTCGTTGCTATGACTGAAAATGCTGGGTTTAAAAAAAATATGAAAGTTAACTTTCATATTCCTACAGATGAATGTTTACAGCCAGTACTTAAGATTGAAGTGAAACAAGACAGTATTAAATGTAATGCAGATAAAAGTAATTGTGATGCCACATTGGTTATGGCCAGTGGTGCACGCATATTCAACCAAAAGTCAGAAAAGATAGGGGCTTATGGTTTGCAACAAGAAATCGAATTAAAGGGTATAGATCATCAGCATCGTAATGAGATGTATAACATTCAGATGTTTGAGGCTTTACCTAAAATTTTAAATCAAATCGTGCAAAAAGCCGATTCTTCACAATAGGGATAGCAAGGTATGAAAAAAATTGCAATTGTTTTAGCAATAGCGGCTTCAATGGGAGCATCAAGCGTCTATGCAGGTTTTGGGTCACTGAGTAGTATTGCATCATCATTATCTGAATCTGTTACTGGTGTATCTTCTTCAAATATGGATATCAACGGTTTCTTCACGCAGGCTAAAGCAACCAATGAAATGTTTACTCAGAGTCGTGCTGCTTTAGCTTCATTACTCGCAAGTAAACAAGATTCAGATGAGTTAAAAGCAAAACAGAAAAGTCTGAAAACGACCTCTGATCCGAAAGAACAAGAAGCAATTCAAAAACAAATTGTAGTGTTGTCTAATACTGTTTTAGAAGCCTCTCAAAAAGATGAAGCAGGAACAGTAGCTAAGCTGTCAGCACTGAATGTGGAGCAGAAGCAGCATTTGTTGGACTCCGCAACAAACTTTGTAATCGCAAGTTTAACCGCTCGTGAATTGGCGGTAGGTGCTAAACAAGTAGGTATGAGTTTAATAGCAAATCCAAGAAGTTTGACCAATACAGGAATGTCTTTAGTTGAGGCTAAAGGTATGGTCGGAGATATCACTGGTATTGCTAAAAATTCAACGATGGCTTTGGTGGAATATCCAAAACTATTTAAAAAGGCTGGTATTGAATTCAAAATGCCGACGAGTTCATCAGATAAACCAAAAGTACTGAATGATATTTAAACATATTAATTTAGGTTAAACCTTAAATACAATCAAAATTGCAAATGATGATTAAATCATTTCAAGAAATAAGAGAGCCCTCTAGAGGGCTCTCTTATTTTTTAGTATTTTACGGAATTTAAAGCACTAAAATATGGTCAACCTCTCGGGACTTTCCCTTAAGCTGAGTAATCAAGACATGGAATTATGCCAATACTATTACTGATAAATTTTATGAGAATAATGAAGGCAAAAGAGGTCGCGAGGCTGCTGGTAAAACCGCCGTATTTGGTATTTTAAAACGAAATAGCAAGGTCTATACCATTGTCGTAGCAGACACCAAATACACTGCTCTAATGCCTGTGATTAAGCGTAAAATCAATCACATCAATGGCATTGAGAACTTTTGGAATTAGTCTAAACGAACTCTCAGAAAATATAATGGGATCGATAAGAAGAACTTCCATTTGTTTTTAAAAGAGTGTGAGTTTAGATTCAACTATTGCTCACCGTCTCATCAGCTTAAAACCCTGAGAATATGGTGTGATATTTAATCCTTATCTACTACAGCCACAAATTTAATTACCTCAATGTATTTATATAAAATTTAAGCAATAAAAAACCCTTACAAGTTAATGACTGTAAGGGTTTAAATTTGGTGGGCCCAGTAGGACTTGAACCTACGACCAAAGGATTATGAGTCCTCTGCTCTAACCAACTGAGCTATGGGCCCTAACGTTAGACGCACAATGATACCTGATTTTTCTAGATTTTCAAGTAAAAGATAGGAACTAATACAGATATTTTTAAGGAATGCCATTTTCTATCAAATATGACCACCAGCCAATGTCAGGCTACGACCGCCATCGACGGTAATTATCTCACCAGTGACGTAACTGGCGTGCGCCAGATAAAGCACACTATGCGCAATCTCGTAAGGTCTGCCTATCCGCTGCATGGGTATAGAATCGACGATGCTTTTTTGCTGCTGCTGGTCAAGCGCTTGGTCGCTATCAGCCTCAGGTAAGATGTTCACACCAGGAGCGACGCCATTGACGCGTACATCAGGTGCCATATCAAGCGCTAGAGACTGTACCATCATGCGATGCGCCGCCTTTGCCATATTGTAGACGGCATAATTTTTAAAAGGTCTGTTATGCGCATGGATATCAAGCAGGCTGATAATACAGCCCTGCTGTGTCCGTAGATAAGGATATAACGCTTGGCTTAATAATAAAGGCGCTTTGGCGTTGGTTAAAAACAACTCATCCCATTGCTCAAGATTGATATGACCAAGCGAACTTGGATAAAAGCGTGAGGCGTTGTGCACTAGGACATTAAGTTGCCCAAATGCTTGCATGATATTTTGAGTAAATTGCTGTAGCGTCTCGCTATTATTAACAACCGCCAAATCTGCAAGGACGACGACCGCGCTATCAGGACGACTGTGATTCAGCGCATCGGCTAGGGCATTGGCTTCTTGCTCACTATGATGACAATGGATAATGACACGGTAGCCTTGCTCATGGGCGGCACGAACAATAGCCGCACCAATACGCTTAGCGCCACCAGTTACTAGCATTACTGGCGCTGAGGTATTAGAATTTTTTGGTCGGCTTAAGCTAAATTCTTGGTTCATATTAAAGGTATTTTTATTATCTAAATTGCTGGTTGAAAGAACTTGTTTATAAGACAGGTTGTGCTTGTAAATGCTCAATTCTACGTTGTCGTAATGCTTCGCCAATCGCTGGACCTTTGAGGCTTTGGTCGATGTCGTCCATGCTAATGGCATGAAAGCTGCCCAATGCCAGCATCATTTGGCGGTGCTGTATGGCCAGTTTTAAAACATGGCTTGTGACCAAGAGCTGCGAGAGT
Organism: Psychrobacter sp. ANT_H3; assembly: GCF_027919975.1. Lineage (NCBI taxonomy): Bacteria > Pseudomonadati > Pseudomonadota > Gammaproteobacteria > Moraxellales > Moraxellaceae > Psychrobacter > Psychrobacter sp. ANT_H3. The sequence continues at coordinate 114,874 of NZ_JAQISM010000025.1, read as the reverse complement.
TTGTCCGGCGCTTTATGAGCGCTACAAGCTTGAATAAGATCGATTTTCTCAGCGGCGCTCAGTTGGTCTATAATGCTAAGCTTTTGTGTTTGCTGCAAAAATAAGGTGGCAAATTGGGTTTGCGCTTTTGGCACTTTTGCGCTGTTTCCAATCTCATTAATGCCTTTAACCGCAGTTGCTATGTTATTTGATGCTATGTCATTTGATGCTATGTCATTTGATGCTATGTCATTTGATGCTATGTCATTTGATGCTATGTCATTTGATGCTATGTCATTTGATGCTATGTTATCTGAATTCGAGTCTGTAGGTTTCAGAGCAAATGAATCTGTGTTGAGACTGGCCATTAATAACGCCCAGCGCTGCGATAAGTTTAATTGCATTTGACCGGCGAAATACAATGCAGTTTGTACAATCTCTCGTATTTGACCGTATTGAGCATGGCTCCAAACTTGATGTAGCGGGGCAAAATACTCTGTTAGCGCCCCAATCTCAAACAGCTGCTGCCAATATACTTGCGGCGACACTTGCATCATGGCACGGCTCGATTCTTGCCAAATGCGTTCACTACTTAAATGCGCAAGCTCGCCTGAGCTTACCAATTGACGCATCAATAGCAAGGTTTCATCGGCGATACTAAAGCCCAAATCATAGTAGCGTCCATAAAAGCGCGCGGTTCGCAGTACTCGTAATGGGTCTTCGCTAAAAGCGCTTGAGACATGGCGTAGGGTTTTATTCTCAATGTCATCCAATCCACCGTAGTAATCAACGACTTTACCAGTGATGGGCGTGTCATCGGTAAGACTCTTGACTTCGATTGCCATGGCATTGACAGTCAAATCACGACGTTGCAAGTCTTCACGCAAGGTGACATCAGGGCTGGCATGCACACTAAAGCCTTGATAGCCCAGACCTTGTTTGCGCTCCGTACGTGCTAGGGCATATTCTTCACGGCTAACAGGGTGCAAAAATACTGGAAAGTCTGCGCCCACTTGTTGGAAACCTGCCGCCAGCATATCTGCGACAGTCGCGCCGACGACGACAAAATCTTTGTCTTTGATAGGACGACCTAACAATTGGTCACGGACAGCGCCGCCGACGAGATACACTTGCATAATAGTCTCTTTTTTTATCCAGTATTTACTAAGTCATTTTGCCAAAAAAAACCAGTCAACACTCGCTTAGGAGTATTGACTGGTTTTAGTATAGCAGACGGTTTCTATAAATAACTAACAGAAGACCGTCTTAGCTATGTGTTTATACGCTATATAAACAACTACTTCTGCTCATTGATTAAATCTTGAGCTTCAGTGACCGCAAGCGCTGTCATATTCACCACACGGCGTGCCGTTGCTGATGGGGTTAGGATATGTACAGGCTTGTTAGCGCCTAGCAAGATAGGACCGATAGAGGCACTGCTGGTCGCTGTTTTTAGTAGGTTGAAAGCAATGTTTGCTGCATCAAGCGTTGGTAAGATAAGCAAGTTTGCTGAGCCTTTTAGATTGCTTGATGGCAAGTCATTGGCACGGATATGTTCATCAAGTGCCGCATCACCTTGCATTTCACCATCGAAGTCAAAGTCGACATTCATTTCTGTCAGCAGCTGATGTACTTTGCGCATTTTTACCGCGCTGGCACGGTCTGATGTACCGAAGTTTGAATGCGAAACCAACGCCACACGTGGCGTGATGCTAAAGCGACGTAACTGATCAGCTGCTAGTACCGTCATTTCAGCCAATTGCTCAGCCGTTGGGTCTTCATGGATATAAGTGTCGGCGATAAAGATGTTGCGATCTTGCATCAAGACAGCATTCATCGCATAAAAATCACTGACGCCTTCTTTTTTACCGATGACTCTGCTGACGTATTTTAGATGGAGCTGATAGTAGCTGAATGTGCCACAAATCATACCATCGGCATCGCCATTTTCAACCAGTAACGCACCGATTAAAGAGGTCTTACGACGAACATCACGGCGAGCAAGTTCAATGCTGACGCCATTACGTTTGTTTTTCTCGTAGTAGCCCTGCCAGTAGTCTTTATAGCGTGGATCATCATCTTGATTGATAATCGTGATGTTTTCACCATCTTTTAGGCGTAGTGCAAGTTTCTCGATGTTCTTTTCGATGACGGCAGGACGACCAACCAAGATTGGATATGCCAACTGCTCATCGACCACCACTTGTACCGCGAGCAAGACGTTGCTGTCTTCGCCTTCACAGTAAACAATACGTTTAGGGTCAGCTTTCGCGCGGGCAAAGATAGGCTTCATGACAAACGCTGAGTTATAAACAAACTCAGACAAGCGTTGACGGTAGGCTTTCATATCCGTGATAGGTAGCGTCGCAACCCCAGAATCCATCGCCGCTTTAGCAACAGCAGAAGCAATTTCGATGATTAAGTTCGGCTCCAAAGGTCCTGGAATCAAATATTCGCGTCCAAAGCTTGGCGTGCTCTCAACGTTTTTCACGTTGCTCATTGGCGTGGCTTCAACATGCGCCATGGCGGCGATTGCTTTTACGCAAGCAATTTTCATCTCTTCATTAACGGTCGTTGCGCCAACGTCTAACGCACCGCGGAAGATATAAGGGAAGCATAACGCGTTGTTTACTTGGTTGGGATAATCTGAGCGACCTGTTGCCATGATGACGTCTGGACGTACCGCATGGGCCAATTCTGGCATAATCTCAGGCGTTGGATTGGCAAGGGCAAAGACGATAGGGTCTTTTGCCATACGGCGAACCATGTCTTCGGTCAATGTACCAGGCATAGACAAGCCTAAGAACATATCGACATCATCCATCACTTCTTCGATGGTAGAGGCGGTGGTATCACGGGCATAACGCTGCTTAGTCTCATCAAGGTTTTCACGGCTCGTGGTGATGATACCGCGTGAGTCTGATACCAAGATGTTGTTTTTATCAACACCAAGCGCACAAATGATATCTAAACAAGAGATAGCGGCTGCACCAGCGCCTGAACAAACGACTTTAATTTCTTCAATTTTTTTGCCAGTGATGAGCAAAGCGTTTAGCATCGCTGCGGCAACAATGATTGACGTACCATGTTGGTCATCGTGGAATACTGGAATGTTCATACGTTTACGTAATTCGCGCTCGATTTTGAAACATTCTGGTGCTTTGATGTCTTCTAAGTTAATACCACCAAAAGTAGGCTCTAAAGAGGCAACCGCTTCGATGAACTTGTCTGGATCGTTTTGAGCAATTTCAATATCAAAAACGTCAATACCAGCGAATTTTTTGAATAGAACCCCTTTACCTTCCATCACAGGCTTTGATGCCAATGGACCAATATTCCCTAAACCAAGTACCGCAGTACCGTTGGTAATCACACCGACCAAGTTGCTACGAGCAGTATATTTAGCTGCTAAAGCTGGATCTCTTTGAATCTCAAGACAAGGTATCGCAACCCCTGGTGAATAGGCGAGCGCCAGATCACGTTGGTTGGCCAGTTGCTTGATAGGTGTTACTGAGATTTTACCCGGGCGTGGGAACTCATGGTAATGTAGGGCAGCTTGTTCAAACTGCTCTTTTTCCGTGGTAGGAGCATCCGTATTCAAAGTGATATCGTCATTCATAATAATTGCCATGGTTGGGATAATTGGAATAAAGTAAATGGGATAAAAAACTAACGTCTAAACCTCAAAACCATGAAAGATCACAATGAGGGTGCTTTTATACTAAAAAGGTCATGATTGGCGACTAGACATCAGGGTAAAAACAACAATCGTACAAAAACAGCTATTCTAGCATTATTGGCATTTAACTGCCTAGTCAGCTCGACTGAATAGTGCGAGCAATATAATAAAATGATATTCATTATTTCGCTGGTTGATGATGACAAATAATAGGGCGAAATATCAACCCTAATTGCATCATGTTTCAAAATATTACAGAATAGCCGCTTACTCATATTTTATTAAGAAGAGCAACTAATCGGCATCTGCGGCGCATGCGGAGCAGGTGGTAAGGTATCAAGTTCGGTGGCGATGTCTTGTACGCTATAAGGGGTAGCAAGCAATTCAAAGACTCGATTTAACTCATCAAACTGTCCCTGTTCCGCCGCCGTGATAACGCGCTGCGCCATACTATTACGTAACACATAAACCGGATTATTGCGGCGCATCTCCTCAATAGATGCCTCGCTAGATAACGGCTGTAGCGCTGCCAAATACCGTGTTGACCAATCTTGCCAGACTTGCTGCGCCTCATTATTAAACTCAGCAGTCATTATTGTGAGCAGCTGCTGTTCATGAGGATGCTCGTTTGGTGCGACCAAACCCAATAGCGCGCGGAAACTATTGCTATAGTCGAGTAAGTTATCTTCTAGCAATGTCAGCCATTCAAAGGCAAGGGTCAAGCTGTCTTTGGCGTGTGGCAATCCCAGCTTACGGCACAGCCCTTGTTGATAATGCTGCATAAAAGTCGCTTCATACGGCGCTAGGCAATCAGCCAAGGTATCGCGTTTGACACCCTCTAGACGCATAAAGTGCGGTAGCCAAGTATTTAAGTTCCAATGCCCAATGGCAGGCTGATTTTGATAAGCATAGCGTCCGGTATGGTCGGAGTGATTGTTAATCCAAGCAGGATTAAAACGCTCCATATAACCAAACGGACCAAAGTCTAAGGTGCTGCCAGTAATCGATAAGTTATCGGTATTCATCACCCCATGTGCAAAGCCAATCAGCTGCCAGTCCGCAATCATACGTGCGGTACGCTCAACTACGGCTTGTAAAAATGCCAAGACTGGCGTCTCGCTATCACGGCATTCTGGATAGTAAGTATCAATCATATAGTCGGTAAACTCGCCGAGCAGGTCAGGGGCAAAGCTGGCAATCCACTCAACATGACCGAAGCGAATGTGACTGTCAGCAACGCGCATCAAGGCTGCTCCAGCTTCCATACGCTCGCGGCGCACTTTGGTATCTGATACCACAAAGCCCAAGGCATTAGACGAGGGGATGCCAAGTTGGGTCAGCGCATGACCGCATAAATATTCGCGGATGGTACTACGCAGTACCGCGCGCCCATCGCCCATCCGTGAGTAAGGGGTTAGACCAGCGCCCTTTAGATGTAAGTCCTGCAATTGGCCGTTATCATCGAGTACTTGCGCCATCAGTAAACCACGGCCATCGCCCAATTGTCCCGCCCATTGTCCGAACTGATGACCAGCATAAGCCATCGATAGCGGCTGAAACTCGGCTGGCACGTATTGACCACCCAATATCTCAACCCAACGCGCCATTAAATCTTCATCATCAAGCCAGCCCAATTGCTCGGCAACTTGGGTATTAAAATGACCGGCGCGCGGATTGTCGAGCGGTGTCGGCGGCTGCTCATGATAAAGGCGAGTGTCTAATTTGACGTAAGTATTTTGATAACGCATAGGTGCCGTTCCGATTTAAGGGTGAAGTAGTTGTAGAAGGAAAGTTCAAAAATAAAGATATAAAATCAAATGCTAAATACAATAACTCACTATCAAAACCGCGAAAGAGGACTCCACCCGACATTAGGGTAGAGGTGAATTTCGCCTAGTATTTATTATATTTTTATACAAACTATCCGTTGAAGTAAATTATTATAAACTTTAGAGTTGATATTATATCAAGAAAAACATAAAGCAAAATGAATGGGTGTTATGAAAATCAACAAAGCGTATCAATTTAGGCTTGAGCCTACTGTAGAGCAAGCCGTTGTTTTGAACAATCTTGTCGGCTCTGCACGCTTTGTTTGGAATCAAATTTTGGCCGCCTCGTTTGAGATGTTTGCTAAAAATGAGTATATTAATGCCACCAGTTTGGTCAATAAAATCATGGATCTAAAGAACAATTCTGATTTTTCTTTTTTGAAATCTCAATCAAATGCGGTGTCCTTGCAGCAAAAGATTCGTGACTTGGCATCGGCTTGGACAAGATTTTTCGACCCTAAAGTCCATGCCCGATATAAAGAAAATAAGAAGAAACCTAAAAAGTCCAAATCCTTTAAGTTGCTTGATGGCACTGAGCTTCAATTACGACCCCTGATGCCGCAGTGGAAACGTAAAATTGACCGCCGCGACTCCATGCGCTTGGTTCAGTTTGATAAATATTGCCGTGTTGAGGGTAATCGCGTCAAACTACCTAATGGCGTGGGATTTGTGAAATTTAGAAAATCGCAAGACATCATCGGCACCATCAAAAACGTCACCATTAGCAAGAAATTAGGGCACTGGTACGTGTCTTTTGGGTGTGAGCGACAACTGGATCAAAACCCAATTCACCCCTCTACAAGCGCCATAGGTATTGATTTAGGTGTCACTAAACTCATTACCACCTCAGACGGTCAATACATCAAACCCAAAAACAGCTTTAAAGCCAATCAAATTAAACTGGCCGCATTACAGCGCCAATTAAGTAGAAAGGTCTTATTCAGTCAAAACTGGAAAAAGCAGAACCGTAAGATTCAAAAATTACACCATCACATCGCCAATATTCGCCATGATTACTTGCATAAAATCACCACCACAATCAGCAAAAACCACGCCATGATTGCTTGTGAGGACTTAAAAGTAGCCAATATGTCGAAATCTGCAAGCGGTACGTTAGAAAACAAAGGGCGTAACGTCAAAGCCAAGTCAGGATTGAATAAATCCATTTTGGATCAAGGCTGGGGCATGATGATTGATATGCTTGAGTACAAGCAGCACTGGACAGGCGGATTACTTGTCAAAGTCAATCCGCAATACACCAGTCAGACCTGCTCCCAATGTCAGCATATTACCAAAGAGAATAGACAAACTCAGGCTAAATTTGAGTGCGTCAAATGCGGGCCTACAGCAAATGCTGATGTGAATGCAGCTAAAAATATTCTTGCGGCAGGACATGCCGTGTTGTCTGTGGAGGGAGCACGCAGTAAAGGTCGCCCGATGAAGCAGAAAACTTGTGATACTCGTGAGAATGTCGCCTAAGAGCGTTTGCTTCTAGAATCCCCCGCTTGGGCTTGGCGAAAGTGGTGGGAGTATGTCAAAACATAGCCTTAATAATGCCGCGTTTCACTCTGTCCATCTCTTGTAATTAGTCCATAAGTAATTAGCACGCAAATCATTACCATAAAAAAACCCCCTATCTTTACAGATAGAGGGCAGGAGAGACTGACAATAAAGGCTGATAATAAAGGAGTTAAATCAGTAATCTTTATAAATACTTAAGCGGCTTTTGGGCTTTGACCGATAGAGCGAAACGCATTTTTTAGATTGCTGTTATGCGCCAGTATTTTTTGTTCAACCTTGGCATAATCCTGTTTTAGCGTTTCTTCAACTTCATGCAAGCGATCAGCAAATTCAGTTTTTTTCAGCTCAATGGTCTTAGCTTTTAGCGCTTGCCATTCTTCGACCGTCTGCGTAAAGGCATCGTATTCAAACTTAATACGATCTTGGAAACTCTTCATCGCATGAGGAATATCAAGTCCGTTTGCGGTGGCATTATCAATCTGCTGTTGGGCTTTTTTGAACTGCATTTGCACTTCAGCATGCTTGATGGTGGTGTCGTCAACCGTACGCAATTCACTCGTTAAACCAAGTTTAGATAGGCCAACAATCAACCATTTAGTTGGGTCATATTGCCACCATTTCACACCATTACGATAGTCGTATTGGAAGAAGTGATGATAGTTATGATAACCCTCACCCCAAGTAAAGATAGCAAGGAAGAAGTTATCACGCGCGCTATTGGTGTCGGTATAAGGACGCGTACCAAACATATGGCATAGCGAGTTAATAAAGAAGGTAAAGTGATGGGTCAATACCAAGCGCAGTAAACCTGCCAAGATTAACGTACCCCAAACATCACCGATTAACCAACCAACCGCAGCGACCATCGCAACGTTGGTTGCTAATACCCATAGACCATAGTATTTGTGCTGAATCTGTAGCACTTTATCTTTGGTTAAGTCAGGAATGTTTTTATAGTCAAAGCGCCCGCTAGGGTAATTACGTAGCATCCAGCCAATGTGGCTAAAGAAAAACCCACGCTGTGCTGAATAAGGATCATCCATGCGATCATCAACATGACGGTGATGGGTACGGTGACCTGACACCCAGTCAAAGGCTGAGCCTTGAACCGCAAGGGTTGAGCCTAGCAATAGGAAGTTTTTTACCAAAGGATGGGCTTTATACGCACGGTGCGACAGTAGGCGGTGATAGCCTGCGGTAATACTAATACCTGTCCAGACCATAAAGGCACCAAACACCCCCCAAACAGGCGCACTAACCTGATGGGTCAGTAAGTACCATGGCGTAATGACGGCAGCAGCAATAGGCGTTGTAATAAGGAAAATCGCTGGTACCAAGTTAATCGGCGATTTTTGGAATTCAAGCTCCAGAGGATCGATGCCTTCATCGTTGCTCGCTGCATTGGCATTTTTATAGCCGCTGGTGGTCGCAAACTGCGTATCGGCAGCGTCGTCAGTTTTGCTTTTGCTAGTATCAAGCCACGTCTTTACGCGTAGTGCTTGAGTGCCAGCGTGCTGTATAAGCGTATCACCCGACTTCATGGCCAAACGTAAGCCCTTAAGTGGTAAGCCTATTACTTTTTTAGCAATCATGTAATATTCCTAACGGTATTAATTTTAGACCCCATATTACCTGAAAAGAAAGACAAAGTGAACAGTTATACACTAGAAAAATATTGCTAAATAACAATAACTTGTATGAGTTATGGAATGTATTATCGTAAATAACCCAAGACTTATCAGCAATTTAGTGAAAGTGTAAGTACGATGGTAGATATGTAGGGTATTAAACTATGGTAGTCATTAAAAGAGGTGTTCATTAAAAACAGGCAATCATTAAAAGAGGTGTGGGTTATATATAGGTAGCAAAAGGTTGCATGAGCATAAATAACCCCTTCTATCTATGAATAGATAGGTGATGTGAGCAAATAGTTTATGTAAGCAAATAGGTTGGATAGTCAGTGATAATGACATCGACTTGCCACGCGATCAATTGTTCAATCGTGTTGCTATCATTGACCGTCCACGCACTGATAGGCAAGTTATAGCGATGACAGTGGGCAATGACTGCTTGATTCAGCAGCGGATAGTGAATACCGAGTTGCACACAGCCAAGTTGCAGCGCAGTATTAGATGCCGTGATCAAGGTTTCAGGCGTCCGAATCAATAAACCACGTGGTATGTGCTGCAACAGCTTATTGCGTTGCAGTCCCGCGTGTAGCTCGATATCAAAGCTGGTCAACACGATAGGTAGGTTGGCAAGCGGACTGTCGATTAAATCCGTCATCAAAGCGTTAATTAGCTTGCGGTAATCCGTGCGCTCATGAGTCTTAATCTCAAGCTCAATATAACTAAATCCTTCTAAGGCTGGTGCTATATGCGCTAACGGCGTAATCTTATGGCCAGATTGCTTATTATCCAATTGCGAGTAGCGCTCAATTTCAGCCAGGCTTAACTGATCGATACGTGATTGCTGCGCGCACATACGTTGTAAATTGTCATCGTGAAAGACCATTAAGTGACCATCCGCAGTCAACTGCACATCGAATTCCACACCGGCTAAGCCCGATGTTTGCAGATTTTGCGCAAGCTTAAAACCTGCTACAGTATTTTCTACTGCTTCACCGCGCGCGCCGCGATGGCCCAATAAAAGCGTGTTTTTAAAATTTATCATTATCAATAACTATCAAGTATTTTACCGCCATCATATCGCCTCTAGAAAACTGGGTCTAATAAAATATTTGCCGGATAGCAGATTCATCACTTATATGAGATGCGCCAATAACTTACGCCATTATTTCCCTAGGTATTTGTTGCGTTTTTGCAACCAAACCTCGATTTTAGCCCTAATGTTAGGCGTTATTTGTATATCGATAGGCTACACTGATGACCATTTAATTCAAACACCGTATAATAATGTGGTTTTCAAAACTTGCACGATGACTGTTAATTGTTACGATTGCTAATTGTTAGTTACGATTTTAGCGTGATGGTTTCAGTGTGAGTCTTTGAATGTTAAACAATGTCCATCAGTGGCGGTACGAATCAGTAAATTGGAGCAAAGTAAAGATGAGCGTAGCAAATAAGAGTTTGAGCAAATGGTATAAGGTTGCTGGTATTGGCATCGCCTGCAGTTTAGCGCTGGCTGGCTGTGACCGCTCAGAAAAAGAAGAGACGACGGAGACAGCAGAGCTAACCGAAGACACCACTGCTAGCGAAAACGCTGCTGCTACTGCGGTTAGCTGTGATGACCCGATGGTACAAGATCGCCTCAAATCCGCTTTAAAAAATACGCTCAATCAACAAGGACAAACGCTGGCTGCAAGCTACGCCAACGATGCTGAGATTGGTCTAAATGGCGGCGCTGTCACTGAGAAAACCAATGGTATCGTCATCGATGTCCAAAATGCCGCAGTTTTACAAGCAGCCAATGCCAATGGCATGACCACGTGTCAAGCGAGCGTCAGCATGACCTTGCCAAGTGAAGATTTATATCAAGCGAGCCAACTGCAAGCCGCCAATAATCAGCCAAGCTTGCAGTCTCGTTTAGCCAATGACAATATCCGTATCAATAACAACATGCTAGTTGATGATGCCTTTACTTATGTCGTTGGTACGCAAGGTGGTCAAGTACGTACGCGTATCGCAGGGCAGCCAGCGTTGATTACAGTCGTATCAGAAGTGGTGGCAGGCTCAGTCTTTCAGTCGGCGTTAGAAGAGCAGCGTGCTCAGCGCGCTGCCCAGCAAGCTGAACGTCGCCGTCAAGCTGCGCAAAATAACAACGACAGCCAACCGCGTCAGCCAAGACAAGTCACGCCAGTAACCCCTGTGCGCCCAACTCAACCTGCTACGCCACCGACTGTGAAGCAAAGTAATCAAGATAGCAGCAGTCAAAGCAATAGTAGTCAGAGTAGCAATAGTCAGAACAGTCAAAGCAGTAACCAAGCGGCCGCAACGCCTAGTACGTCAGCGCCTGCGACCCCAGCCACGCCTAAGTCAGTACCTAAAGATGAAAGTATCGACATGGTGATTATTGAAGATAAAAACGCTACTTATTAATAAAATGTCAGTAGTTACTGTTTAAGCCTAGAGTTTGAAATAAAAACGCCCGCAACCATCGTAAGTTGCGGGCGTTTTGCTTGCTAGATTTAGTCTTTGGCTAATAATGTAATGGTTAAGCTTACGCTATTTATTATCAGCGAATTTCTGTAGTACTTGACTGTCCCATAATACTTCAGAAACTTGCTCAGGGTCGGTACAGAAACGGGCGGCAACAAACAGCCAATCAGATAAGCGATTGATAAAGCTGACCGCTGTTGGACGGATTGCTTGTGGGCGCTGCTGTTGCAATAATACTGCTTGACGCTCAGCACGGCGACAGACGGTACGTGCCACATGCAGTTGACTGACAAGCACTGAGCCTGTCGGTAAGATAAAATCTTTCAACGCTGGCAAGGTGCTATTCATCGCATCAATTTGCTGCTCTAACCAGTCGATATGGACGGCGCTCACGCCTTCATATTCTGGCATGGCAAGCTCGCCACCGATATTAAATAGCAAATGCTGAATAATCACTAACGCTTGCGCAAAATCGGCTTCTTTATTTACGTCAGTTGAAGTTTGCGTCAATTGCGCGCGGATTAAACCTATGTGTGAATTGAGCTCATCGATATCACCCATCACGCTAAATAGATTATCCGCTTTACTCACGCGGCTGCCATCTGCCATGCCGGTGGTGCCGTCATCTCCGGTACGTGTATATATTTTGCTTAAACGATTGCCCATGTTTGCATCCTTAGCGGTCGGTGTTTTTTATCATTGCGAGTCTTAGTTGTGCGCTCATTGTAGTATTTTACGAGCATTTTCGCTAAGATAATGGGTTAAGTTTTATATTCTGTGCTCCTTAGGGTCATAATCACGTTAAAATCTTTTATAGATAGACATTTTATGACCACGGAATGCAGTATGGATATGCTCGTTTATTTCTTATACTTTTAATCAAAAGGCTTTTCTACTATGACCACACCTCTTGCAGACGCTATGTCTCAGCTTGCCATCTACGACTCACTTACTGGGCGCAAGCAGTCATTCAAACCGCTTGTTGCGGGCAAAGTCGGCATGTATGTGTGCGGGATGACGGTCTATGATTATTGTCATATCGGTCATGCGCGGATGATGGTTGCCTTTGATATGGCGGTACGCTGGCTGAAACAATTGGGTTATGACGTTAATTATGTGCGTAATATCACCGATATTGATGACAAAATCATCACCCGTGCTGCCGAAAACGGCGAAGAGATTGGCGCATTAACCCAGCGTTTTATTGCAGCGATGCACGAAGACTTTGCGGCGCTTGGTTGCTTATCGCCTGATGCCGAGCCGCGTGCGACCGACCATATCGATGAGATGCAGCAGATGATTGGCAATTTGGTCAGTAATGATTACGCTTACGCTGGCGATAATGGCGATGTTTATTATGCGGTCGATAGCTTCCCTGATTATGGCAAATTATCCAAGCGCAATTTGGACGATATGCAAGCGGGCTCGCGCGTTGATGTCGAAAATGACAAGCGCAATCCGTTTGACTTTGTCCTATGGAAAGCGGCAAAACCTGGTGAGCCACAATGGGCATCGCCATGGGGTCAAGGACGTCCGGGCTGGCATATTGAATGCTCGGCGATGTCGACCAAATGCCTTGGCAATACTTTTGATATTCATGGCGGCGGTCATGATTTACAGTTTCCACATCATGAAAATGAGATAGCACAATCGGAAGCGGCGACGGGCTGCGAGTACGCGCGTAATTGGATGCACGTTGGCTTTATTAATGTCGATGGCGAAAAAATGTCCAAATCTTTGGGTAACTTTGCCACCATTCGTGACGTCATCAAGCATTTCCATCCTGAAACGCTGCGTTTTTTCTTATTATCAAGCCATTACCGCAGCCAAGTAAACTTCTCCGATAGCGCTTTAAATGAAGCACATAATAGCCTAAGCAGGTTATATCAAGCGTTAAAAGCTGCCGAACAACAAAAAGGGCAAGCGCTTATTATCGATGATGAGCTGATAACAGCTGCTTATGAAAGTGCGGCGGGACAAGACTTTATCAAAGCCATGAACGATGATTTTAATAGCTCAACGGCTATTAGTGTATTGTTTGGGTTGGCACGTGATATCAATAAAGCACTTAAGGCGGAAGACGTAGAGGGTGCATGGCAATTGGCGCAGCAGCTTAAAGCCTTGGCGCAGACGCTAAATATATTGCAGCTGCCAGTACAGCAGTTTCTACAAGCGGTCATCGGTGAGGCGCAAGCTGACGGTTTAAGCGATGCGGCTATTGATGGATTAATCATCGAGCGCGCAGATGCCAAAACCAATAAAAACTTCGCCCGTGCTGACGAGATACGCGAGCAGTTAAAGAATGCTGGTATTGAGCTTGAAGACAGCCGCGCGGGTACGACTTGGCGCCGCGCTTAAATCATATTCTCTATTAACCAATTGTATTGATTAACAGTTTGCCCATAAATTAAGTCAGCTTAGCGCTGGCTTTTTTTTGCCCAGTGCATTAGCTTAATCCTATACTTAATGCAGCAGAGCCTTATCGTATGAAACACTCTCATTGGTCTTTGGTTGTTAAAAACCTCCAAATTCTAAATACTGGCAATAATGGTAATATTGGTGATGCTGATATTGTTGGTTTTGATAATCATGAAAAATTTGAGACTTTCAAAAAACTTGAGAGTGTGAATACTATTATGGCTAATGGAAAAAGATTTAATAAGCATTTAAGTATCCGTCACTTTATTCTCAGCATGGCCGTTATTATCCTAAGCATTGTTTATCTGCCTGCTAATGCTGCCAGTACCGATAATACTGCGCCAGAAAACATCGTTGATTATGCCGAGCAACAGATTGATAAGCTGAAAAGAGAAGGCGTGAGCGCCTCTGCTATTGCTGAAGAGATGATTAGTCCGCTTGAGAAAAAAACCGTGCAGCAAGTGGGCGTGCTACAAGGCGATTCTGGTCTGACGGGTGATTATAACGAAGGCTATTATGCATTAAGTACTCTCAATGCAGGCTTGCCGCCCTTATCTGAGCCACCGAATTTATCGACACCACTGGCAACGTTAGAGTTTTTTCAATCAGCGGTTATAAAGCAGCAGTATGACTTGGCCGCTTATGCGCTCAATATGAACTTGATTGATGAAAAGCAACAAAGCAGCCAAGCAATGGATCTAGTCAAACAGCTTGATTTTTTATTGGTAGAAAAAAAGCTTTATGTGTTTGATAAGCTGCCAGATCGCCCAGATGGTTTGATAGAGCCGCCGCTTGGTAGCACGAATAGTATTCAAGGCATTCCTAGGCGTTCGATTCAATTAGGCTATATCGACTATCGCGAGCGCCGCATACCGATACATCTCGAACGCGTTCGCCTCGATGATAGCGCGCCTTTTTGGGTGTTTTCTGCGCAGACCGTAGCCAATATCGATAAGTTATACGAGCAATATCAGCCCGCAAAGTTTGAGCGTTATTTGCCCGACTGGACCAAGTTAAAAGTCTTTGGTATTGCGATTTGGGAATTTATAGCACTATTCATGTTCTTTTCTTTTACCATGGGCGCCGGTTGGCTATTAAGTAAAGCGGCCGGTAAACTGCTCAATTGGTATGTTTTGGATAAAGAAGGCAACCGACTTGGTACTGTTCATCACAACGGGGTGGAAGATTTAGTCAATAAACTGACCGTGCCTTTGACTTTTACCATCAGTTTTTCATCTGTTTATACGTTGGTATCAGGCGGCTTTCCTTATTTAGATGCCTTAGCGTCATCGACACGACCCATTATTTGGATTGGCTTGGTATTTAGTGCCATGTGGCTTGGCATTCGCGCCATTAATTTCTTTGCCAATCGTTATAAAGATTTGCAAATCGAAAATTTAAGCGAAGAGCAGTTTGATAAAGGCCGCAGCCGTCGCACTTATGTGTCTATCTTTCGCCGCGTCTTTATCTTTGTGATGATTTTAGGCGGAATTTGGATAGGGCTGAGTGAATTTACCAATATCGATGGTTTGGGTAAGACCTTACTCACTTCAGCGGGGATTGCCGGCGCGGTGATAGGTATTGCCGCCCAGCCCATTTTAGGCAATATCATCGCAGGGATGCAGGTCGCCATTACCCAGCCGGTGCGTATTGGCGATACGGTGATGATGGAGGGTGAATGGTGTACGATTGAGGATTTAGGCTACACCTATGCGGTACTAAAAACGTGGGATGAGCGCCGCTTGATAGTACCTATGCGTCATTTTATCACTGAGATTGTGGAAAACTGGTCGCATACCGAATCGCATCAAACGTCAGTGATTTATTTGTATGTCGATTATGGCGCTGATATTGACGCCATTCGGCACAAATACATCGAGTTAGTAAAAGACAATGCGCTATGGGACGGTGAAACTGAGCCTGAGCTGTTTACCGTCTCGGTATCAGAAACCACTATTAAGCTACGCTGTAGCCAAGCGGCTAATAGCCCTATTGATGCATGGACACTCGAGTGTGAAGTACGTGAGCAGATGCTAGGCTATTTATATAACGAACAAAAAGAGTATTTACCGGCTGAGCGTTTGATTGTCAAAGCAGGTGATGGTTAAGTTTTTTGTTAAAGATTTAAATCTAATATTTTGGTCTATAACAATGCTATTCGATTGTATTTTAAGCTTCTTAAAGAGTGGTTTTATAAATAAGCAGGGAGGATTAATTAGGATTGCGGTTATAGCAAAATAAGCTGACAAATATGTTATGCGAAGGCTTGCCTTATTTGTTATAATATGGCGTTATTTTTAAGGGATAATTCAGTTATTAAGCATCGTTAATCAGACTTTAGGATGTTTAGAGGCGCTGTATTGGCAAATCTACTTACCCAATCGTTTTATTAGCGCTGATAAATAGATAACGTGCCGAGCGAATGTTGGTATTTAGTGTTTGTTCCTCATGGTTTTATCACAATCCGATGGCTTTATCTTCATTTGCATTTTAGCCGGCTGGTTTTGACAAAACATTCGTTTATCGACTTGATACTGCATTGCCCACCCATCAAAATAACCACCACTAGGGGTCTGTATGTTGCGAATTGTCGATGAAGCCTTAACCTTTGATGACGTTTTATTATTGCCAGCTTATTCTGAAATCCTACCAAAAGCTGCTGATTTAACGACCCGCCTAACCAAAAACATCACGCTAAACTTACCAATGATTTCTGCTGCGATGGATACCGTTACTGAGTCTGACATGGCCATTACCATGGCACAGCTTGGTGGACTGGGTATCTTGCATAAGAGCATGGATATCGATAAGCAGGCCATGCAAGTACGCCGTGTCAAAAAATTCGAAGCAGGTACGGTGGTTGACCCTATCACGGTTCATCCAGAGATGACGATTGGTGAGCTACTAAGATTGACCCAAGATAACAATATCTCAGGTGTGCCTGTGGTTGAGAAGGGCACCGATAAAGTAATCGGTATCGTCACCCACCGCGACTGGCGTTTTGAGACCAATTTGTCATTGCCAGTCAGTCATATCATGACGCCAAAAGATCAGCTGGTCACCGTCAAAGAAGGTGAAAGTAATGAGAATATCAAAAAACTCCTTCATGAGCACCGTATCGAAAAAGTCATTGTGATTAATGATGATTTTCGTTTGCGTGGTCTGATTACGGTCAATGATTTTACCAAAGCAGAAAATAATCCCAATGCTTGTAAAGATGAGCACGGTCGTCTGCGCGTTGGTGCGGCTGTTGGTACGGGCGCTGATACCCAAGCACGTGTTGAAGCCTTGATTGCAGCTGACGTCGATATCATTGTTGTTGATACGGCGCATGGTCATTCAAAAGGCGTGATTGATAAAGTTTCTTGGATTAAAAAGAACTTTCCAAACGTTCAAGTTATCGGCGGTAATATTGCCACTGGTGATGCCGCTTTGGCGTTACGTGATGCTGGTGCGGATGCGGTAAAAGTAGGTATCGGTCCAGGATCTATCTGTACCACGCGCATTATCGCTGGTGTTGGTATGCCACAAATCTCTGCGATTGATAGCGTAGCAAACGCGCTACAAGACAGTATTCCACTGATTGCTGATGGTGGCATTCGCTATTCAGGCGATATGGCAAAAGCCATTGCTGCTGGCGCGTCATGCATCATGGTTGGTTCACTGATGGCGGGCACCGAAGAAGCGCCAGGTGAAGTTGAGCTGTTCCAAGGTCGCTATTATAAAGCCTATCGCGGTATGGGTAGCTTGGGTGCGATGTCAGGTCAAAACGGCTCGTCAGATCGCTATTTCCAAGATGCCAAAGATGGTGTGGAAAAATTGGTACCAGAAGGTATTGAAGGCCGTGTCCCTTATAAAGGTCCAGTTTCTGGCATTGTCAATCAGATGATGGGTGGTCTGCGTTCATCAATGGGTTATACCGGCTGTGCAACCATCGAAGAGATGCGTACTAAGCCACAGTTTGTCAAAGTCACTTCAGCGGGTATGAAAGAATCACACGTCCATGATGTGCAGATTACCAAAGAAGCGCCTAACTACCGTGTCAACTAATAGCATTTTTAACGCTGCCTAAGTGCAAATTTCTGGCTTAGTAGCGTTGTCGTGACGTCGAGATACAAACAGCCAACAATGCCTTGTTATTGTTGGCTGTTTTTTTTGTAAAATACAAGATTGGATTAAGCGTATCTGTATCTGTATCTGTATCTGTATCTGTATCTGTATCTACGGCTATGGGCTATGGGCTATGCGCACGTCTGGTTTTTACTTTTTAACATTGAGGAATAATAATAATGAGCTACTTTGGCACTGATGGTATTCGCGGAAAATTTGGTGAGTTACCCATTACCCCTGATTTTATTTTAAAGTTAGGCTATGTCACGGGGTTGGTGCTGATAGAAAATAATAATAATCCTGCTCGTAAACCCAGTGTGGTCATTGGTAAAGACACGCGTCTATCAGGTTATGTGATTGAAGGCGCGCTGCAAGCGGGTTTTAATGCCGCCGGTGTCGACGTCCATATGCTAGGGCCGCTACCAACGCCTGCTATTGCGCATCTGACGCGTAGCTTTAATGCTGATGCTGGCGTAGTGATTTCAGCCTCGCACAATCCTTATTTTGATAACGGTATTAAATTCTTTTCAGGTGATGGCAAAAAACTCACCGATGAGCTGCAAAATGCCATTAACGATAAATTGACCGCCATTATGGCTGCCTCGGGCAATAACGATGCTCTGATGCCTATTTTAGATCCAGCAAAATTGGGGAAAAATAATCGCATTAATGATGCTAAAGGGCGCTATATTGAGTTTTGCAAAGGCAGCTTTCCTTATCAATACGACTTGGACCATTTAACCGTTGTCGTTGACTGTGCCAATGGCGCAGGCTACAGTGTCGCCCCGCGCGTCATGCGCGAGCTTGGCGCCAATGTCATTGCGATTAACAACAAACCCGATGGTATTAATATCAATGCGAAGTGCGGCTCAACGCATCCTGAAAGTTTGCAAAAAGCCGTACTCGAGCATGAAGCGGATGTCGGTATTGCCTTAGATGGCGATGGTGACCGTATCGTGATGGTCGATGAAGCCGGCGAGTTAGTCGATGGCGATGGCATTTTGTATGTGCTGGCTACCCAAGGTCAAACCAAAGCCAAAGGCGTCGTTGGGACATTGATGAGCAATATGGGCTTAGAATTGGCGTTAAAAGACGCTGACATTGAATTTACCCGTGCAAAAGTAGGCGATCGTTACGTCATGCAAGACCTTGAAGCCAATGGTTGGATATTGGGCGGCGAGCCATCTGGTCATATTTTATGCTTGGATAAAAGCCGTACCGGTGATGCCATTATCGCAGGCTTACAAATACTCGCAGTCATGCAAGCACGTGGTAAAGCGCTTAGTGATTTGACCGAAGGTTTTGAAGTATTACCACAAAAACTGATCAATGTGCGCTTATCGCAAATGCAAGATCCGTTTGAACATGAAGAGCTTGTCAACGCTTTTGATAAAGCCCGCGCCACTTTAGAGGGTCGAGGTCGCCTGCTTATTCGTCAATCAGGTACAGAGCCTATGATTCGAGTCATGGTTGAGTCAGATGATGAGATAGAATGCGATGTGATGGCCAATGATTTGGCCGATAAAATAAAAACGGTTTTAGGCTAAGAAATCTTGGATTAAAAATTCTAGATTGATAGTATTTACGGGTATAGTTTGTATTTAAAAGTATAGCGAGAAACCAGCATGAGTATGGATTTTACCGATCAGCGCCTATCCTATGAGAAAGGTCAGCTTGACCAGCAGTCAGTGCCTGCATCGCCATTTGAGCTGTTAAACGCTTGGATGAATGAGGCTATAGCAGCGCAAGTACCAGAACCGTATGCGATGAGTTTAGCGACGTGCGGGGCGGACAATAAGCCTAGCGTGCGTATTGTCTTGCTGCGTGAAATTACCGATACCGGTATCGTGTTTTATACCAATTACGAAAGCGCCAAGGGTCAAGATATCGCTGAAAATCCCAATGCTGAAGCGTTGTTTTTTTGGCATCAGCTTGAGCGTCAGATTCGTATCAGTGGCAGCATTGCTAAAATAGATGCCAATAAATCGGCCGCTTACTTTCAAAAACGTCCGCACGACAGTCAAGTGGGCGCATGGGTTAGCCAGCCGCAAAGTGGTGAGGTTGCCAATCGCGAGGTCATGGAGCAAACGTTTGAGCAGTTGCAAAATGATTATCCAGCAGACAGTCAAGTACCAACCCCTGAGTTTTGGGGTGGCTATGAGATTACGATTGAGAGCATCGAGTTTTGGCAAGGCCGTGCCAATCGTATGCATGACCGCATTGTTTATACGCAAGATAAGAGTGGCACGGGCGACGCGGCAAAATGGACAACCAAACGCTTGTTACCATAAAATTAGCTCATTTAAGCTAAAATCTACTGAAAATAAGATATTGCAAAAATCAAAAAGCCTCTTTAAACCTAACACGTTAGGCATTTAAAGAGGCTTTTCTTGCGCTGATTTTTAGCCTAATTTCTTGCATTAACTTCTTGCTTTGGTATCGACATTCACTGATACTGACATACCTGGACGTAACCGCGCAAGGTTAGGCTGGTTTTGGTTTAAATCAATTCTAACAGGAACGCGCTGGGCAATTTTGATATAGTTACCCGTCGCAGGGTTGGCCGCGCCCGCGCTAAATTCGCTGCCCGTTGCAGGCGAGATATTACTGACATGACCGCGAAATTTGGCACCGCCAAGGGCATCAACATGAATGGTGGCGGGCTCACCGATACGCATATTGGCTACTTGCGTTTCTTTAAAGTTGGCAATAATCCATACGCCTTTTGGTACGATATACATCAGCTGCGTACCTGCGCTCACGTATTGTCCTTCTTTGACACTGATTTGACTCAGCTGCCCAGATTCCGGTGCCTTAATAACGGTATTATCTAAATTAATCTGAGCTTGCTTGGCACCGGCATCTGCACTCTTAATATTGGCATCTAAAGATGAGCGGCTACCGCTGGTCTTCTCGCTTGCCTCACGAGCCACTTGTAAATTCGCTTCTGCTTGTTGCACGTTGGCCTGCGCTTTTGCAAGTTGCGCTTTGATATGCGCCACTTCTGCCTTTGATACCGCGCCGATAGCGTCTAAACCTTGATAGCGTTTGACATCTTCACGCGCACTGTCGACGCTGACTTTAGCACTATATAAGTCCGCCTCGCGTGCTTCGATTTGCGCTTGGCTGGTTCCTGTATCCTGCGCATTACTAGCGCGATTGGTCACAGCGATTTCAATGTTTGCCTGCGCTTGCTCAAGCTGCTGTCTAAAAGTACGATCGTCTATTTTGATTAATAAATCACCTTCTTTAACATTGGCAAAATCCTCAACCGCCACCTCAGTCACGTAGCCAGATACTTGCGGACTAATAATAGTGGTTTGTCCTTTAATAAAGGCATTATTGGTCTGCTGGACCGTCGGAGTAAAGGGCGGCAGCTTCCAAGCATACAAAATTAATGCCACGCCAATCACAATCAAGGCGATTAGTATGCCTAAATTTAAATAAGATTTCTTCTTTGGCGACCAGCCGTCGCTGCTAGGAATAGGCTCCTTTGGCGGCATAGGCGGCATGGACGACTCATCACTGTCAGTAAGACTCTCATTAACAGTACTCTCGTCATTAACAATACTCTCATCATTTACGAGCCTGTCGTTAGCTGATTTATCTATATTGACCGCAGCACTTGGATGATTTGTTGCATCAGGAGCATGAGTGTCGTTGGTTAGCGCGTCAGAGGCAGGCTTAGGGTTTTGGTTAAGCTCATCAGATTTTTCTTGACTCATGCCGCGCTCCTAAAGTTTGAATAGTTATCATAAGTTTTTTGCATTAATTAATATGTTAAGTGGCATTTTTAAATGAAGAAAATGCTTTAATTATTCGGGCTATTTTGCTTCGCGCATTTTTGCAATCGCTGCCAATTCTTTAGCCAATGGATTACGTTTATGGTAGCGATGATACAAGTAATTTAGTAATAAAATCAGCGTTGTGATGGAGGCGATAGTTGCCATAAGAAAAAATAAATCAGCATAGGCGGCGACAGTCGCTTGGCGCTGAATACCTTGCAATACTTGTCCCATCGCTGCGACATTTGCTTGATTGGCATCCGTGATTTGGGTAGATAATATACGTCCTGCGCCTGCAACTTGTGCCATTAAGGCCGGGTCGCCCAAATTAAGCGAGCTGACCATATCAGCGTAGTGTATCTGTGTACGTATGGTGGTAAACGCTTGAATCGCTGCCGCGCCTGCAAGTCCGCCAATGGTCTGCGAGATGCTAAAAATAACCGAAAAACTAATAATGTAAGCGGGGCCGTTAGCGATAGCGCGAAACATCCCTTCAAAAACCATGGGACCCATAAAGTAAACGGCAGCAAAGGCAATCATAAATTGACTGACATAAAACATATAAGGGGCAGAATTTAGCGAAATAACTGTATCTAGCCATGCGCCAACCGCAATCAGGGCGACAGCGAAAATGACTGGACGGCGTAAATCCATCGCATTGGTCCTAAAAATACTGATGACCAAGGCCAGAACGCTGGCGGCAAGTATCACCGCATAAAAGGTAATCAACTGATCATTTCCGTAGCCCAAATTGGCCAGTAAGCCTGCTGCACCGACATTTTGCTCGGATAATAAAATACGCATCACCGCGCCGGTTATCGTAAAAGCGATGATATTGCGGCTACGCATCCAGCGCACTTGTAACATTGGGTTTTTACGGTGCGTTTCAATCCATAAAGCGATGCTAATCGTCACCACCGCAATGATGAGCGGATAGCTCAGCCAAGGTGTCGTCCACCACTGGATACGCCCTTGAACCAAAAAGACTGCTAACGCTGCAAGTCCGCTGGCAAAAAACGCAAAGCTTAAAAAATCCAGTTTTTCGAATACTTTTTCGGTATTGCCGGGTGGTAGCTCTAAGATATTAATCAGGGCAAAGCAAATCAGGGTTAAGCCCAATTCAAACAAAAATAGCGTTTCAAGCTGGCCATCGACCGCAAGATATGGCGAGATAATCCTTGAGAGAGGAATGCCAAATTGTACTAAGCCAAACCCCAAAATCAGACCGCTAATGCGTTTGGCGGTTGGCATACCTTGCAGGCAATAAAAAATAGCCAATACCGTCATGGCACTAGCAACCATACCGCTTAAGCCGCGGGCGATGATTTCTATATAATAAGGCTCAATGATAATAGCGCTGGTGTCTAAGAGATGGCTACTGACCAACCATTGTAAACTGGTGGCCGCCAACAGTGAGAACAGGGTGATTTTGCTAAAGAGCGCCATACCAAATTGCTGACGGATTTTGTATAGCAGCACGGTGATACAAGCATTGGTCATATTATAGGCGACCGATATCCAGCCACCTTCGACTGGCGTCAAGCCCATTTCACCTTGGATTTGGGTCAGATTTGCCACCAATAAACCATTTTGAAAGCTGGCGGTGATGCCAATAAAAATACCAATCAATAGATAAAATACTTTGCGGCGCGTAGGATGGTCGGGTGTGGCGGGCGAACCCACCATAAAGGGTTGTTCGTGCGGTTTGAATTGGTATTCATTGCTCATTGTCTATCGCCACCTGCTAAAAGTAGAAAGATAAAGTGACATCGTAGGATTCCTAGACGAGCAATAATTGGACGAGCTATTATCAAATTGAGCCATAAGTGCTTCATTTAGTAGCTATAAATAGTAGCTATAAAAAATAAAAAACAGTCAAATGACTGTTTGCATCATTTTATCATGATTTCAATTTGAGACTATTTAGTGATTGTACTTTTTTAGTTTAAAAAGGTGAGAGCGTCATAGTTATTTTTATGTTTAAAGATATAAATAATTCCACTTTTATTTAGAGTTTTTGCTCGAAGATCTTCTTAGCTAAACTTAATTTTACAAGTAACAAATGTCGATTTTTTATAAATATGGCGCTTGACTGAGCTAAGCTCTGGGTACAAACTATGATGCTGATACATCCTCTTTTTTAGAGGCATAATAACAGTATTATAAGAAATACAAGGTCGTATTTAATGGTCGTTACAAGGAAAGTAAAATGGATTTTGCCCACATTATTCCGCCGAAAGCTCCGAGTGCGTGGCTTGATATGGACGCGCTCGATCATAATATAACACTGGTCAACCAAAAAACTAAGTCTGTTCAACTACGCTTGGCGACCAAATCTATTCGCTCTATCGATGTTCTGCGCTATATCAAAGACAATTCTCCTCACTTTATCGGTCTGATGTCCTATGCTGCCGATGAGTCACTGTATTTGTTAGAAAATGGCTTTGATAATATCCTTTGCGCTTATCCAACCTTAGATATGGCGAGCGTCGCGGCAACGTTTGACTATACCAAACAGGGCGCGACCATGATTTGGATGGTTGATCGCCCTGAGCATGTTGATGTACTTAATGAAGTCGGCAAAATTCATGATGTTGTTATTGATGTTTGTCTCGATATCAATATGTCGATGCCGCTGCCAAAGCTCTATTTTGGTACCAAGCGCTCAGCCTTAATGAGCATAAAAGACGTTAAAAGACTCTTAAAGCATATCAAAAAATGCAGCCATATTAATGTCAGTGCGGCAATGGGTTATGAGGCACAAATCGCTGGTTTGCCTGAGCATTTACCGGGTAAAGCCTTATTGTCGCCAGCCATCCGCTTATTAAAAAGCCGCTCACAAAAACAAGTTAGTAAACGTCGCCGCTCCATCGTTGAATATCTCAATAAACAAGGTTATACCTTGAAGCTCGTCAACGGTGGCGGTAGCGGTAGTATGGATTTTACTTCAAGTCAGCCTGAAGTGAGCGAGATAACCGTGGGTTCTGCGTATTATAAACCGGCTTATTTCGATTATATGGATAGCATGCATGAGTTTCAGCCAGCCGCTGGATTTGTGCTGCCCTTGACGCGTCAACCTGAAAAAGGTGTGATTACTTGTCATAGCGGCGGCTTTATTGCCTCAGGTGCGACAGGCGCGGACAAAGCGCCAGTGATACATTATCCAGAATATTTATCCTTATTAAACGATGAAGGCTTTGGTGAAGTACAAACGCCGATGGCCATCTCTAAAACGAAAAAGAATGGCAACGCACCTCGTCTTAGTATCGGTGATGTGGTTTGGTGCCGCCATGCAAAGGCAGGCGAGCTGTGTGAACATTTTAATGAGCTTATTTGTTATCGACAGTCTGCTCAATCTACAACAGATGGTTTTGCAAGAAGCGAAGGAACGCGTCCAATAATAAATACAAAAACCAAAAACCAAATAATGACAACCTACCGAGGAGAGGGCAAATGTTTTCATTAAGACTGTGGCAAGGAAGCAATGAATGGCAAAATTGGGTCGGTTATGAACGTGCTACCCCTGAGCAAAAACTTACTCCCTCATCGGTTGCAGAGCTACAAGATATCGTTAAAAACGCCCGGGCAAATAAAAAGCGCGTTAGAGTCACGGGCGCGGCGCATTCGTTTAGTGGTTGCGCGAAACCTGAAGAAATTGCCGTCAGTTTGCATAATATGCGCGGTCTTATCTCGGTGGATAAAGACGCAAAGCTTGCTACTTTACATGCTGGCACCTATTTATATGAAATTGGCGCCGCCCTTAAAGAACATGGTTTGGCGTTAGAAAATATGGGCGATGTGCAAGCGCAAACTATCGCTGGTGCTGCTAGTACGGCGACCCATGGCACAGGAATTACTTTAGGCTCCATTGCAAATCAAGTGGTGACGTGGGAATGGGTCGATGGTAAAGGAGAAGTACATACCCATCATCGCGGCGATCCGAAAACCGATGAGTTGGGTAATGCCTTGCATGCAAGCCTTGGTATGCTTGGTATTTTTACCAAATTAACCCTTAGAGTAGTCGACCTATACGGGCTTAAAGAAGCCAATGAGGTGTTAGGTTTTGAAGAAGGATTGGCGCGCTTTCATGAAACGGCGCATAGCCATCGTCATCTAGAATGGTTTTTATTTCCCGGTACCAATAAAATTCAGCAAAAGACGCTGTCGGTGATAGCGCCCAAAGCCATGACGGGCACACAAAAGCTTAAAGACCATTTTGATAGCGTTGTTACCCTTAACGGCGCTTTTTATGTGCTGTGTGAGCTGGCTCGTATGAAGCCGTCGCTGACCCAAAAGGTGAGTGAAATCTCCGCAAACTCTATCCCTAATACCAAGCGTGAAGGTTATAGCTATGAGGTGTTTCCGACACCGCGCGGCGTCAAGTTCAATGAGTCTGAGTACTTTATTAAGCTATCTGATTTTGATGAATGTATCTCGGAGGTCAATCATATTTTATTAAAAGACAATAAAGGCTCGCACTTTCCCATCGAAGTGCGCACGCATAAAGGTGAGACCGGTATGCTCAGTCCAACGCAGGGAGAGGATTGCGCGGTATTGTCATTCCATGTCTATAAAGGCATGGACTGTGAGCCGTTATTTAAATGGCTATATGATTATATGAAAAAATGGCAGGGTCGACCGCATTGGGGTAAAGTAAATAAATTGAACCATGTGGAGCTACAAAATCTGTATCCAAAGCTCAATCGCTTTTTAGAGATTCGCCGAGAGTTTGACCCTGATAATGTCTTTATGAATAGCTGGCTTGAGCAAAAATTTTGTATTTAAAGTATTCATAAATAACTCAAGTTTCAATCAGGCATAAAAAAACAGCTCTTAAAGAGCTGTTTTTTTATATTAAACAATAAAAATTATTTGGCTTAACGCTTTATAGAGTCATCGTAATTGGCTTCCAAACGCATCGCACGCTGATAGCTATCTATACTCGCCAGTTGTAGCGCATATTGCTTGATATGCATATAGTCTTGTAACGCCCCACGATGCGCGAGCATGATTAAGTCAAATGCCAGCATAAAGTCAGCACCGCTTAATTTGTTGCCGATGATAAATGCTTTGTCTTTGACTTCATCATTTAAGTAGCTCAGTACTTTGTGCTTTTCTGCGCTGATATAACCCGCCAAGAATTCATTATCGCCAACGCCTGCCTTAGTGGTAAACAGCTCAAGCAGTAGCGGTAACATAAGCGAGCTTTCAGCAAAGTGAATCCACTGCAAATAATGACCATACTCTGCACTATCGGTAGCAGGGCGCAGGCGCTCGGGGGCAAAACGCTCAATCAACATCTCGATAATCGCCCCTGATTCGGCATAAAGCTCGCCATGCATCTCAATAACCGGAGACTTACCGAGGGGGTGGATTGCTTTTAGACTGTCTGGTGCTAGATGCGTTTTGGTATCACGCTGATGGCTAATCAGCTCATAAGGTTGCCCCAATTCTTCTAATAGCCATAGCGTACGCAGTGAGCGCGATTGATTAAGATGATGTAAGCGAATCATGATATTAGCCTTTTTACGATGTTTTTATATTATGCTTGCAGCTTAGCAAGTAAACGTTTAGCGGCTTCTTCTGATGACGCTGGGTTTTGACCGGTAATTAATAGACCGTCTTCAACGACATACGATTCCCAATCCGCGCCTTTTTCGTAGTGACCGCCATTGGCTTTTAACACGTCTTCCAATAAGAAAGGTACAACGTCAGTCAGGCCAACACCTTCTTCTTCAGTATTGGTAAAGCCAGTGACCTTTTTACCTTTGACCAAATACTCGCCATCGATTTTGACGTTTTTAAGCGCGGCAGGAGAGTGGCAAACAAAGGCAACAGGCTTGTCTTGCTTAACAAAGGTTTCAATTAACTCGATAGAGTTTTTATCAACTGCCAAGTCCCATAATGGACCATGACCACCTGGATAAAAGACGGAGTCAAAGTCTTCAGCTTTTACTTCAGCAAGCTTTTTGGTATTGGCAAGACGCTCTTGAGCTTCACTGTCTTCTTTAAAACGTTTGGTATCTTTGGTTTGTGCATCTGGTGTATCACTACTAGGGTCAAGAGGTGGTTGACCGCCAGCAGGAGAAGCTAGAGTAACATTGACGCCAGCATCCAAGAAAGCATAGTAAGGGGCGGCAAATTCTTCTAGCCAAAAGCCGGTTTTTTTGCCTGTATCACCCAATTTATCGTGTGAGGTTAGTACCATTAAAATATTCATAATTGTCCTTATTTATTATTTGTATTGTTTGCTAGGTTTTAATGCTAATTTAATACCAAGTTCAGATATGTCGCAGCCAGCTTTGCTAAAGCTATGCAAAGACCATGATAAAGCTACTTTGCTAAAAACTGGCTGCTAACAGTATTAATGTTTTAAGCATTATTTTCAGTAGCTGTCTTAACGTATTATGTTGTTAAGTGGTTATCTGAAAGTTATTTAAAACTGGCTACTTTATACCTTTATATAAGTCGCTTGATATGAACTACTGAACGTCAGCAACTTTAACCACGGTTTTACCGAAGTTTTTACCCTCTAGCATATCAAAGAAAGCTTGTGGTGCTTGTGCTAAGCCATCCACGATATGCTCTTTAGTTTTAACTTTACCTGATTCAACCCATTCGCCCATGGTTTTTAAGAATTCTGGGAAATGGTCGCCGTATTCTTCAAAGATGATAAAGCCTTTGATGGTCAGGCGCTGACTGAGAATATGACCCATCAACATACCTAGGCGGTCTTTGCCGTCAGGAAGCTCGGTGGCGTTATATTGTGAAACCAAGCCGCACACTGGAATACGTGCATGGGCATTTAATAGCGGTAATACGCCATCGAATACCTTGCCACCGACGTTTTCATAATAGATATCGATACCATCTGGGCAAGCGTTTTTAAGCTGCTCGGCAAAGTCGTCGGCTTTATGATCGATACAAACATCAAAGCCCAACTCTTCGACCGCATAGTCGCATTTTTCCGCACCGCCTGCGACACCGACCGTACGTAAGCCTAAATGATTACCGACTTGTCCAACCGTTGCGCCAACAGGGCCTGTTGCTGCTGCCACGACTAAGGTTTCGCCTTTTTTTGGTTTACCGATATCGGTTAAACCCATATAACCGGTGAAACCTGGCATACCGAGAACACCAAGACCATAAGAAGGATTGGACATATTTTTATCAAGTTTTAGCACGCCTTCGCCATCACTGACGCTATAATCCTGCCAACCTGAATTTGATACGACCAAATCCCCAACAGCAAATTTATCGATATTAGACTCGACAACTTGTGCAACCGTGCCGCCTAGCATGACATCGCCGACTTCTAATGGGTCAGCATAGCTTTTAGAAGCACTCATACGCCCGCGCATATACGGGTCAAGTGACATATATACGGTACGCAGTAGCATTTGCTTGTCGTTAGGAGTAGGGATGTCGCTAGTAGTTAGCTCGAAATTATCACTGGTTGGCGCGCCATTGGGACGGCTAGCAAGTTTGATTTGACGGTTTTGTTTTTGGTTTTGTTGGGTATTAAAATTATTATCAAAGCTCATGTTAAAGCTCCTTATTCTAGTTATTGGTTGTAGTTATTCATTTTCGTTTTAAAGTTTTAAGATTTTAAAGTCAGTAGCCACGCCAAAGTGAATGGCTACCGATTGTTGTGACAATAAAAAATTATAAGTTTTTTGACGATTAAGCTTTACTGGTAACGGCGCGTTCTAAAATGCGGCGTGATACAGCTAAGTCATTTTTGCCATGTTCACCCAGTTTCACCATGTTATGTGCTTCAAGTTGCTTGATGATAGGGTCAATGGCTGACTCGGTTAATTCTGCATCTTCTAAGCTAACTGGCAATCCAAGCTCGCGGAAGAAGTTCTCAGTATGAACAATAGCAGTTTCGATGATGGTGTCATCGTCTAGTTGTGTACCGGTATCGTTATTATTGATACCCCAAACGTTACGCGCATACTGAAGCAGTTTGTCTTTTTTGCTGTCTTTAAGCTCACGCAACACTGATGGCAATACAATCGTTAGCGTACGGGCATGGTCAATCGCATGCAGTGAGGTCAGTTCATGACCAATCATATGCGTCGTCCAATCTTGCGGCACACCAGTACCAATCAGACCATTCAACGCCATGGTTGCTGTCCACATGATGTTTTTACGCGTTTCTAAATTTTCTGGATCTGCTTTGACCGCGGCGCCTTCTTCAATCAGAATTTTAAGCAAGCTCTCAGAAAAGGCATCTTGAACTTTCGCATTGACTGGATAGGTGAGGTACTGCTCCATCACATGGACAAAAGCATCCGCAACACCGTTCATTACTTGGCGCTCAGGTAAGGTCAAGGTTTTAGCAGGGTCTAAAATTGAGAATTTAGGGAAGGCAAGTGGGTTACCAAATGGTAGTTTTGCTTGACGTTCGCTGTAATTAATCACGCCGCCTGAGTTCATCTCAGAACCTGTCGCTGGAATGGTCAGAACCGCGCCCAAATCAATCGCTGAATCGATATTTTTGCAATAACTGGTCAGCGCATCCCATGCTTTTTCACGAGAAACCGTACCATCGGTGCTACCATCTTCAGTTAATGAAGAGATAAGCGCGACAAATTTACTGCCATCGATGACTGAACCGCCACCAACCGCTAGTAAGAAATCAATATTATGCTCATTCACCATATCAGCGGCTTTTAGCAAGGTGGTGAATTCTGGGTTAGCTTCAATACCACCAAACTCAAATACTTCACGTTTGCCATTTGCTGCTAGCGCATTCTTTACTTCATCTAACGTACCAGTACGCTGCGCTGAACCGCCACCATAAGTGATTAACACGCGCGCCTCTGTTGGCACTAGCTCCGATAGTTGTTTGATTTGACCTTCGCCAAAGACGATACGGACGGGATTGTAATATTGAAAGTTATTCATAATATTCCTAGTTTCTAATGATAAAGAGATAAGTTGTGATGTAAGTGCTAATGAATGACGTCTTTTATATCGGATATGCGTCATAGCGATTATTGCCATCTGTGCGCATTGTACATGAATTAGACCGGTCGTCTAGTTATTTTTTTATTAATTTTACAAAACTATCGTATAACTGAAAGTTCTTAGTATTTTATTGATAATTGCTTATTGGCGATTGAAAGCCCTCAATCAACGTTATACGTTAGTACTAACAGTTGGGTATTAACGAGAAGGTATTAATGGCTAGGTTGCTATGGTTAAGGGAGTAGCTAATAAGGTAGCTACTAGCTCAGCATTAACAACCTAGATAGTCGCGATATCAAGTTTATTGAAATCGGTTTTAGGGTATTGAATTTATTAGCATTAATTTTATTTACACAGCGTTTAGCGACCAAGCTGCGAGGTGGTCATCAGCCAAACTTCTGCTAATGGCGTATCGGTTTGACTGATCTTAGCGACTAAGCTGGCACCCAACCAAGCAAAGTACCAACGCTTGGCCATACTTTCGGCGGCGATATTGTCAGGGTGAGGTATAGAACCATCTGCCCAACCTGCTTTTATTTGCACAGCAATCCAGTTGATGGTTTGTTGATAACCAGCATACAGAGCCTTACGCATGGTTTCTGAGATATCAGCCACTTCTGCACTGAGTTTTACTACCAAGCATTTCTCATGGTCACAGCCCTTTTGCTGGGTGTCATACCAGTTTTGAAAATAGTTATAAATCTTTTGTTGTGCACTGATTTTTTCAGCAGTAATCGCCTCGAGGCGATTTTTATAGTTGTCAAAATAGTGCTCGATGATGGCTTCACCAAAGGCTTCTTTTGATGCAAAGTAATGATAAAAGGAGCCTTTTGGCACACCAGCAGTATCAAGTATTTGTTTGATACCGACTGCGGTAAAACCTTTTTGCGCAATGAGTTGATAGCCGATGGCTAACAGATGCGCTCTGGTATCTAATGGAGCAGTGGTTGTAATAGCGGACATGAAGAGGATGTTCTCCTTAGATCTTTATGTGGTTATGTCATTAAATGGTGATGTCGTTAAATTAAGTCAGATAAAGCAGGGCTTCAAAGGTACTTTTTTAATCGAAAGAAAAATAATAATTTTGAGTGTTACGTTTTTTCAACAATACTTAGTGATAAATGATTCTTGTTTTTATGCTGACTATGTTAGCATTAGACCAGTCGTCTAGCAAGTTACGTTTGTTATCGATGGTTAATGGCGAATGGCTATTTTACACTATCGTTTCATAAAACCATCATTTCCCAACATAACCATTGCACATAACTGTTTTGCAGTGTCCCTATTCCAAATGTAGCAGCTCGATGCTTTAATTAACTAAGCGTTTTAATGAACCAAACGTTTTAAATAACAAACATAAAATAAATAAGGATTATTATGTCAACCGATACTAAGAATACTCAGCAGAGCGCATATAGCGATTTTCATTTGCAATATATTGCAGGCTCATGGCAACAGGGTAAAGACGATAGCGTCAATACTGATGTCAACCCATATAATGGTGACACGCTGGTCGAGATTAAACAGGCGACGAAAGAACAGCTTGATGAAGCCTATCAGGCAGCAAATGCGGTACAAAAACAATGGGCACAAAAGACGCCAGCTGAGCGTGCCAGTTTAATGTATAAGGTCGTCAATGTCTTAGATGAGCGTCAAGACGAAATTGTCGATTGGCTCATCAAAGAGTCGGGCAGTACGCGTATCAAAGCAATGGTAGAGTTCGGTAGTGCGCGTGCGATTACCCTTGAAGCGGCCAGTTTCCCTAATCGTGTCCATGGTGAGATTCGTGCCTCAAACACCCCCGGTAAAGAAAACTTCGTCTACCGTGAGCCAATCGGTGTGGTAGCCGTTATTAGCCCATGGAACTTTCCGCTACATCTTACCCAGCGTTCTATCGCGCCTGCGTTAGCCCTTGGTAACGCCGTCGTGCTTAAGCCTGCAAGTGACACACCGATTACCGGTGGTTTATTGTTAGCAAAAGTATTCGAAGAAGCGGGTTTGCCAAAAGGACTGCTTAACGTCGTCGTTGGTGCGGGTAGTGAGATAGGGGACGCCATCGTCACTCATGATATTCCAAGCTTTGTCTCATTTACCGGTTCAACTTCAGTCGGCAAACATATTGGCGAGCTGGCCAATGGTGGCGACTACATCAAGCAAGTTGCGCTTGAGCTCGGCGGTAATAGCCCATTTGTGGTATTAAAAGACGCCGATATTGAGCAAGCGGTAAAAGCCGCCGCCTTTGGTAAGTTCCTGCATCAAGGTCAAATATGTCTCGCTATCAACCGTATTATCGTTGAAGACGAGATTTATGATGACTTCGTAGAGCGCTTCTTAGCTCACGTTAAAACCTTAAACGTCGGTGATCCGAACAAGCAAGATACGGCAGTCGGTCCGATCATTAATGAAAAACAAGTCAAATCGTTGAAAGAAAAAATCGCTAAAGCACAGCAAGAAGGTGCCAAAATGATTTTGAGTGGTGAGATAAAAGGTCAGGTAGTACCGCCGCATATCTTTACTGAAGTCACTCGTGAGATGGATTTGTCACGTAATGAGGTGTTCGGACCATTGGTCGGGATTATTCGTGCCAAAGATGAAGAGGATGCGTTATCGATAGCCAATGACTCCATGTATGGTCTATCGAGTGCGGTATTTACAGCAGATATGCAAAAAGGTCTGCGCTTTGCTCGCGGTATCAGAGCGGGCATGACCCATATTAATGATATCTCAGTCAATGATGAGAGCAACATGCCATTTGGCGGTGAGAAAAACTCAGGTATTGGTCGCTTTAATGGTGAGTGGATACTGGAAGAATTTACCAGAACGCATTGGATATCAATGCAAAACGAACCGCGTCAATATCCGTTTTAATCAGTGCATTCTAATCAACGCATTATGGATAAACGTACTTAGATGTAGTTAGATAAATATTTCGATATAAAAAAAGACCGCCTGAATGGTGGTCTTTTTTTTATTGATACGCAATGATTCTAAAGTTTTATAGTTCTAATGTTATTTAGAATGAAAGCCTAGTAATGCTTCAATCTCTTCGATAGTCATATGCCGAACCAATGCTTGCTCTTCTACTGTCAGACGGTTGGTATGTTCTTTTATCATTGTATGGATGCTACGAGAGATCTCAGATGTCGTTGCATAATACATTTGCGGCTGTTCTTTGGTCAGTAGGGTCAAAAACCTATTAACGATTTTACGTTTTTCAATCGGTGCATGCGCTTCAGTCATGACAATCTCCTAAAAGTGAACCATTTACGCAGTCAAATTAACTGTGCTCATTACCTATGATGGTAATGGTGAGGGCAAATATCAAGCTATGTGTGACTTTAGAGTTTTATGCGGCTGTAAATTATAGAAGGTAAGTTATCGAATATCACTTATCGAACATCTGTTATCGAGTATAAGTTATCTAATATCAGTTATTAAATACATATTGGGCTAAAATAACACTATCCATTCTAGCGCTTTATATCAATTATAGCTGTATATGATAACTGCTTTAATAAGTCACTACTTGAATGAATCATAGCAGTCATATAGTTTAGGTGGCATTATAATTAACATTCATATAAAATGAATCTTTAAGACATACCTTCTAACTTTTATTATAAGAAGTCTGCTATGCAATCAATTAATCTACCTAGCAAGCCACCAAGCTCGCCGCATCCCATACTCAACTTGAGCTTTCGGATATTTTTTAGCGCAGGGACACTATTTGCCATTATAACCATGGCGTTGTGGGCATTTGTGTTTACCGGCCATACAGATATCGATGCGCAAACGTTGAATCCGCTGTATTGGCATGGTCATGAAATGATTTATGGTTATGCGCTGGCCATTGTGGCGGGATTTTTATTGACCGCAGTTAAGACTTGGACGGGCGTTATGATGCCGCATGGCTACAAGCTGCTCG
The DNA here is from genome assembly GCF_027919975.1 of Psychrobacter sp. ANT_H3. Classification (NCBI taxonomy): domain Bacteria; kingdom Pseudomonadati; phylum Pseudomonadota; class Gammaproteobacteria; order Moraxellales; family Moraxellaceae; genus Psychrobacter; species Psychrobacter sp. ANT_H3. Next base: position 80,534 of record NZ_JAQISM010000025.1, on the reverse strand, counting down.
GTATTTTTGTCTGTTGGTTGCTGGCGCGTTTGGGTTGGGTAGGATTTGGCTTAGGCATCACGATTGCTGGTAGCAGCGCGGCGTTACTATATGCGGCGGCGGTATTTGATTTATTGTTCATCGGCTCGATGGCTTTTGTGATTTTCCGTGCAGTATTGCAAGTTAAGCAATATAAGCAAATGGGGATTTTAGCCAAGCTTGCATTATTAACAGTGGGCAATGCTTTGTGCTATTGGGGCATTATCAGCGCCAATATGAATCTGACCAAAGTTGGTGTTTATTTAGGTTTTTATTTGATTATCGGCTTGGTATTGACCATCGGTCGCCGCGTGGTGCCGTTCTTTATTGAGCGTGGTCTAAGTGTGCCAAATGCTCAAGGTGAAACCGAAGCAGTGACGGTACGTAATAATAAAGCGCAGGATATCGCAAGCTTATTGTTCTTCTTTGCTTTTTTTATCACTGATATGTTTTATCCCAATAAATACTTGCTGACCATCAGTGCACTTGGGGTGGCGGTGGTCAACATTGTACGCTTAGTTGGCTGGTATCATCGCGGCATTTGGCAAAAACCGTTACTATGGTCATTATATATCGCCTTTTTAGGGATGTGTGTGAGCTTTGTATTGTACGCACTGCAGCCATGGTTAGGCTATAACCACAGCATTGCGGTACATGGATTATCGATTTCCGGTATTGGCATGATGACGGTGGCGATGATGGCGCGGGTATCGCTCGGTCATACGGGGCGCAGTATTCATCAGCCACCCAAAATCGTCAATGCGATGTTCGCGCTTATGGCAGTGGCGTTTGTCAGTCGGGTATTTTTGCCATTAATCGATATGAGTCATTACTTATTATGGATAATGCTGGCACAAAGCGCTTGGATAGCTTGTTTTGCCTTGTTTTGTATCAGTTATTTGCCGATACTGGCACGCCCGCGACCAGATGGTTTATTTGGCTAATAAGGTGTTGAAACGGTTAAAATGCAATTGATTTAAAATTTAAGTCATTTAAACGCTAAACAGCTTTAAAAGTTAAATAGTTTAAAAGCTAAAGCGACTTAAAACATAGCATTATTTCAAATTATAAAGTTAATAGTTATAACAAACATTGGAGTGCAAAAAATGCGACTGACCAACTATAGTGATTATGCGCTGCGCTCATTAATATATTTGGCGACCAAGCCTGAGCCGCACCTATTGGCAAATATCAGTGATATTGCCAACAGTTATCACATTTCTAGAAGTCATTTGACCAAAATTATTCATCAGCTCGGGCAACTTGGCTATATAGATAGCGTGCGCGGTAAAAACGGTGGGATTCGCTTGGCGTGTGCGCCAAAAGACATCAATTTGGGTGTGTTAATCAAACAGATTGAGCCTGATTTTAATTTGGTTGAATGTTTTTCGACCGATTTATTGATTAATTCTAAGCCTGACAATACTAATTCTGACAACTCTTTTAATGGTAATGATGATAATGCGGTTGCCAAAGATTTGTCTTTGACGCTGATTGATGAGGAAGCAAGTGCGGAGGTCAAGTCAGGTTGTATTATTAGTCCTGTCTGTCAGCTAAAACAGGTATTCTTTGAAGCATTGACCGCTTTTATCAACGTCCTTGAGCGTTATACATTGGCAGATATTATCAGTAATGAGGCAGAGCTTGCGGAGTTATTGTTTTATAGAAATGGCCTAAATAGCTTTGTAAAATAGAAGCTTTATATAATCAGTTCAAAATAAAAGCGCTACGTTATAGCTATGTGCGACTGGTATAAATTTTCCTTGCTTGCTGTGCGCCTTGCACTCCAGAGGCTACGAAAAATTCGTACCAGTTTCACGTTGTCAGATAACGTATCCATTTTATTTAGTACCGACTATATCAATTTTAAAGTGATTCTACTATATATAAAATCGCCACAAAAAAAGGCTGCCCCGCTAGTAATAGTATGGGCAGCCTTTTTTATTATCAATTTTTAAAGCAGCTAAGCATCTAAGCGTTTAAGCATTTTCAAGCTTAGGACGGGCTTTATCAATGGCTTTTAATAAGGCTTTTTCAAACTCACCCTCTTTAAACTTCACTAAATAAGAATGCGCGGCACAGAAGTTACGTACCTCGCGCCATTCATGGGCCAAATTGGCCGCCCAGTCGCAATACTGCTTGCCAGCATTAGGCTCATCTTTTAGTGCTTTTTTGGTCGTTGGGTGCAATAACAGTTCCGGTAGCACCGCTTCTAGTAATTTGGTTGGTGGACTCATAAAAGTATCATCGACGTGCAAGCTTTTACTGGCAGGATGGAATACCAACAGCGAGCCTGCATGAATCATCTCATTGGGCGAGATATAATGAATACCTTCTGACATAGAAAACTTCAGCTCAGGGTAGCGCTTGGCGACCGCATCGCTTTCGACCAAATCGTCTGCCCATTGTACGGCAGGGATTTTTTTATGATGACGGCTACTGCCATAAAAAGTTGCTTGCGGGAAGTCCTTTGCCATTTGTGCGCAGTGGACAGTATGAAAGGGGTGGACATTGAGGACCGCTTCGACATCTTGCCCATTGTTGGTTAAGGCCATTATCTCAGCGCGTACGTCGTCGGTGAGCTCATAGCTGTCTAAAAATATAAAGCGACCTGAGGCTAATTTTACAAGCGAGCACTGAGTGCCTATATTTAGCACCCCACCTAAGCGAAATGTGCCACGAATATTCCAAAATCCTGCACCCAAATCATGTATTTTATCGGTCATTGATACTTTTCCTTAATCGTTATTTTATGAGTTTTTTAATTATTAGTAATAGCAATGAATTATGCATACGTTCTGATTATGGTTTTTTAAGTACGTAAAGTCTGTAAGGAAATAGATATCAGCCATATAGATGTGTAAATATTAAAAATTGGTTAGAGGACTGCCTTGACTGTAATGTAATTCAAAATAGCGTTCTGCTGAGATAACTTCTTCTTCCTTCTGTCCTTGTTTGCTGTGTGCTTTACACTCCAGTGGCTGCGCAAAACTTATCCCAGCCGCCCTGTATTGTTTTTAGCTTAAATTGACTATACACAGTTTTTATAATCGTAAGCCGATATACGGGGGCTGTTGCCATAATTTTCATTGTTGCATAAAAATTTATCGAAGCGAGTATCACCATTTATGTAGCGATGCATCCAAGCAATACCTGGTTTGCTGAGTAATATCTCGTTAAAGCGATAGCTTGGACAAAAGTGGCTGCCATTTTTTATCTCAATCTTCATTTTTGCGCCAGCAGCATTATTATAAAACGGACTGCTGTACTTTTTATTAGAGGCAATGCGGTCATTTTGACAGGTAATAAATAAAGCAGGCGTGTCCATGTTGCCGTAGTCTTTATCATGATAGGGCGTTTGCGGAATAATGGCCCGAACGTCACTGCGCTTGGTCGCTAACTGCAGCGCGCCACCACCGCCCATTGACCAGCCGATAGCGCCTAAACGTGTGCTATCTATTTGCGCACCCACCGTACTATCGCTAAGAATATGATCGAGTGCGGCGCTTAATTGGGTGGCACGGCTATCGGGGTCATCATAAATAGAGTTGGTATCGATAGTAATCACCACAAATCCCCAAGATGCCAGACGTGGCCCCCACCATTTAATAGAGGCTTCGTAAGACACATAACCGGGAATCACTGCGATACCGCCTAACAGGCCGCAGTCTCCAGCATTGGTAGGATAATGAATGGTGCCTCCGCCGAAGCCATTGGCTAGTTGCCGAGGAACAGATTTACTTGCCACCGTAAAAGGACCATTATCGCGCGTAGCTGACAGCTCAGCCGCTGTAATGACACTGTCAGGAATACAGTTTGAGGTAGGCGATGCTGATGTTGTCGTGGTTAAAGGTATTTTAGTTGCGGGTATTTTGGTTGCTAAGGTGGCGGTTGACAGCTCATTAATTGAAAGCTTTTCCATTACTGGCTGTTTAATTGGGGTTATTTCTTCTGAGGTGACCGCTGCCACATGCATAGAAACAATCAGTGCACCTGTCGCGGCAATCAATCTTGGATAAATAGCGTTGTTTAACATGATAAAGGGTCTATTATTTGAGGTCTTTTTGTATGTAAGGTTTATTCTGTGCGTTACTTTATTCTATGCATTACTTTGTCAGGCTAGGGCTAAAGTGGCGATATCAATCATAAATAGCAGGGCAAAATAATAGTAGACAGTAATCTATTAGCTGTCAAAAATATTAATCACCTCTACAGTGTTAAAATCAGCCTAGCGTTTTAGGGTTGAAAAATTTGTCATTAAAAGCACTTGAATAAAAATCTTTTATTATAAATAACATTCATAAATAGCATCGCGAATAACACACCGAAACCTGAGTCTGGTATTTGCTGTGATAAACTCACAAATTATGCATCGTTTTATAGTCAGTCATAAGTTTTATTATTATAACGATTTCATGCTATCGCTTTATTTCTCTCACCTATGCCGTCTAGCTTCCAGCTAAAAAAGGCGTCCAATATAGTCAGTAATACTTTGAATAATAATATAAATAACAGTATAGATAGCGACATCAATGTCAATGTTGATGGCAGTGGCAGTGGCAGTAGCAGTGGCAAAGATAGCAGCGCTATCCGCCGCCATATTCAAATGCCCACTCAGCCACCCAATCAACCGCTGCCATTTGATGCGCCTTCATGGGTATTGAAGCTGACGATTGGCTTGATTGGGATGTTTGCTTTTTTGCAGGTCTATTCTATTCAGGCTATTTTGCCAGTATTGATGGTGGATATGTCCGCAACTGAGGTGCAGGCAGGCATGATTGTCGGCGCTACCATATTGGCGATTGCTATCATGTCGCCATTTTTGGGCATGCTTTCTGATGCCGTTGGTCGTAAGTCATTTGTCGTTGGGGCGCTCTTGTTTTTAGCGATACCTACTGCGTTAATTGCCCAAAGTCCGAACATCGGCTGGATGGGCATGTGGCGGTTTATGCAGGGATTGTCTGTACCCGGTATTACGGTGGTGACGATTGCTTATATCGGTGAAGAGTTTGAGGGGCGCGCGGTCACTGAGCTGATGTCGTTTTATGTGTCAGGGTCGGTGCTCGGCGGCTTTATGGGGCGCTTTTTACTTGGGCACTTGCACGAGCTTATTGGTTGGCGCGCTGGCTACTATGTGATGGCAGGTATGACGCTGATCGGGGCGCTGTGGGTGGGTAAAATGCTGCCCGCATCACGGCACTTCGTTGCTAATCCCAACTTTCGCTCAGCCATGCAGACCCTCGGTGAGCATTTGGTCAATCGCTATGTTGTCACTTCCTGTTTGCTTGGTGCTTGCGTGTTGTTCTCGTTGGTTGGCTGTTTTACCTTTATTAATTTGCATCTTGCGGATACACCTTATGAATTAAGCACAGGTGCGCTTGCCAATATTTTTGCCGTGTATTTAATAGGCGTTATCATCACCCCATTATCGACGACGTTGCTACGCCGATTTGGCTCAGCGCGTACGGTTCGAGTAGCGATGGTTATCTCGATGCTTGGCGTGCTGCTAACATTGCTAACACCGCTTTGGGGAGTCGTGATAGGGCTTGCTGTTATGTCCACTGGCGTCTTTATTACGCAAGCTGCCACCATCAGTTATATCGCGGTCAATGTTAAAAAAGGACGTTCATTGGCGTCGGGCTTATATTATATGGGTTATTACGCAGGTGGCACGATGGGCGCATGGCTCTGCGGCATTGCTTATGCGCGTGGCCAATGGTCGCTGACGGTTTGGTTATTATTGTTTGTGCAAGTGCTGGCGTTATTGGTTGCTAGCATTGGGATGGTCAAAACAAATCCTCGCGCGAATTAAGAGGATTTTTTGATAGCGTTTTTTGAGCGCCTATTATTAAGAAAATAATTCTTTTGATAAGCGGGCTTTTAGTGCAGCACATTTTAATATAGCAATTTTTAGCACTATATCTTTTCACTTAATATGGCCTTGTCATAACATAATAACCCAAGTGTTTAAATGCCAATCAACGTACTGGTCATCGTATGCTACTTACGCAAGCACGCTTTACATAGCCTAGGTTTTTTCTTACTATCAATAGAGCTTATTAAGAATAACGATAAGTATTGCCATCCATTATAGCCACGCGTATACCGATAAAAATGCTCTGTTTTTATATGTTTTCTAAAATTTATTAATAGTGCTTTAAAATAATTAAAACCACCCACAAGGAAGTTAAATTTATGTCAAATATTTATCATAGTGCGCCGTCAGCCTACGATTATCCGTTAATCGTCAAGCAACTATTAAATCGTGCCAAAACGGTATCGCTAGAGCAAGAAATCGTTTATGCCGATAAACAGCGCTTCACTTATAAAGAATTGTTTCAGCGTATCAATCGCTTAGCCAATGTTTTAGCAGATTTAAAGCTTGATGCCGGTGATGTGATTGCAGTCATGGATTGGGACAGTCATCGCTACTTAGAATCGTACTTTGCGATACCGATGTCAGAATATATCTTGCAAACCGTCAATATCCGCCTGTCACCTGAAAAAATCCTTTATACCATCAACCATGCTAAACCAAAAGTATTGCTGCTCAATTCTGAATTTGCGCCCTTGGTGAAAGATTATCAGTTTGAAAACTCTAGTATTGAGCATATTATTTGGCTTGATGACAATGGCGTGACGCATGAAGGCGTCTTTGGCGGCAATCAAAATCGCGTCACCGGTGAATATGAAGCGCTGTTAGATGCCGCTAGTAGCGAGTTTGAATTCCCAGATTTTGATGAAAACACCATTGCCACCACTTTTTATACCTCGGGCACGACCGGCGATCCAAAAGGGGTGTTCTTTAGCCATCGTCAATTGGTATTACATACACTGACGGAAGCGGCGTCATTGGGTATGCTGCCTAATAAGCAAGGCGTCAGTTACGGCGATGTGTATATGCCGATGACGCCGATGTTCCACGTTCATGCGTGGGGTTTCCCGTTTACTGCCACTATGGTTGGTCTAAAACAAGTCTATCCAGGTCGCTATGCACCCGATGTATTGATGGATTTAATTATCAATGAAAAAGTCAGTATCACCCATTGCGTACCAACGATTTTGCAGATGGTGCTCAAAGAAGCGCAAGATCGTGATGCCAGTTTTAATGGGTTAAAAATGATTATCGGTGGCTCTAAACTGACCGAAGGCTTAGCAAAAGCAGCATTGGCACAAGGTATCGAAGTTTATACTGGCTATGGTATGTCTGAGACCGCCCCCCTTATTAGCTTGACAGAATTTAGCCTCAATGAGCCTGAGATGTCTGCAGAAGAAGATATCGCCCGCCGTTGTATGACCGGTAAGCCGGTACTGATGGTAGACGCTCAAGTATGGAATACTGACAATGAATCTGTCGGTATGGGTAAAGACAATACGGGCGAGTTGGTGCTGCGTGCGCCTTGGTTAACGCAGAGCTATCTGAAAAATGACGATGCGGGTAAAGAGCTGTGGGAAAATGGCTATATGCATACGCAAGATATCGCCTACATCCAGCCTGATGGTTATATTAAAATTACCGATCGTCTAAAAGACGTGATTAAATCAGGCGGTGAGTGGATATCGTCATTAGAGATTGAGACGATTTTATCGTTACATCCAGCGGTGGCTGACGTGTCAGTGATTGGTGTGCGTGATAAGCAGTGGGGCGAGCGTCCGCTAGCCTTGATTGTGCTTAAACCTGCTTGCCAAGATACCAGCGCCGATGACATCAAAGCGATTGCCGAGCAAGCTGTTGAGCGCGGTATTATTCCTAAGTATGGCGTGCCAAGTCAGTTTAAATTCGTCGATGAGCTACCAAAAACCTCGGTAGGGAAACATGACAAAAAAGTCATGCGAGAGATGTATGCCAATCAAACAGAGGTGTAATCGCTTAGAGTGGTTAACTTTTAATGCGATTATGGCTAGCAAAATATCAAGTAGCTGACACGCTTAATAGTTGACCTTTATCACTAGCTCTGCTACATTTTAAACCGATACATAACGTATCGGTTTTTTAATTCTGGCAGGGATAGCCAGTTTTATATTATGATATTATTGAATAAGAGCGTATCTTATAAAGCATCATATTATGAAGTCATATCTTATAACATTGCTTCTTATAACATTGCTTTTTATAAAAACTTACAGCATTACCCATCGTTTACGCTAAGGACAGCCATTATGAACGAGCAAGCTAACTCTCAAACCAGCAATCAAAGCAGTCATCAAACCAGCAATCAAGCTGTGAATCACAATAATAATCAAAGCTTCAATCAATCCTCTAGCCAAAATTCTCAAGCGTCATTTGATAGCAAGCAAACCTTTGCAGATATTTATCAGTCCTCCATTGATAATCGCGAGCAGTTTTGGGCGGAGCAAGCCAAGCGCATTTATTGGCATAAAGAGCCTGAGCAAATCCTTGATGACAGCAATCTGCCGTTTGCTAAATGGTTCGTCGGCGGTGAGACCAACCTTTGTTATAACTGTGTCGATCGCCATCTTGCAGAGCGCGCCGAGCAGGATGCTTTTATTTGGCTATCCTCTGAGATTAACCAAGAATTAATCGAAACCTTTCCTACCGTCGTCGATGCCTTTAAAGATTTGGGCAATAACGTTGAGCTTTATACTGACTATACCAAGCGTCGCCTGACTTATAATGACCTTTATAAAGAAGTCAATTACTTTGCCGATGTGCTACAGCGTCACGGTATCGGCAAGGGCGATCGTGTCATCATTTATATGCCGATGATATTAGAAGCGGCTTATGCCATGCTAGCCTGCGCACGCATCGGTGCGGTGCATTCGGTGGTATTTGGTGGCTTTGCTGCCCATAACTTGGCCATTCGTATGGATGATGCCGAAGCAAAAATGGTCATCACAGTAGATGCGGGTCTACGTGGCGGTAAGGTTGTTAATTATAAGAGCTTGGTCAATCAAGGCGTTGAGCAAGCAACGGTCAAGCCCGAGCATGTACTAGTCGTCAATCGTGGTGTTTTGCCGTTTGAGAAAAAAGCTATCGATGTCGATTATGCAACCCAGCGCCGTATCAGCTGTGAAGCCAATGCGATTGTCGAACCAGTCTGGCTAGAGTCCAATACGCCATCTTATTTGCTTTATACTTCAGGCACTACCGGTACGCCAAAAGGTGTGCAGCGTGATACCGGCGGCCATGCAGTGGCGCTAACGACGTCGATAGATTATATCTACGATGGCAAGGCGGGCGAGACCTTTTGGGCGATATCTGATATCGGCTGGGCGGTTGGGCATTCTTATACCATTTATGCGCCATTGCTCGCTGGCATGACCAGTGTGATGTATGAAGGCTTGCCACATCGTCCAAACCCTGGCATCTGGTGGCGGATTGTCGAAGCCAATAAGGTTAATATTTTATTTACCGCACCGACCGGTGTGCGTATGCTTAAAAAACAAGATGAGACTTGGATGACACGCTACGACGTCTCCAGCCTTAAGTCATTCTTTTTAGCAGGTGAGCCGCTTGATGAGTCAACGGCCAATTGGCTGACTAAGCATTTAGGTGTGCCGATTTTAGATCATTATTGGCAGACAGAGTCAGGCTGGCCAATTCTAAGTAATACGCCCAAATTTAACCATAAGCCGCACAAACAAGGGTCGCCCGGTTATCCTATGTATGGTTATGATGCCCACGTGATAAACGAAGAAACCGGCGAGCTTTGTAAAGCTGGCGAAAAGGGCTTGCTCGCCATTCGCGCACCCTTACCGCCGGGTTGTCTCACCACCGTATGGCGTAATGACGAGCGCTTTATCAGCAGCTATTTTGGTCTGTTTGATGGCAAGCAATACTCAACCTCGGACTATGCAGTGACGGATGAAGATGGTTATTTTTATATCTTAGGACGTACTGATGATGTGATTAACGTCGCCGGTCACCGTATCGGCACGCAAGAGATTGAAGAAGCTATCAGTACCCATCCAGAGATGGCAGAATGTGCGGTCGTGGGTATTCAGGATGAGTTAAAAGGCGAGTTGCCGATTGCTTTTTGTGTGCTAAAAGACCATGAGCAAGTGGCGACGACCGAAAACCGTTTCCGTATTGAGCAGCAAGTCATCGGTGCCGTGGTAAAATCCCTTGGCGGTATTGCCAGACCGGCGGCGATTTATTTTCCGCAAGCATTACCAAAAACGCGCTCCGGAAAAATATTACGCCGCGCTATTCGTGCTTTAGCAGAAGGTAATGAGACAGGTGATATGTCAACACTTGATAACCCAACCGCGATTGATGCGATTAAGCAGTCGATGAAAGACTATTAATCTAATAGCGTATTAATTGAAAAAAGCCATGTATCTTAATATCGGAAAAAGCTCATGTACAGTCATGGGCTTTTTGGTTTTTAAATGTTAGAGAATTTAAAGAGTCACAAATTCTTAGATAAAAGTTTGATAAAGCACTTGACCCTAAAATTGATTTATTGCTATAGTCAATAACGATACGAAATAAATCATTTTAAAAATTAAGTTTGATTGATAAAAACTTATCGTTTTTATCTCTTTTTTGAATACTAGGACACCATAAAAGGGTAGTCTCGCAAACAAGATAAGGATGTCTTATGCACCACGTTAAACAGCTCATCAATGGTCAATTTGTTGATTCTAATACCAGCGAATGGATTGATATCACCGATCCCGCCACCCAAGAAGTTATTGCTAAAGTTCCGCAAACCACTGACGATGAAATCAATCAAGCCGTCACTGCCGCTCAGAAAGCCTTTCAGACATGGCGCAAAACGCCAATCACCACGCGTGCGCGTATCTTTTTAAAGTATCAAGAATTGATTCGCGAGCATATGGATGAGCTGGCAGAAATCTTGACTGCCGAGCAGGGTAAAACCATTGCTGATGCGCGCGGTGATGTGTTCCGTGGTCTTGAAGTCGTCGAGCATGCCGCGGGTATTGCCAATTTGCAGATTGGCGACTTTGTTGAAAATGTCGCGTCAGGCGTAGACACTTATAGCATTTGGCAGCCACTTGGCGTTTGCGCTGGTATCACGCCGTTTAACTTTCCCGCGATGATTCCGCTATGGATGTTCCCAATGGCGATTGCCACGGGCAATACATTCATTCTTAAGCCTTCTGAACAAGATCCAATGGTGACCATGCGTCTGGTTGAGCTGGCAGTAGAAGCAGGCGTCCCGGAGGGCGTTTTAAACGTCGTGCATGGCGGCAAGGCGACGGTTGATGCTATTTGTGATCATCCAGATATCAAAGCGGTTTCATTCGTTGGTTCAACCAACGTTGGCAAACATGTCTACGAGCGCGCCAGCAAATCTGGCAAACGTGCCCAGTGCATGATGGGTGCCAAGAACCATGGCGTTATCCTACCTGATGCCAATAAAGAACAAACACTCAATCAGCTAGCGGGTGCCGCCTTTGGTGCCGCCGGTCAACGTTGTATGGCGCTGTCGGTCGTGGTGCTAGTGGGCGCAGCAGGTGAATGGATTGACGATATTAAAGCTAAAGCAGAAGGCTTAGTGGTTTCAGCAGGTAAAAACGACAAGGACTTAGGTCCGCTCATTTCACCTGCCGCAAAAGCGCGTGTAGAGCACTTAATTGGTACTGGGGTAGAAGAGGGCGCCAGTCTACTTCTTGATGGTCGCGGCATCACGGTTGAAGGGTTTGAGAAAGGCAACTTTGTAGGACCGACTATCTTTGATAACGTTACCGCTGATATGCAAATTTATCAGCAAGAAATCTTTGGCCCTGTTCTGTGTATCATGCGTGCAGCTGACCTTGATGAAGCGATTGAGCTATTGAATGCCAATCCACATGGTAATGGTACGGCGATATTCACTCAGTCAGGAGCGGCCGCACATAAATTCCAACAGGATGTGCAAGTCGGTCAAATCGGTATTAACTTGCCGATTCCTGTGCCACTACCGATGTTCTCATTCTCAGGCTCACGTGCTAGTAAGCTTGGCGATCTCGGTCCTTATGGTAAGCAGGCAGTACAATTCTACACCCAGACCAAGACGGTTACTGCACGTTGGTTTGATGATGAGGCAAGCCGCGGCGTTAATACCACTATTTCAATGTAATTGTTAATCCACTATATTTGCAGCATCTCAACAACATAGCGACAATCTTACTCAGTATGTTTTTAACAAAGCATGATTTATGATTGTCGTTTTGTCGCTGCTATACTGTATAACGATATTGAACTGATGACTTACTAAACTTTCTTCACCATATTTGCTATGCAAGCACAAGGATGACCCTATGGATTTCTCATTGACTGAAGACCAAATTGCCTTTCGCCAAACCGCTCGGCAGTTTGCTCAAAAAGAGCTAAAGCCCAATGCGGCTGAATGGGATCGCACCTCGCACTTTCCAATTGATGTGATTAAGAAATCAGGTGAGCTTGGCTTTTTGGGGTTATATACCAATCCTGACTATGATGGTTTAGGGTTACCGCGCCTAGACTCTGCGATGGTGTTTGAGGAGCTGGCATGGGGTGATACCGCCGTTGCCGCGTATATGAGTATCCATAATATGGCGAGCTGGATGATAGGTGAGTACGGTAGCGATGCTTTGTGTAAAAAGTATTTGCCCAACATGGTCAGCGGTGAATGGCTTGGTAGCTACTGCTTAACTGAGCCGAATGCCGGTTCTGATGCGGCCTCATTACGCACCAAAGCCGATAAGCAAGGCGACCATTACGTGTTCAATGGCGAGAAAACCTTTATCTCAGGCGCAGGCTCGACTGACGTCTTAGTGGTCATGGCGCGTACAGGCGGCGCAGGATCAAAAGGGGTTTCTGCATTTGTGGTAGACGCTGATAGCGCTGGTATCGAATATGGTAAAAACGAGCATAAAATGGGCTGGAAAGCGCAGCCAACCCGTACCATCAGCTTTAAAGATGTCAAAGTACCAGTAGAAAATCTCATCGGTGAAGAAGGCCAAGGTTTTCGCATTGCGATGAAAGGCTTGGATGGCGGTCGTATTAATATTGGTATCTGTGCGGTAGGTACGGCGCAGTCAGCGCTAGAGACAGCGACCAATTACGTGCAAGAGCGTAGCCAGTTTGGTAGCCCGATTGCCAGCTTACAGTCAGTACAGTTTAAGCTTGCTGATATGCTTACCCAAACCATTACTGCGCGGCAAATGCTTTATTTAGCAGCTAATAAAGTCGATAACAATGATGGGCAAGCTTCTACCTACTGTGCGATGGCAAAGCGTCTCTCCACTGATCTTTGTTTCGATGTTGCCAATGAAGCCTTACAGCTACATGGCGGTTATGGCTATCTGAATGAGTATCCGCTTGAGCGCCATGTACGAGACTTGCGTGTGCATCAGATTTTGGAAGGCACCAATGAGATCATGCGGGTAATTGTCTCGCGTCAGCTTATGCAAGATGATGCGTTGAGTCAACTACGCTAGCCCAACAATATTGTAAAATTATTTGCTTATTAGGCGTTTTGAATAAAGCAGTTTTATAGAAATACTATAACAAGGATGTTCCATGACCGATTATACAAATTTAAAGTTATCAATTGACGGTCACATTGCTACCGTGACACTGAATAATCCGCCAGCCCATACGTGGACGATGGACAGTCTGCCAGCGCTCAAACAGCTGGTCACTGACCTCAATGCCAATGATGACGTTTACGCCTTAATTATTCATGGCGACGGCGAGAAGTTCTTTTCAGCAGGTGCGGATTTAAACAATTTCTCAGACGGTGATAAAGGTCAAGCAATCAGCATGGCCATCGCTTTTGGGGAAGCGTTTGAAGCGCTATCAGCGTATCGCGGTGTGAGTATCGCGGTTATCAATGGTTATGCGATGGGCGGTGGACTTGAGTGCGCGCTGGCCTGTGATATCCGTATCGCAGAAGCGCATGCACAGATGGCTTTACCAGAGACGGGCGTGGGCTTATTGCCATGTGCAGGCGGTACGCAGAATCTACCTTTGCTGGTTGGTGAAGGTTGGGCGAAGCGGATGATATTGTGCGGTGAGCGCGTCGATGCCGAGACCGCATTACGTATTGGCTTAGTCGAAGAAGTCACGGCAAAGGGTGGCGGTTTATTAGCGGCGCAAGCCTTAGCGCAAAAAGTCGCTAAGCAATCTCCTGTTGCCGTCAGTTACTCTAAACAGCTTATCCAAGCCGCAAGAAACACCCCGCCTGCCCAAAACCTTATCCATGAGCGTGAAGCTTTTGTTAAGTTGTTCGACACCAAAGATCAGCGCGAAGGCGTGCAAGCGTTTTTAGAAAAGCGTAAACCCACTTGGCAAAATAAATAAGTCAAATTAAATAAGCCAAATTGAATCAGACTTAGCGTTAATATCTTTCCTTTTAATTTTTAGGTTACTTTTATGACAGCAGCGACGACAGTGACGGACGATACTAATAATCAAAATTCTGTAGAAAACATCACACAAGAAGCGCCAGTATTGTTCGATACCGAGCCGACAGAGTGTGGCCATCTTATTGGAATAATGACGTTAAACACGCCCAAATCTCTCAATGCGCTCAGTGTTGAGATGTGTCAGTTATTAGCCCAGCAGCTAGAGCAGTGGCAAAATGACGATCAGATAGTGGCATTGGTATTAAAAGGAGCAGGCGACAAGGCGTTTTGTGCTGGCGGCGATATCCGTAAGCTGTATGACAGTATGTCTACCAGTGCGCCGCTACCGAACCCTTATGCGACAGAGTTTTTCGGTCATGAATATCGTCTTTATCGGCAGATGCATTTTTATCCAAAGCCGTTAATCCTCTGGGGCGATGGCATTATTATGGGTGGCGGCATGGGTTTGATGGCTGGCTGTAGTCATCGTTTGGTCACTGAGCGCACCCGCTTTGCGATGCCAGAAGTGACTATTGGACTGTTTCCTGATGCCTCTGGTAGTTGGTTCCTACAGCGCATGCCAGCTAAAACAGGTTTGTTCTTAGGGCTAACGGGTGCGATGTGTAACGGCAATGACGCTTTATTATCCAATCTAGCAGAGTATGCCGTTGCTAGTAGTGATTATGATGCCGTCATACAAAGCTTAAAACAGGGCGATTGGCAAGTGGCAGCAGGTAGCACCGATAAATGTCGCAACAATAGCGCTCATAGTATTGTTAGCCGTGCATTGGCAGCGCAACCAGCAGCCGAATTGCCTGCTAGCAAATTAGCGACATATTGGAAACCTATCCAGCAGTTGATGAACAGCGGCGGACTGGGAGATATTGATGCACTTTTACAAAGTGACGAAGCGCTGGCAAAGCTAGATACAGACTTTGCTAAAGATAGCTGGACGCAGCGGGCAGTAGATACGTACCGTCAAGGTTGCCCAGTTACTGTCGCTTTGACCTACGCGCTTTATCATAAAGTCACGGACTTATCGCTAGAGCAGGTTCTGTATTTAGAGGCCAACGTAGCGGTACATTGTGCGGCCAATCCTGACTTTAAAGAAGGCGTACGTGCGCTACTGATTGACAAAGATCGCAACCCGCAATGGTCGCGCTCATTAGCAGAGTGTCTAAGCACCGAAGGGCAGGAATATATACATCAGCACTTTGTAAACCCTTATGCTAAGGGCGAACATCCTCTAGGCGATTGGTTGGGTGATGAAGCCTTAGGCAGCCAGCTTGTGCGCTAAGAGCTTGTAAGCTCATTATAAGAATCAGGTATAAACTAAAAAACGTAAAACTATGTGTAGCACTGTCTGCATAAGCAATCATCAAGGAGCGATGAGATGGGTACAAAGGATTCAGATTTAAGCAATAAAGACTCAAACAATACTGCCAAGCCAAATATAGCCTTTATTGGGCTTGGCAATATGGGCGCACCGATGGCAGAGAATTTATTAAAGGCGGGTTATATGCTCTCTGTCTATGATTTGTCTGCGGAGGCGACCGCGCGCTTGCAACAAGCAGGTGCCAGTGTGGCTGCTAGCCCTAAAGATGCTGCGAGCAATGCACAAGTCGTCATTAGCATGTTGCCTGCGGGCAAACACGTCCATTCTGTCTATTTAGGCAATGATGGAGCTAATGGCTTACTAGCAGAACTACCCAAAGGTACATTGGTCATCGATAGCAGTACCATCGCGGCAGCTGATGCAAGAACGGTGGCAGAGGCTGCAAGTAAGCTTGGTATCGACTTTTTAGATGCGCCAGTCTCCGGCGGTACGGGCGGCGCTATCGCTGGTAGTTTAACCTTTATCGTCGGTGGCAGCGCTGATGCGTTCGCCAAAGCCGAGCCGATACTCGCTGTTATGGGCAAAAACATCTTTCATGCAGGCGACCATGGTGCCGGACAAGTTGCGAAAATCTGTAATAACATGCTGTTAGGGATTCTAATGGCGGGAACGGCAGAGGCGATTAATTTGGGGGTTAAAAACGGTCTCGACCCAAAAGTGTTGTCAGATATTATGTTACAAAGCTCAGGTCGTAATTGGACGTTAGAGGTCTATAACCCTTATCCGCAAGTGATGGAGAACGTCCCCTCTAGCAACGGTTATAAAGGCGGCTTTATGAGTAAGCTGATGCAAAAGGATCTTAACCTTGCGATGCAAACGGCTAAGGATACCGATGTTGAAACCCCAATGGGTGCCAAAGCGACGGAGCTTTACGAAGCACATACGGTAGACAACGGTGATAAGGATTTTTCTAGTATTATGGCGCGTCATGACAGTTCAGTATTGTCTTAACGGTCTTAAAGATTAAGTTTATTAAACTGTTTTGAATATTGTGCTTTAATGAAGTATTAAAAGACTGTTCTTGATAGAGCTGCTAAGAAAAGTATAAAAAAGGTCTGCGCTAGTTTTATAGCGCGGACCTTTTTATGTTCGATCATATTTTTTCTTAATGATACAGGCTCTAGTTTTGCAGCTCATACACCAAAGCTTGAATATCCTGCGCAGCTGTTTGCAAACGCGGCACGTGTGTCAGTAGCTCATCTAATGACACACGGATGGTTGGGGCGTGAATATATAAAGAAGCCAAATAGCGTGATTTTTTATCCAATACAGGCACCGATACTGCTACCATCTCTGAGATAAACTCTTCATTGTCGATACCGATACCCGTCTCTGCAATACGATCAAGCTCGGCATTTAACCCATCAATATCAGTAATCGTATTCTTAGTAAATTTATCTAGCGGAAGCCCTTGCAGTATTTTAGCGCGGCTGGTCGCCGATAACTGGCTTAAATAAAGCTTGCCGGTGGCCGTACACCACATCGGTGATTTTGCGCCGACAGGGAGATAAATCTGTAACGGTAGCGAGGTCTTAGCACGATTGGTATACATCATGTCCATCTGATAAGGAATGGCGATACCACAAGTCTCTTCAATCTCATCAACCAATTTGTGCAAAATTATTTGGCGCTCATTAAAGAACTGGCGCTGTTGCCAAAGCTCGACGCTCAAATTACGTACCCGTTTGCCAGGAATAATACCGCCACCAATATCCACCGTAACAAACCCTTCATCGACCAAATTTTGAATCAATCGATGAATGGTCGGTTTTGGGATATCAAGCTCTTGCGATAGCTCAAGTGGCGAGAGGGGCTTTGAAGCGTAAGATACGGCTTCGATAATCTCTAACACACGGGTAATCGACGATACTTTAGGCATATAGATGGCTCAATAAGAATGATAAAAATAAAGCAGAGAACAAAAGACGCCGTAATCAGTCAGTTAAAGACCCGTAAATTCATAGTCTCAAAGCAACTTTATGACTAAGACTAATTTAGCATATTATGGCGCTTAGACAAGCTTATATCTTATTAAATATAAACACATTTATGTACCATACTGCTATTCATACTAAGTATTAACTAACAGCTTTCTAAATCATCTGGTTTTTTAAGTTATCTGGCTTCTAAATTATCAGTAATTAGGTAATGTTAGATACGTTAACTCACAAACCACAACAAACTGTAGTAATAAACTCTATAACTGTAATTGAGTTAAAGTGTGACATAGGTCATTATACTGACATGTTTTGTAATACCTTTACATGAGCGTTAAGCGATTCAATATTCGTGTTTGTGCTATTCAGTTGCTTTGAGAGTATTGTGTAACAGGAAAGCGAAGTTTTGCGGATTGGTGTAGCAATTATTACAATATCTATGCAATCTTTACATAACGGCAAATAAAAAGCGCATCCATGGGGGTGACTTTTCAAGCCAAAATTGTTTTAATCTGCTCAACAAAATGGTTGTTTAAAAAAAGCTAAATTATCATTTTTTTACGGGCGAGTTATTTCACACTTTAGGAGAGTATTCTATGAAACTTATTAAATTAACGGCAATCTCTGCTGCTGTTTTAGCATCAAGTGCTGCATTAGCAGCTGAGCCAGTTATCGTTGTTGATGGCAATGAAGCAGTTGTATACGAAGCTGAGCCAGTAGCTGTTGCTTATCAAGCTGAGCCTGCTTATGCATATAATGCTGACGCTGGTGTTGTACGTAACACTACGGGTGCTGTTGTTGGTGGTACTAAAACTTTCTTCCAAACCGTTACTCATCCAGCTGCTATCAGCGCTGAAGTTGGTACTTTAGGTTATGGTGCTAACATCGGTTGGGCACTTAACGACAAAACTGAACTACAAGCTGGTTGGGCAGGTGGCGATGTTGCTGACCTATTCGGCGGTGACTTTGATGCAAACGGCGTAAACTATGAAGTTGATTCAGATTTTAGTAACCCGTACCTAGGTGTGCAGTTACGTCCTGCAGCTAACTGGTTCACTATGGGTGCTGGTATCATCGTTCCTGATAACGATATCGATGTCACTGCTAACCCTAGCGAAGGCATTAGTGGATACTACAAAGTTAATGATATTAAATATGATGCTAGCGGCGTTGCTTTAGCTGGTACAGTAGAGCATCGTAACAAACTAGCACCTTATGCAACTATTGGTTTCCGTCCTAATATCACTAACAACTTCGGTTTATTTGGTGAGATTGGTGCAGCTTATATGGGTAAAACTGATGCTACTATCACCAGTCTAGATCCTAACCAAGTTCTTAAAGCAGAAGATTCTAACGGTAATGCTATCACAGGACTTACTGGTAAAGATTTAGCTGCATCAGCTGAAAAAGAACTTGAAGATAAAAACTGGTTAGAGTGGATGCCAATTGTTAAAGTTGGTGCAACTTACCGCTTCTAAGCTAATCACAGTCTAAGGACTGTTGTTAGAAGATAAGTAGTAATAAAAAAACGATCCTGAAGAGGGTCGTTTTTTTTGTCTAAAATAAAGTCAGAATGATGTGCCTACATTAAATACTTTTTAATAGACAATCACTGTCTGCTGCTCAGATAGTAAGATGAGATAGTAAGCGGTTTTATCATCGTTAAACGCTAACAAAGGTAGCTGTGCTTGTGCTTCGATGCCGTTTACTAAGCCGGTAATGAGATAGGAGTAATCCATACCCAAACCTTGGGCAAGGGTATATTGATGAATTTTAATAAAACACTCTTTTATTTGCCATAGTAACTTAGCGACAGTGTCACGCTGAGTAATGGTTAGAGCTTGTAAGATAGCAATCTCATTAATATGATAAAAGCGCTTTGCCACCCGCCACTCAACGTTATTGGTTTCTATATCGATGCCTGCCGGTCGATGACAACTGATAACAACCGCAACTTTATTATCTAACCCGTTAAAAGGTTTTACTCTGTTCGGCTGAGTAGAATTATTTTGACTGCTTGCCCCAGTATGACTAAAGCACACGTAATATTGGCTGTTAACAAGTCGATAGGGGAAGCTTACGTCATCCAAACTGTCCATAATACCTAGCTTGTTAAGTAGAGATTGTAATAACAATCGCACACCAGCACGTTGCTGCTGGCGCTGATGATAGGCGGTTTCGCGTGCAGATGGAACTTGTGAATTACTCAATAAATCCACGCGATTTTGAGAGAAAGGTGCAGTTACCTGAGCCGTCGCGCACCACGTCGTGGAATCAAGTTGACTGTATTGGATATTATGTAAGTTTAAGGTTGGCATCGTTTATTTATAGTAAAGGCTATTAGCTTAAAGCTGTTGAGAGATAGGTTTCTTCGTATTTTTAAATTAGTCATAGCTGCGGTTTGTCAGAATATAAACCACTTTTAACAATTCATTTTAGCGTAGCAGAATGCAAAAAGCCCAACAATATATTTGCTGGGCTTTTTGCTACTTATTAATTTAGGCTAACAAAGTCTTATCAAAAGCGATTAGTAAGACAATTCAGCACGGCGGTTTTGTGCATAGGCATCTTCAGTCGTACCGGCAGCTGCTGGACGCTCTTCACCATAACTGATGACACGGATATTATTTGCCGCAACACCTTGGGCCGCAAGATAATCACGTGCAGCTTGGGCACGGCGCTCACCTAGGGCGATGTTATATTCACGGCTACCGCGCTCATCAGTGTGACCAGCGATAACAACACCAGCGTTTGGATTTGAGCTTAGTAGACCGGCATGTTGGTTTAAGACGCCAGCCGCTTGTGAAGTGATTTCACTGCTATCAAAGGCAAAGTATACAACTGCTTGCAGGTTCTCAGCACCAGTAATAACAGCATTTGAGTTACCGACGATAACCGCGCCGTTATAACCCGCTTGACCACCTGGGATACCTAGTGGGGCCACGACAACTTCCGTCTTAGGTTTGTTGGCACAACCTGATGCCAATACCACAGCACTTGATAATACTGCTAGAGCAGCGATTTTTGAAAAACTGGTTGACATAATGAGCTCCTAAAATTTTAATGACATTTGTTGTTGTAAACTGCTTTTGGTAAAACTTAGGCAATTACTATCTATCATATACTAAATGTTACTTTATGTAAGTAGTATTACTGTAAATAATTCGAGAATTTACATATACCTATCCGATATTTTACCAAAAACCGCGCAGAAAGCCCCTACTTCTAAAGTATCGGGATGAAGGCGTTATTGGTAGCAGTCCTTACTACCTGTGGTATTATAATTAATAATCATACCACTTATTAACAACAAGCAGCGATGCCAAAGCAGATCCTAAAAGCCTATAAAGTCAGACTATATCCGACCATTGACCAGCAAGTATTCTTTGCCAAGTCATTCGGCTGTGTGCGCTTTATTTGGAATAAGATGCTTAGCGATAAGATTGAGCACTATAAAGAAACCAAAACAACCCTCAAAAACTACCCTGCTCAGTATAAAAAAGAGTTTGAGTGGCTACAAGAGGTCGATAGTCTGGCATTGTCTAAAGTTGAACGTCATTTGCAAAAAGCCTATCAGTCGTTCTTTAAAAACGGCACAGGCTTCCCCAAGTTCAAGAAAAAAGGGCAACGCGATAGCTACACCACCAACAACCAAAAGGGCACAGTGGCGATCACAGAGAGCACCGTTAAACTGCCTAAGATTGGCCATATCCCCGCTAAATTCCCGAATAAAATAAACGGTTTGATTAAGAGCGCTACCATCAGTAGAACCCCATCAGGCAAATACTATGTCAGCTTATTGGTTGAAACCATTGCCACACCACTACCAAAAACACACTCTAACATCGGTATTGATTTAGGATTGACAGACTTTATCGTCTTATCGGACAGCACGAAAGTTGCTAATCCTAAGTTTTTATCGAAGCTGCAAGACAAGTTAACTCGCGCACAAAAGATTTTAGCCAAACGTAGAGCAGTTGCCGAACTTGCTAATCGCAAACTTAGTGACAGTCGCAATTATCAAAAGCAAAAATTTAAAGTCGCTAAAGTTTATGAGAAAATAACCAGTAGCCGCACTGACTTTCTACACAAACTCTCATTTAATCTCATCAAAAACCACGATGTGATTGCCATAGAGGATTTAAACGTCAAGGGTATGGTTAAGAACCATAAACTCGCCAAAGCCATATCAGACAGTTCATGGTCAACATTCACCACCATGCTTGCTTATAAAGCGGAATGGTATGGCAAAACGCTTATTAAAATAGACCGATGGTATCCATCCTCTAAAACCTGCTCAGGCTGCAATCACTTGCTGACCAAGGCTGAATTACCCTTATCATTGCGATCATGGGATTGCCCTAGTTGTTTGCAAACCAATGATCGGGACATTAACGCCAGTATCAACATTCTCAATGAGGGTTTGAAACTGGCCACACTCAAAACCGTCGGTGCGACGGAGTTAGCTTAGTCAATTTACCTAACCGCTGATACAGAATACCGTATCAAGTATGGGTATTACCTAAGAAACCCCTACCTCTAAAGTAGTGGGTAGTTCATCAACGGTTCTTACCCCAGTTTTCAGGGTTCGCCCAGTAATCAGCATTGAGCCAATTTGGCAACTGCTTATAATCGTACAAATTAAACTGCCAAAGTGTGGCGGATATGGGCGATGATGCCGTCAATGAAGAGGTGTTTTTTTGATGAGTGATATCCTTGTCTAAAGATGCTTCGCTCAAAATATCGAACGGTGTCAAACCGTAAGCGCGCAAATCTATTGCCTTATCAAGCACGATAAGTAAATGGGCGGCATAGATGTCCCGATAGCGCATGAGTAGGGGGATATACTGTTGTAGTAATTCTGCCGATAAGGTAGGTAGCCAAAAGCAGGCCAAATTATAACGCTCAGGCCGCGCTTGTTGGGTAAGCTCGGTTAAAGTCGCTATAGGCAATGCTGCCATCTCATCATTTTTTTCATCGTTCTTATAGAGACTATCAGGCGCGCTGCTTTTTATAATAGCAATGCTATCTCTAAGTTGGGCTTGCAGATTTAAGCGTTCCTGTTTATCTGGTACGACCCACAATATTTCACCCTGATGATTATCGACAGAGGTTAGTTGCTCAGTTACTTGACTCCGGGTAGGCGTGGCTAATGAAGGTAGTAACGCCTCAATATAAGCACTTAATAATGGTAAAGTAATGTTTGAAGCATAATTCGTCATAAGGTTGGTCGTTTAATTGGTAGTCAGATTAGTCATCAGCCTATTACATCATGTTACTACGCATTATCCAATGATTAACTGCTGTGATTGATAAAGGGGATAGTGATTAATAAACGAATAAAAAGGCGAGCGGTTCATGCTAGCCCTGACTACTACCTGAGTAATAAATGCTAAGCTGGTTTTTATTCATCCTCGCACTTGAAATTTGGTGGTTTAGAGCAATGTAGCTAAGTGTTGTAAGCCATATGTCAGGAGTTATGCTTCATGAACTATGTTTCATGAATTATATTTCATGAGCTATGTTTCATAAGCCATGCAATCATAATAAAACGGCTGCTCATTGATGACCCGCTTGAATATAACTGATCATACATTTTTATCGTATTTT
Organism: Psychrobacter sp. ANT_H3; assembly: GCF_027919975.1. Classification (NCBI taxonomy): domain Bacteria; kingdom Pseudomonadati; phylum Pseudomonadota; class Gammaproteobacteria; order Moraxellales; family Moraxellaceae; genus Psychrobacter; species Psychrobacter sp. ANT_H3. Next base: position 57,272 of record NZ_JAQISM010000025.1, on the reverse strand, counting down.
TTTATCACAAGCTTTTTTATCACAAGTTTTTTATCATAAATAATAATAGGAACTTCCATGTCCACCACTGAAACCGCTGCTCAAATTATCAATCCTGACATGCCAGATGTGCCATCACATGCTCCAAGTAAAATTCATTTAAAAGACTATAGACCACCAAGTTTTGATGTCGAAACCGTTGATTTGGATATTAAGCTATTTGATGATCATGCTATTGTAGATAGTACTTTGGTGATGCAGCGTCAGACTGACGGCGACTTGGTGCTGTATGGCGAAGCACTTGAGCTGATGTCTATTAAGCTTAATGATGAGCCGCTTTCTCGTAATCGTTATACGCAAGCTGAGGGCGCATTGACCATTACCGATGCGCCAGAAAACACCAAATTACAGCTGCAAGTACGCATCCATCCGCATACCAATACGGCGCTTGAAGGCTTATATATTGCCGGTAGTGGTGACGATACCATGTTTGTCAGCCAGTGTGAGCCAGAGGGCTTTCGCAAGATTACCTTTTATCCAGACCGTCCTGATGTGCTGGCGATATTTACCACACGCTTAGAAGCTGATAAGCGTTTCCCAACGCTCTTGAGTAATGGTAATTTGCTAGAAGCGGGTGAAGTGTCGGATGCACCTGAGCGTCATTATGCGATTTGGCAAGACCCGACCAATAAGCCAAGCTATTTGTTTGCTTGTGTTATCGCTGACTTAGATGTATTGGCTGATAGCTATACGACGAGCGAAGGGCGTGAGGTAATGCTTGAGCTGTATGCGAAGTCTGAAGATATCGATAAATGTGCTGTCGGCATGCAAGCTTTAAAAGATTCGATGCAATGGGATGAGGTCAATTATGGTCGCGCTTATGATTTAGACCGTTATATGATTGTGGCGGTGAGCCAGTTTAATATGGGGGCGATGGAAAACAAGGGTTTAAATATCTTTAACACCGCTTGTGTACTGTCTAGCCCTGAGACGACTACGGATTCGCGCAGCTTTAGTGTCAAATCTATCATTGCCCATGAATACTTTCATAACTGGACGGGCAATCGCATTACGTGCCGTGATTGGTTTCAGCTGTGTCTAAAAGAAGGCTTTACCGTTTACCGTGATCAGTCATTTTCAGCCGACCAGCAGTCAAGTGCAGTCCAGCGTATCGATGATGTGGCAACCTTGCGCGCCCATCAGTTTGCCGAAGATGCAGGACCACTTGCACATCCTGTACGCCCTGAGAGCTTCGTTGAGATTAATAACTTTTATACGACCACTGTTTATGAGAAAGGCGCTGAAATCGTGCGTATGATTGCCAATACGCTAGGGCCAGACAACTTCCGCAAAGGGACAGATGAGTATTTCCGTCGCTATGATGGGCAAGCGGTCACAGTTGAAGACTTTTTATCGGCGCTTAGTATTACCGATAGCAAGATTGAGGACTTTATCGATTGGTATCGTCAGCCCGGTACGCCTGTGGTCTCTGGTCACCAATACTATGACAGCGCTACGCAAATATTGACCATTACCTTGAGTCAGCAAACCCGTCATGTTGCAGGCTTTGATGCACCAAAACCATTGCCGATACCCGTAGCGACCGCACTATTTGATAAAGAGTCTGGTGCTATCGTCGCTGAGCGTATGTTGCTGCTCGATCAAGCCACACAAACCTTTACCTTTGAAAATGTAGTAAGCGAGCCAGTAGTATCCTTGCTACGTGATTTTAGCGCCCCAGTACAGCTCAATTATGATTATCAAGATGAAGATTTGGCGTTTTTGCTTAAATATGAGAACAATGGCTTTAACCGCTGGCAAGTGACGCAAATGCTTGTCAATCGCATTTTGCTGCAAGGTCAAGGCGCGAAAAGCAGTCCTGAGATATATCTGCAAGCAGTGGCGCAGGCCTTACCTGAATTGGCTGCTAGTGATGCGATGTTGGCGGCACGTTTGCTTGATATTCCGTCAGCACCGGAGTTGGCATCTGCTATTCATAAAGATTACGATCCAGAGCTGGTAAAAGCACAGCGTGAAGGCTTATATCAACAGCTGGCAGAGGCGCTAAAAGATCAATGGTCTGAGCTTTATAAGCAGCTACCGATGCAGGCTTATGAAGACAGTGCCGCCGCTCGTGGCACCCGTGCTTTACGTAATGTGGTACTCGATATGGCATTGACCGCCAACGTTGCTGGTGCAGATGAATGGGCGCAGCAACAGTATGATAATGCCAGCTGTATGACAGAACGTTTTGGCGCGTTAAAAGTGATGGTCAATCATCAACTGGCAAATGCTGATGCCTATTTGGCGGACTTTTATAAGCGCTTCCAAAATAATGATTTGGTCATTGATTTATGGTTCAGTGTGCAAGCCTCTGCTGATACGGTCACACCTGATACTATTAAATCCTTACTTGCGCATGCAGATTTTGATTGGAATACGCCCAACCGTGTACGCTCGGTTATCAGCGCCTTTACCTCGCAGCCAACGGTCTTATGGACACAAGAGGGTTTAGATATTTATATCGCTGTGATTAAAAAGCTGGATGACGCCAATCCTGTGTTAGCATCGCGTTTATTACAAGTGCTGGCACGTTGGAATACCTTGGCTGAACCACGTCGTCAAATGGCGCATGAGCAGTTGCTTGAACTGCAAAAGCAAGCGACTTCTAAGCACGTAATTGAAAGCTTAAACAGTGTTTTAGGGTCAGCGAGCGAGTAGGGTAAATTAAATGACTCTATAACCATAAACTAAATGATTTTATAAGAAAAAGCCCGTCCGATATTATTATCGGACGGGCTTTTTTATGAAACGCTTAATCATGCTTAAAAAACTTAATGACGTTTGCTTATGGGCAATTGTTATTAAAGATTAACGATTCGGCAATACGTCTTTAACCATATCACGTAGATTGCGCATGGCAGTGACCGTGCTATCCCAATCTAAGCAACCATCGGTGATAGATTTGCCATATTCAAGTTGGCTCAAATCAGCCGTCAGCTTTTGATTGCCGCCTTTTAAATGGCTCTCAATCATCAGACCGATGATAGATTTATTACCGTTTTTAATCTGCTCGGCAACGTTTTGGATGACCATCGGTTGCAGATACGGGTCTTTACCTGAGTTGGCATGGCTTGAGTCAATCATAATCTTACTATTGGTCTTGCCTTTTGCCAGCTCGTTTTCTACTTGCGCAACAGCGGTTTCATCATAGTTTGGCTTACCGTTACCACCGCGTAGTACCACGTGTGCGTAAGGATTGCCTTTTGATTTGATGATAGAAACTTTGCCATCTGCTGATAAGCCAAGGAAGCTATGACCTTCTTTCACTGCTTGCATGGCATTAACAGCAACCGTCATACCGCCATCTGTACCATTTTTAAAGCCAACTGGGCACGATAAGCCTGAGCTCATTTCACGATGCGTTTGGCTTTCAGTCGTACGCGCGCCAATCGCTGACCAGCTAATCAAATCCTGCATGTACTGCGGCGTGTTTGGGTCTAATGCCTCAGTCGCACACGGCAGACCTTTTTCGTTCAAATCAAGTAGTAGCTTACGGGCAGTGCGCAGACCTTTTTCGATATCAAAGCTGTCGTTCATATCAGGGTCGTTAATCATGCCTTTCCAGCCAACCGTGGTACGCGGCTTTTCAAAATAGACGCGCATCACAACGAAGATGCTGTCTTCAATCTCTTTTGCCAATACGGCTAAGCGATCGGCATATTCGTGGGCGGCTTTAATATCGTGAATAGAGCAGGGGCCAATAACCACAAATAGACGCTTGTCTTTACCATCGAGGATATCTTGGATGGTATTGCGACCTTTTAGAACCGTGTTATAGGCGTCATTCGACAAAGGTAGCTCAGACTTTAGCTCAGCGGGAGTGATTAAAGGAATGAATTTTTCAATATTCACGTCGTCAATATCTGCATTATGGATAACTGGTGTTGTCATGGTTATATATCGTCTAGCTGATTTATAGGGATATTCATTATGCGGACAAAAGCGCCGGTTGACAAGGGCAGTCGCACAGTTAATTGACTGCTAACTGGAATACTAAGGTTAAAACTTCGTTATCATTGCCGAGTCTGAGCTATATGCTGGGGTTAGTAGATGTGAAAATTAGGTGTTAAAATGAAAGTTAATTTTGTCTGTGCTAATGAATAAGCGTTGTGGTTTTAGACAGTAATTATCGAGCTTTTATTGGCTAATTTAGCTATTTTAAGCACTGTCACGTATGATGAGCTTATAAACAACTGCATTTAAGACTGATAAGTTGAGCTTGAGCCTAATAAATGCTGTTAAGGTGGCTTTTAACAGGCATCTTATGAGCGATTTCATATACTATATTTTATAATATTCATATTGTATTTTTTGTCCTATTTTAACTGTACTGCTTTGATGGTACTAACTTGATATTGAGAGCTTGTCATGACAGATTCTGCTACGCCTCACCAACCTTCTGATTTAACGTCAGCGCCTGATGGCTATAATGCTTATGAGGCAATGCCTGCTGTGACGGGTGCGCCACTGGTCATAGGGATTGTCGCTGGTGAAGTGTCAGGGGATAGCTTGGGCGCAGATTTTATGCAGCAGATGAATAACCTGCGTGATGATATCATTTGGGTGGGTGTTGGCGGCGCAAAAATGAAAGCGCAAGGGCTACAAAGTATTTTTCCATTATCGCGTTTGGCAGTAATGGGCTTGGTAGAAGTGATGGCGCAACTACCTGATTTGCTTAAAGCTCGCCGTGAATTATTAACGGCCTTTAAAGCCGCCGATATTGATTGGTTTATTGGCATCGATGCGCCTGATTTTAATCTACGAGTGGCGAAGAAGCTTAAGCCGCAAGGGGTATTCTGCGCACAATATGTCAGCCCTTCTATTTGGGCATGGCGTGAGTCGCGTATTCACAATATTAAAGCGGCAACCAATTTGGTGCTTTGCTTATTCCCATTTGAGCTGCCGGTTTATGAGCGTCATAATCATCCGGCGATATGTGTCGGTCATCCGCTACTACGAACCATTGATCAGACGCTACTTGAGACGCCAGTCAATCAGCGCCGTAGTGAATTGGTCTGGCATAATGACGGCTTGCAGCAATTTTTTATCGACCGCTTTGATGATGTCAGCCAGCTTATCTGTGTCATGCCAGGCTCGAGACGGGGTGAGATTACAGCAATCTTGCCGCTCATGCTCGATGGCATCCAAAAGCTGATTTTATTAGACCCAAAGCTGTGTTTTATCATTCCAACGGTCGATCAAAATCATCAATATATCGTGCAAGATGTCATTGATAAGCGCTCAGAGCAGCTGCGCGCGGCGATTGTGGTGGTCTATGATGACAGCCAACCAACCTTTAGTCAGCAAGCGATGGCGGCATCAGATATGGTGATGCTGGCATCGGGTACTGCAACCTTGGAAGCCATGTTACTTGAGCGTCCTATGGTGGTGATTTACCAGTTAAATCAGCTGACCTATCAGATTGCTAAACGTTTGGTTAAAGTGCCTTATGTCAGTTTGCCCAATATTTTGGCAGACAGCGCGATTGTTCCTGAGCTTATCCAAGAGCAAGCAAGTGGTGATAATATCTGTCGTACCGTAATGCGTCTGCTGCAGCCTCGCGCCTATGCTGAGCAATTAAAGGCGCTCATTGATACCAAGCATCTATTACAACAGCAGAGTAATCATGACCCTGCTAATAGCGTGATTGAACAGTGGTTTTTGCAGGATAATCATCAATCCCAAGTTCAATAAAGGTAAATTCCCTAAGCATAATTAAACTAGCTTGAATATTATTTGCATCACACTTAAATTTTTTAATATCTAGATAAATAAGACAGTACAATTTTATGAGTAACACACCTTGCAGCGCAAATCCTTTCACGCCAATTAGCATCTGTATCGAGCAAGTAGATATTAAAGGTCAGTATATTCAACTGGCTGCTCCCATACAGTTATCAGGTCAGTTAAATATCTCTGAGTTACTTGCGCAATATCCGATAAATGAAGAGCGCGAACAAGTACCTATACAAATTGGTGTAGACGAAGCAGGGCGCGGACCTCTGCTAGGCAGCGTCAATGTTGCTGCGGCGATATTACCTGCTACTTGGTCAGGGCTAATCGAGGACGCGCCACTCAAAGGTACGCTATTATCTATATTGACGGATTCTAAGCAGCTGAGTGAAAAAAAACGCGACATTCTTTATCCATTGGTTCAGCAATATGCCGTCGGTCACATCGTCGCTGATATACCGGCAGCGGTCATCGACCAAGTCAATATTTTGCAAGCAACGATGCTGGGTATGCGCCTATGTACTGAGGTTTTGTTAGAAATAGTTGCCAAGCACCTGAATACCGGTGATAAAAGGCAGTGTGAAGTATTAATTGATGGTAATCGCTGTCCGGATTTGGATTATGCAAGCCTTGCTAAATCAGGCATAGAGCGTTCAGTCATTGACTGCCAAGCGTGGGTAAAAGGCGATGCGCGTCATACCAGTATTGCGGCTGCTAGTATCTTAGCTAAAGTAAGCCGTGATAAAACCATGTATGCGCTTGATGCTGAATATCCTAAATATGGTATTGCTAAGCATAAAGGCTATCCGACGCGCGCCCATATGGAAGCTATTTCAGCTCATGGTGTGTTAGCCGCGCATAGACGTAGCTTTGCACCGGTAAGAAAAGCGCTTGAAAACGTAACGCATACCGAGAGTGGCAATAGGTAAGTAGTCAAGATATTTAGAAAATAGCCTAAGCAAGTGTATTGGATAAATTGCTATCACTCAAATATAAAAACCACCTGTTTATTGAACAGGTGGTTTTTATTTCATTATTCAACAGTTAGGTTCTATTCAATCTTAACGCTTCATAATTATTTAGAAAGACGAGTTGGGCTGCTGCAAAAACGCCTCTTCTTCGAGAGTTGATTCACGATCCAAGGTCTCATTGCGATGAGGATAACGGCCAAACTTATCAATAATGTCTTTGTGGCGACGCTCAAAGTCTAAAGTGTCGGCATCGTTTAGTTGCTCAAAAAGCGGTAGATAACGTTTATGAATCATCGCTGACTCAGAATGCATAAACGGCATAATAATAAATTTACGCCACTGCGTTGGTACGGTATCAAAATGTGGCTGCCCAATGGCTTCTTGTGCCAATACCAACGCCATACCATCTTGAGCAAACGCGCATGCTTGCTCGCGACATAAATTACGCGAAAACTGATCTAAGACAATGATTTCAGCCAAGCGTCCCGCCAACGCTGTGATTGAGCTGTTACTATCGGCTGGCGCGTCTGCAATGCGCCACGTAACGCATTCACCTTGTTTTGCGGCTTGCCAAATCTTGCCAAACTTATCATTTATCTGCTTATCAAAGTCATCATTTTGCGCAAACCAGTATGGCTCATTGTTTTTGTCAAACCAAAAATCCAACACGGCACGCGCCTCTGAATCAAGATGCTCTAAATTTATATTTTTGAGCTCGAGTGACGATAAATTGGTATGGCTTTTTGAGGTAGAATAATCGGTTGAGAGTGACATAAGCTATTCTAATTGTGATGAATTTATACTACTATAGCGCACTTATTTGGCCCTGTCATTTGGCCTTGTCACAATGTGTGATAACGTGTCATGACTGTATCACAGTGCACCACTAAGCCATCGTTAGCATTAAGCTATTATCGCCGTATATTGTTAAAGCTATTAGGTTATCTCTTATGAACTCAACACCAGCTGTCTCTCTTGCCGCGCTAAAAACGCCTTACTATTTGCTTGATGAAGCGGCGATTGTCGCAAATATGCAGATTATCGCTCGTCTGTGCGAGCTATCGGGCGCCAAGGCCTTACTCGCGCTCAAATGTTTTGCCACTTGGGGTGTTTTTGATGTGATGGAACCCTATTTACATGGTACTACCTCGTCTTCATTGAATGAGGTGCGATTAGGCTACGAGACTTTTGGTAATAATAGCGCCGATATTAACAATAATGTTAATAACCAAGATAAAAAAGAAACCCATGCCTACAGCGTCGCTTATAGCGCGGATGAAATCGACGAAGTATTAAGTTATGCGGATAAAATTATTTTTAATTCTATCTCGCAATTAAATGCGTTTAAAGGTCAAGCAGCAGCAAAAAATATTCCAGTTGGATTACGCTTAAATCCAAAGACCAGTAATTCATCGTTTATTATCGCTGATCCTGCCCGTCCTTTTAGTCGCCTTGGTGAGCATGATAAAGATAAGATTGCAGCGGTACTTGGTGATATCACTGGGGTTATGATTCATAACAACTGTGAAAATGACAGCTTTGAGGCATTTAGTGCAAGCTTGGCCGATATTGAAGACAGATTTGGTGACGTCTTAGCACAGCTTGAATGGGTCAGTTTGGGCGGAGGTATTCATTTTATCGCGCCTGATTATCCATTAGAAAAACTTGCAGACAGATTAAAAGGCTTTAGCGAAAAATACGGCGTACAAGTTTACCTTGAGCCGGGTGAGGCGAGCATTCATGGCGCGGGCTCATTGGTCACGACCGTTTTAGATACCATGCATAATGAAAAAAATCTAGCCGTCGTCGATGCGTCTATCGAAGCGCATATGCTTGATTTGCTGATTTATCGTGAGTCGGCGCCTATAGCGTCTATTAATGGTGAGTTCATGGCTATTGCACCTGTCAACAAAGACCAAGTAGACGATGCCGTCGATAACACCATTATTTACGGTCGTTCTTGCTTAGCAGGTGATATTTTTGGCGAATATGCGTTACCTAGCAATTTACAGGTCGGCGATAAGATTGCGTTTGGTAATGCGGCAGGCTATACCATGGTGAAGAAAAACTGGTTTAATGGCGTTAACATGCCGGCAATTGTTATCCGTCGTCTGGACGGCAGTATCGATATTCAGCGCGAGTTTGATTATCAAGATTATAAGGCGAGTTTGTCATAACGCTGTTACGCTTGGCATTATTAAATCATACTGCCAAACAACTATCTAGAAATGAGGATTGGTCTTGAATTTTCTAAGTTATGTTGTAATTTTTGCCGAAAAGTAAGTAAAAATTGTTATAATTGCCACTGGCAAAGGCAGTCGGATTTGTCTAACGGGTGCGTGGGTTTTCCTCGGTCTTCCTTTTTAATTCACGCATATCATTCACTCGTTTCTGTTTTGCATAGCCAATATCAATGGTATCGACAGGGACACAAAGGAGGATTGTTCTTTGAACACAAACCAACAAGCTAAGTCCAACAAAAAAGATGTACTTATCATCGGCGCAGGCGGCGTTGCTCAAGTGGTCGCGCATAAATGTGCGATGCATAATGATGTGCTCGGCGAGATTCATATCGCCTCACGTACTAGAGATAAATGTGATGCCATCGCCCAAAGCGTCAAAGACAAACGTAGCTTTAAGCAAGCTGCTGTCTTACATACGCATCAAGTCGATGCCATGGATAGCCAAGCGCTGATACAACTGATTCAAGATACTGGCGTACAAATCGTCATCAATGTCGGTTCGGCATTTGTAAATATGACGGTTTTGGAAGCTTGTATTGAGACGGGTACTGCCTATATCGATACTGCGATTCATGAAGATCCGCGCAAAATTTGCGAGACGCCGCCATGGTATGACAACTATGAATGGAAGCGTAAGCAGCGCTGTGCGGACAATAATGTCACGGCAATCTTGGGTGCAGGATTTGATCCCGGCATGGTCAACGCCTATGCGCGCCTTGGCTATGACATGATGGATGCAGGTTCTGTGACTGATATTGACATTATCGATATCAATGCTGGCAGCCATGGTAAGTACTTCGCGACCAACTTCGATCCTGAGATTAACTTCCGTGAATTTACCGGTACGGTTTATTCTTGGCAGGACAGTAAGTGGCAGTCGAATAATATGTTTGAAGTAAAGCGTACCGATGATTTGCCAGTCGTTGGCGTACAAAACAGCTATTTAAGTGGTCATGATGAGATTCATTCATTATCAGCCAATCTAGATGTGCCAAACATCCGCTTTTGGATGGGCTTTGGTGAGCATTATATTAATGTCTTCACTGTGCTACAAAACCTAGGTTTATTGTCTGAGCAGCCGGTGATGACTGCGGAAGGGCAAGAAGTGATACCGTTAAAAGTGGTCAAAGCCGTGCTACCAGATCCAAGCTCGCTTGCGCCAAACTATACCGGCAAGACCTGCATCGGTGATAAGGTTAAAGGTAAAATCAATGGCGTTGATACCGAGGTATTTATCTATAATATCTCAGATCATAAAGAAGCCTATAACGAAGTCGGTAGCCAAGGTATCTCTTATACTGCTGGCGTGCCACCTGTCGCTGCTGCGATGTTAGTCGCAACTGGTGAGTGGGATGCGGGCAAAATGGTCAACGTTGAAGAGCTTGATGCCAAGCCGTTTATTAATCTATTGAATAAGATTGGTTTGCCAACGCGTATCAAAGATAGCGAAGGCGATAGAGCATTAGAGTTCGATATTTAGTCAGTAAGTTTATCTAATAAAAAGCCTATCTTTAAAGATAGGCTTTTTTTATGTTTGGTTGGTTGTATTGTGACTTTACGGGAAGGTAGAGGGAGCTGATCCTGCCATTCTCTATTATCTACTCAACTGGGCGGGGCGCACCCTACGGCCTAAATAAATCATCATACTTTTTACTATGCTTCCCGAGGATTATACTTCCTCAACGCCGCAATACGATCATCAAGCGTTGGGTGTGAGCGGAAAAGGTTAGCGATGCTAAAGCCTGTAGATTGTCCAGACGAGATTGCAAATGCTTTCATACTCTCTGGCATTTGATCTGGCCGCTGTGCAGAAGGACGTAACGCATCAAGTGCACTAATCATTTTGTCTTTGCTGGCAAGCTTTGCGCCCATCTCATCAGCGCGGAATTCACGTAGACGTGAGAACCACATAACGATGGCGGACGCCAAAAATCCAAGCAAAATATCCATCACGATACTCGTCACAAAGTAGCCAATGCCGGGGCTATCACTGGTATTTTTAAAGACAGTCCGGTCAACGAAGCTGCCGATAATACGCGCAAAGAACATCACAAAGGCGTTTACCACGCCTTGAATGAGAGCAAGCGTCACCATATCGCCGTTGGCCACGTGACCGATCTCATGCGCCAATACTGCTTCTACTTCATCTTGATTCATATTCTGCAACAGACCAGATGAAACCGCGACCAGCGCTTTATTTTTATTCCAGCCAGTTGCAAACGCGTTCGGCTGGGAATTATTAAAAATTCCCACTTCTGGCATGCCAATATTTACCGCTCGTGCTTGCTTAGCGACGGTATCTACCAGCCATTGTTCCGTAGCGTTGCTTGGCGTTTCAATGACCACCGTTCCCGTCGATCTTTTGGCCATCCACTTTGAAATAAATAGCGAAACCATCGAGCCAACCATGCCGTATATACCGCACATAATGGCAAGGCTGGTGTAATTTAGCCCGCCTGCGCCATGTACGCCCCCAATTCCAAAAAATCTGGATAAAATACCAAACACGATGCTAAATACCACAATCACCGCTAAGTTGGTCAATAAAAACAATCCGATACGCATCATGACGCTAACTTCCTCATTAAATTCAACGACAGTCTTAGGGACAATTCCTTTACCGTAATAAAGACTAAAAATCAAACAGAGGACAATTATAACCTTCTAGAAGTAATATAGGCGCCAATTCTAGTATGAATAAAGTTTTATAATATGGAAAATACCAATGATAGCGGTGTGAAATGTGCAGTTGCTAGACACGACACGGGCACAGGTAGAAAAATAAACACACAAATAGTTAGTAGTTATAATAGATAATGAATGGTTTAGGTTCGTTGTTTAAATTCGTTGTTTAGTCATATATAAGGTGCAACCATGAACGCTCTAGCGCTTAAAGTACCACCAGTAGCACAAGTCATTATTACCGCTGCTGCCATGTATGGCACTGCTAAAATCATGCCAAGTTTGCAGTTTTCGCTCAGTGGCTCAACGGTGCTAGCGGTTGGTTTGGGTGTGATCGGAATGAGCTTAGGTGTCATGGGTGTGACGCAATTTAGAAAGGCGCAGACCACACCCAATCCGCAGGCGCTTGAGAAAGTATCTAGTTTAGTAACCAGTGGCATATATCGATATAGTCGCAATCCGATGTATTTAGGCTTGGTGCTTATCTTATTAGGCTGGGCATTCTATCTGTCTCACTTTCTGTCGTTTGTGTTATTGCCCGTTTTTATACTTTATATGACACGTTTTCAGATACAGCCAGAAGAGCAAATGATGGCACGAAAATTTGGTAAAACTTATCAAGCATATCTAAATAAAGTGCGGCGCTGGATTTGAGGTATAGTAAGTAAAGAGAGTTATTATGCATAAATGATCGATTAAATCAGGAAGATGACGTCATGGAAATGAAAAACATACCTTTTGCTACTACCGACTGGACGACAGTAGAAGCGGTAGAAATCAAAGGCGAAACGGGTAAAGGATATTGGAAGACTCGTGAATTTGATTCTATCAATGTGCATATGGTTGAGTATTCTGCAGGCTACCTTGCCGATCACTGGTGCGATAAAGGGCATATTTTATTTTGTATTGAGGGCAAGCTAAACACCGAGTTAAAGGATGGGCGTACTTTTACCTTAACAGCCGGTATGACTTATCAAGTAGAGGACAATACGATTGCACATCGTTCATCAACGAAGACAGGCGCTAAGCTATTTATCGTTGATTGATATTGGCGGTAAACTCATAAAGCTATAAAACCATAAAACCATAAAACCATAAAACCATGAAGTTATAAAAAATAACAGCGAGAACATAAAATGCAGCTAGAAATCAATGTCATTGATGCTTTTACAAGTACCGTTTTTAAAGGAAATTCAGCGGCAGTTATCATTACAGATAATTGGTTAAGTGATGATTTGATGCAATCGATTGCCTTTGAAAACAATTTATCTGAGACGGCCTTTATTGTTCTCGATGATGATGGCATTTATCCTATCCGCTGGTTTTCACCATTGTCTGAGATTGTTTTTTGCGGGCATGCAACATTGGCATCTGCCTTTGTGTTATTTAACAGAAATCCTAGTTTAGAATCTATTAGGTTTTACGCCAAAGCAGTTGGTATATTAACCATCGTACAGACAGAAACTGGCAAGATACAAATGGACTTTCCCAATACTAAACCTGAAAAAGTCGATAATATACCTAAGAGTTTGCTGGCAGGATTGTCTATTGCACCAGTTGAAGTTTATAAAAACACCCAAGCATATTTTGTGATTTATAATGCTGAAGCAGATGTCCTAAACGTAGAGCGCGATAACGAGCGACTAAAACAGCTTGCGCCATTAGATGTAGTGGTCACCTGTCAGGCTACCTCTGCTGACTACAAAGATTACGATTTTATCTCACGTTATTTTTGGCCAGCCAATGGTGGCGATGAAGACCCAGTGACAGGCTCGGCTCATACTGCTTTAGCACCATTATGGGCGGAGCGTTTGGGTAAAAATGAATTGATTGCTTATCAAGCATCAAAACGAGGCGGTATTTTAGACTGTGTCGTCGCAGGTGACAGAGTAATGATTTCTGGCAATGCCGTACAGTATATGACAGGATTTATCACCGTTTAGGAGTAGATGGTTTTGACTGAGTTGAAAACCGTTGGATTGTTTGCGCTGACCGCATTGGCAGAGATAGCAGGCTGCTATTTGCCTTATTTATGGCTACGAGAAGGTAAGTCGATTTGGCTGCTTGTTCCGGGTGCGCTAAGTTTAGTTGCTTTTGTTTGGCTATTGTCTTTGCATCCAACCGCAGCTGGTCGAGTTTATGCCGCTTACGGCGGAGTTTATATTTCGATGGCAATTATCTGGCTGTGGACAGTGAACGGCATCAGGCCGACCACGTGGGATATATTGGGTTCTGTCGTAGCGCTGCTAGGCATGGCAATTATTATGTTTGCGCCGCGCAGTACTTAGCATAAAAACAGTAGTTAGTATGAAACAGTTCCTAGCATAAAAACAGTAGCTACTATAAAAACAGTACCTAGCATAAAAAATGCCAATCAAACCGTGAGGTTCAATTGGCATAGCTTTAATTAGTATGGTTTAGATTAATATAGCTTCAGTTAGCATACTGATGCACTAAATATTAATGTTTACCTAAGATACTGCCGTTGTCATCTTTTTTAGATTGCTTAGCGGCTTTTTTCTCTTTTGCCGTTAATAGCGGTTTCTTTTTTACGTTCTTTTTACTGTCTTGACCTTTACTCATGGTATTTTCCTCTTGAGATAAGCCGTAATCCCTTTAAAACCAGTGTAAACAAGCTTAAAGGTTAGGTTATATGCTGATGACGCAAATTTTGCGTACAGCAATGAGTATAGGCTTAAGGTGTCGCAATAGATAGCGTCAGCACAATTCACCTACGATTGGATTTAGACATCTCTTTTTAATCCTGCTCCTCAAATTATTTTTGATAAATAGATTTGATAAAGGGGTATTTAGCGTTATGGATTCATTTAGTCAATATGGCTATTAATAAGTGCTTACTTACGGAGTCATCGTGATTTGCTATAATGAGCCACAAGCCGATGAGTCGTCGCGGCAAGCTTTTGTAATACTCATATTTAGCACAACGATGCTTACTGTTTTGGTTGATTATTATGCGTATCCGTAAACTGTTCAAATTTGAAAATGCGCATATTGTGCGTAATTGTAGCTCTGAGCGCTGCAAGCATTCTATTCATGGTCATAGCTATCAAATCGAATTGATTCTTGAGGCTAAGCGCTTAGACCATGGGCAGATGGTCTATGATTTCGGTTTATTAAAATCGTCTATAAAAGATATTATCGACAGCTTTGATCATGCGATTTGCTTTTGGAACAAAGACGACCCTGAGTATATCGCTGCCTGTAAGAAATTCAGTGCGCGCTGGATAAGCTTGCCAGTATCGCCATCAGCAGAGCAGTTTTCACGTGTAATCTTTTTTTGGGCACAAGAGATTCTAAAACAAACTCAAATGCAAAACGGTGAGTCTGATGTCAGCGTTTACTCAGTGATTGCGCATGAGACCGCAACCGGTTATGCGCAGTGTTTTGCTGATGATGTGGCCAATGAGCAAATGGGCAAGCTTAATTTAGAAGCGTTTGAGTTTAGCGATCAAGTCAGCAGTGAATGGCATGACCCTGAGCTATATGCCAAGCTGATTCGCGGTGAAAGCTTTGTCAATCCATCCGTGACTATGCAAGTACAGGCAGGTAACTCTGATGTCTAATAGTATAAAAGAAGACAAAAACGTTAAAACGTTGACACTGTACTCTGAAGCCGATACCCAGAGTTTGGCAGCGCAATTGGCAACTTTACCACTATCCGGTAGCGTTTGGCTGGCGGGGGATTTGGGTGCAGGTAAAACCACGCTGACCCGTTACTGGTTACAAGCTCTCGGACATACGGGTGCCGTTAAAAGCCCGACTTATACCTTAGTTGAACCTTATAGTATCGAGCAAAATGATGGGTCAATTAAGCCAGTTTATCATGCTGACTTATATCGTTTGCAAGATCCAGAAGAGCTGTCTTTTATTGGCTTTGATGAGTATTTGGATGAGCCAAATGCCTTGGTTATTATCGAATGGGCCAGCCGTGCGGACAGCTATTTACCGCCGCCGACTTTATTTATTGATATGGTTCAAAGTGACAGCGTAGACAATAATAAAAAAGAAGCCCGTCAGGTTGAGCTGCGATTATCAAAGTCAGGTCAAGCGCAAGGCTTGGATTTATCCTCTCTTAAGATTTAGTTTGCATCTCATATCTGTAGCCAAGGTAAATCACCAATAGCCGACAGCATCATTTATCACCACGTAAAATAACGATACCTCTTAATGCCACAAATGCCAGACGATAATTCTCATACTCGCATCAAAAAGCTATCGCCGCTGCTCATCAATCAATTGGCAGCAGGCGAGGTAGTGACGCGCCCAGCAGCCGTGGTTAAAGAGTTGCTTGAAAACGCGATTGACGCTGGCGCGACCAGTATTGCGATTCATATTACCCAAGGCGGCATGGGTATGATTGAAGTGGTCGATAATGGCATGGGTATCCATCCTGATGATATGGTTATGGCGATTACCCGGCATGCAACCAGTAAAGTCGCGGATGTTGCTAATTTGCATGGTATTACGACCTTAGGCTTTCGCGGCGAAGCATTAGCAGCAACGGCAGCGGTTTCTCGTTTGATCTTAAGCAGTAGTCATGATGACAGTGGTGTTGGTCGCCAGTTGCAAGTCGCCGGTGTATTGGACGATGTGCCAAAGTTGCTGCCAGTTGTGCATCATCGTGGTACAACTATTACCGTGAAGGATTTGTACTTTAACGTGCCAGCTCGTCGCGGCAACTTAAAATCTATTGCCACCGAGTTTGGTCATATCGAAACGATAGTGCGCGAAGTGGCTTTGGCGCGCGCAGATGTGGCGCTGACGCTGTTTCATGATAATAAAAAGCGGCTGTCTCTTTCTTCAAGAGAACTGTCTTCAAGAGCAATGTCTTCAAGTACAAGCTCTTCAAGAGTCATGTCTGCAAATGATAACAGCAACAATAATGCTAATCGTCTGCCTTTATCACGTCTCGAGCAAGCGACTGGGCTACCATTAACGGATAACGCCTTAGAAATATCCATAGACCTCACCAGTTTAATGCAGTCGCCTAAAGCCTACATTGATAATAATTTTGGCAGTCAAGCAAGCATTAATGGATGGTTATGGCCTAGCAATGATTCTCAAAGTACTTTTCCAAAGTTGATTTATGTGAATGGACGACTGGTAAAAGAAGCATTAATCAGCAATCAGCTACGCCAACTTGCCCAAACCGCTCAGTTAGCAGGTATTGGCTATGCGCTTTATTTTGATCTGCCAACTGAGTGGCTTAATATTAATGTACACCCATCCAAACAGCGTATCAAAATCAGTCCATTGAACAACATCATGGCGCATCTCAGTCATGCGATTCGGACAAAGCTTAAAACGGTCATTAGCAAAAAGACCATTAATTCCGTTAATGATGATAGTCAGGTATTAAATAATAGTCTGTCTATAAATAATACCTTCGCTGCTCAAATGGAACAGACATCATCGACTACTCATTCAACCAAAAGCCAGCAAGTCCAAGCACCCAAACAGCCCTATCAGTTATCAGAAAATACGCCTACTTCTCAAACCGTAGACACATTATTTGTTTCTGAAAACATCAGTCAAAATACCCGTAATATCTCTAACGATGTAGCAATAAATTCGACATCTTTGCCTTATTGTCTGGACGTGATTGACGATTTAAATAATGTGTTAAATGAATCTGCTAGTACGACATACATCGAAGATAAAGCGCTGCCGCTGTTATTGTTTTATTACCAAAGCCAACATTTACTGATTAGTGCAGCAGTTTGGCAGTCAAAAATTGATTCATTATTTGAGTCACATGTATTTCGCGATAGGGCATTTAAAAATGAAAAGATGTTGAACAGCGCAGCTGCCATTAATCAGCAACTTGCTACCGTGAGCATGCAAATGTCATCGCAAGACTTAATGATTTTCATAGCAGATATGGAAAGCGTACTTGTTAAACATGCGCTCAAATCTATCGATAGTCATCGATTGGTTGCATTGATGCTGTCATCTGCCCCTGAGTAAATGTGTATCTAATAACTACATAAAAAATATAATAAGCAAATTTTAGCAGTGACAAGTCGCAAATTTACTTAGCGCTAATCATATAATTAATAAAGGCAATTCTATGCAAATTTCGTCTGATAGCTCATCTTATCGCCTCAATTCCAAGCTAACGGATAATAGCGTGGTGTGTTTGATGGCACCAACCGCGAGTGGCAAGACGGCACTGGCTTATGAGCTGTATGATACAGGGCGTTATGAGCTGATTTCGGTCGATTCAGCGCTGATATATCGTGATATGAATATTGGTACGGCGAAACCAACAGCAACCGAGCTGGCTTGCTATCCGCATCATTTGGTCGATATTATTGACCCGATGCAAAGCTATAGCGTCGCTGAGTTTGTGCATGATGTTGCCCGTTTGATTGATAGCTGTCATGAGAATGGCAAAATACCCTTGCTCGTCGGTGGTACCATGATGTATTACATGGCGCTCATTGATGGGCTATCTCCCGTACCCGATAGTGATGATAACGTGCGCGCACGCGTGGAGCAGTGGCGGCAAGAGGAAGGTATTAGTGCGCTGTATGACTATCTCAGTAAGATAGATCCGATTAGCCATGAGCGACTGAACGGCACTGATACTCAACGTATTACTCGAGCGCTTGAAGTCTATCTACAAACCAATATGCCCATCAGTGATTGGCAAAAAAAGCCTAAACAGGCTTTGGCTCATAATCCTAATCAAAATTGGCATGCGTTGGCAGTGATGCCTGATCGCCCATGGTTGCATAAGCGTATCGAGCAACGTTTGGATATCATGTGGAATGAAGGATTGGTCGCTGAAGTGATAGGGTTACTTGAGCAGTATCCACTGACGCCCAATTTGCCATCGATGCGCTGTGTTGGCTATCGGCAAGTATTGGAATACCTTGTGCATACTAATCACCCAGTATTTGAGCAAGCACATTTAGATAAAGCACAGTTTTATGATGCTTTTGGTCAATTAGATGCTTCAATAAGTGGGCAGATAAGATCCGAGCGCACAGCTCAGCTAGCCATTCAAGCGCCCGAGCACACTAGACAGACTGAGGCGCTTGCTTGTCAGCAAATGCGAAATAAGGCATTATATGCGACAAGACAGCTAGCAAAGCGCCAATACACTTGGCTGCGTAAACTTACTCAATTGTCTGATTTATCTGGTGATGTGTCTAACGATGATAAGCAGATAGACAATGCTATAACGATAAAAACGTTTGATACCATGGCACAGGTGCGAGATTATTTATATTGATGCCTATTTATATTGCTGCCTGCTTATATTGCTGCCTGCTTATATTGTTGCCTGCTTATATTGCTGCCTGCTTATATTGCTGACGGATTAAACCGATAGCGGAATTAGAAATACGTAAAAAATAATGACAATTAGTTTCAAAGTATAATGTAGATAGCTGCTATAATTTAAACCCAGTAGCACAGTGGGAATTATATTTATATAACCGCTTGTTTAATGGCCATTAATTAACGTTTGTTGATAAAATGGCTTTTGAAACAAGTGGTTACTTAATAATTTACAATAATAACGTATTCACGATAAAGTGGAATCACTTAACAACAATGAGCGCTTATTTAGATACGTTTTATAAATAAAACTTATTATTGTATCTGCCCTTAGTCATTATAATTAAAGCGACACTTAAAATAATTGGCATTAAAAATAATTATACAATATTTAGGAGAGATTTCATGTCAAAAGGACAAACCTTACAAGATCCGTTCTTGAATTCGCTGCGCAAAGATCGCATCCCCGTTTCTATTTTTTTGGTAAATGGTATTAAACTACAAGGTCAAATCGAGTCATTTGACCAATACGTGGTATTGCTAAAAAATACCGTTAGCCAAATGGTTTATAAACATGCCATCTCAACAGTAGTGCCAGCGCGCAATCCTAGAAGTAGCACAGCAACTGGCACCAGTACAGCCACGCCAAGTGCCGCACCCGTTGGTTATCAAGGTGGTGGTATGAGTAGTGGCTTTGAGCGCGGTAGCAACCTTGCGAGCACAGGTGGTTTTGAAGAGCGCGGTTTTGCCAATCGTAGTGGCTTTAATCGTGGCGGTTTTAGCCAAGGTCAAGAGCGCGGTTTTGAGCGTGGCAGCTTTGGTCAAAGCCAAGAACGCGGTTTTGAGCGCGGTGGTTTTGGTCAAGACCGTGGTTTTGAAGCGCCGTCAGATAATGCGGGCTTCGAGAATAAACCAAATGACGACACTGACGACAGTAATAACTAAAATCTACGTTGAAAGTACTGTGTTTAAGTTTTATGCCCAAAATATCGTACTTAAGAGGTTGTGCTTGCAATAATGAGCTAGAAACATATTGCTCAAATCTAAAGTAATGCTTAATTAAAAAGTATGTTATTAAGATGTTCTATATCTGATTGAGACCTACTATATTATAGTGGGTTTTTTTTGTATAAATAGACGTATAATTGCATCTAGCAATGCCAATGTTAGTGCTAAAATGATGGCATATCATCATGCGCTATACTATTAATCTAGAGCGTTATTAATTGAGAGCATAGTATAGTAAAATATTCTATTGATTCATCGCATATTCCAATTTGAAGAATTTAAAGTCATTAAATTTTAAGTTATATAATTGAAAGTTACTAAATTGAAAGTCGCTGAATGTAAAGTCACTAAATATCGAGCTGCTGTATGAGTAATCCCCAACGCAATTTAACCCATCAACAATTTATTAGTACTGCTATCGAAGCGATTCATACTGAGATGGCGGCACTAGAATTGTTAACTGAGCAAATCGATGATAGATTTGCCCAAGCCTGCGATATTATCTTGGCCTGTCAAGGGCGAGTGGTGGTGACGGGAATGGGTAAGTCAGGACTCATTGGGCGTAAAATAGCAGCGACCTTTGCTTCTACGGGCACGCCAGCATTTTTTATGCACCCAGGTGAAGCAGGGCATGGTGATTTAGGGATGTTAGTACAGGGCGACGTCTTACTTGCCATCTCAAACTCGGGTGAATCGGACGAGATTAAAATGCTGCTGCCCGTAGTTAAGCGCTTGAATATTCCGCTGATTAGTATCAGCCGAGACAAACGCGGCATGCTACCACGTGCAGCGGACATCGTTCTGACTCTTGGTAAATCACAGGAAGCTTGCCCGCTTAATCTTGCCCCGACTTCTAGTACCACGGCGACTTTGGCATTAGGCGATGCATTGGCAGTGGCTTTGGTTCATGCCCGCAACTTTACTTCAGAAGATTTCGCATTATCGCATCCCGCTGGCGCGCTAGGACGACAACTACTGACGCGCGTTGAAGATTTGATGCATACCAATTCAGAAAACTTACCGCTGATTAATCAACAAGCGCCACTACAAGACGCTTTATTTACCATGTCGGCTGGGCGTTTGGGTATGACAGTGGTCACTGATGACGAACAAAAAGTGGTCGGTGTATTTACCGATGGTGATTTGCGCCGCGGCTTAGAGAAAGGCATTGATTTGCAAACTCCGATGCGTGATTTGATGGTAAGCAATCCACGTCGCGTCAGTAAAAGCATGCGTGCATCAGATGCGCTAAGTGTGATGAATGAAAATGGGATTAGCCAGCTGCTGATTATTGATGAGGCAGAGCGCTTGGAAGCCGTCATTACGGTGCATGATTTATTACAAGCCGGTGTGAAGTAAGTACCGCATTAACAATGATGGCATTCATGATTATTGTATTAATAAGTACTATATTAATAACTACCATATTAAAAAAGCCTTCAATAAGAGAGCACTGATGCAAGACTTAATAAAAAAAGCCGGAGAAGTGAAGTTATTGGTCATGGATGTTGATGGTATTCTGTCAAACGGTCAAATTATTTATGATGCCAATGGTATTGAAACCAAGGCTTTTTCAGTACAAGATGGCGTGGGCGTTAAGTCGTTGGCACGTTATGGTATTTTAACCGCCATTATTACCGGTCGTAGCAGCCCTATGGTAGATAAGCGCGCTGCTGAGATGGGTGTCAATCAAATTGTCCAAGGTCGTGATGATAAGCTGATTGCTCTAAACGAGCTATTAGCCACGCTTGATCCTGCGCTCAATATCACCGCTGCCGATTGTGCCTATATGGGTGATGATTTACCCGATATTAAAGCGATGCAAACCGTTGGTTTTGCTGCAACTGTTCCAAACGCGCATGCAGAAGTCATAAAACGTAGCCATATGGTGACCACGCACGCAGGCGGCACCGGCGCTGTACGTGAAATATGTGATCTGATTTTAAAGGGTCATGGCCACTATCAAGACTTTATTGCGTCTTATACGCTTGATGAAGCCAAAACTCAGGATAACTTGTCGTGAATACTCGTGTTTTAATCGTTCTTGCGTTGATTCTCGCTGTGATTGCTGGCTGGTTCTTTAAGCAGCAAGGAGAGATTACGCCACCGGTCAGTATCGAAGCGACGGATGTTGATTATGAAGCCACCGATATCAAGGCGGTGCAGACCAATGAGAAAGGTGAAACTGAGTACGAGCTGAGTGCTGAATCATTGACCCACAATCCTGTGACCAATAAGGATGAGATGAAAGGCATCACGATGAATTGGGAGCCTTCAGATGAGCAGCGCTATCGTATTGAAGCGGGCAGTGCCGCTATCAGTCAGCAGACGGGTGAAATGAGCTTATCAGGCGGTTTCTCTTTGGTCAGCGAAGGTAAAGCCGGTGCTTCTGATGTTGAACCTATTAAAGTGACGGGTACTACATTAAAAGGCAATACCAAGTCAGGTCAAGTTTATAGTGATGAGCCAGTCAAAGTCGAGCAAGGTATGAATCGCTTTGAGGCCTCTAGCATGACTGCCAATCTTGAAACTGGTGACTATGAATTTGGCAAGGTTGCGGTTGCCTTTACGCCAGCGAAACGCCAAGACAAAGCCTTGTTTTAATAGCGACTTAAGCTTCAAATTAATATCAGCTGCCGCTTTAATATTGTCCTAATCACCCAATTATTTTAGCCTTTATACTGATATTAGATGCATATTAACAGCAGCACCTAGCAGGAAGTTTGCAAACTCTACTACCCATAATGACACGAGTAACTTTTATGAAATCCACTTTTTTGCCTACTTTACGCTTGCTATCGACGCGCTCTATCCAAGTATCGAACGGATTACGTGCGCTGCCGATAGTGATGCTGTTAGCTTTGCCGTTATATAGCCATGCCTTGCCATCAGATGCCAATCAAGAAATCAAATTATTGGCCGATAAAGCCACTTATAGCGAACGCACAGGAATTACCAGCTATTCGGGTACGGTAGTGATTACGCAAGGGACGTTTAAGATGACCGCTGATAATATTACGGTCAATTTATCACAGGGTCGCAGTATCAATTCAGCCGTCGCAACCGGTCGTCCAGCCACCATGCAGCAGGTGGTTACGCAAGAAAAGGGCTTGGCAAAAGGTCAGGCCAATAAAATCGACTATAACGCGGTCACAGGCATCGTTACGCTTACAGGCAATGCAAAACTGGTACAAAATGGCGCAAGCTTTGCCGGTAATGTCATTCGTTATAGCTTAAAAGCGGGCGATGTAGAAGCAACCGCTGGTGGCAATCAACGCGTAGAGTTGGTTTTCCCGCCTAATAACAGCACCAATCAAAGCAGCATACGCTAAGTAATTAAACCGATTAACATGTTAAATGACAATTGGTTAGATGGCTCATAAAGCTGCATGCATTAAAATCGTTAAACTATTAAACATGTAAGCCGTCCGTATTTAAGCTATCCATATTAGTGCTTGAGTGTTGCAACTTTACAAGTAAGTGATGAGTAAGTTATGAGTGATATTAAAAATAATGTTGTTAATAGCAATGAGCTTAATAATGACTCTGTAGCGTCAGCGAATAGCTCTGAACCTGTCGCTCGTTTAACGATGCAAAATTTAGGTAAGCGCTATGGTAAACGCTGGGTGGTGAAAGATGTGTCATTCTCTGTTGAACAAGGGCAAGTCGTTGGACTACTAGGTCCAAACGGCGCGGGCAAAACCACCAGCTTTTATATGGTGGTGGGACTGGTCAACATGGATAAGGGCCGTGTGACCTTAGGAAAAATGGATTTATCCAAATATGCCATGCATGAGCGTGCGCGCGCCGGTATTGGTTATTTGCCGCAAGAAGCGTCTATTTTCCGTAAATTATCGATTGAAGACAATATCTTAGCTATTCTGCAAACTCGTAATGAGTTGAGCGCCTCTGAGCAGCGCCAAGAGCTTGAAAAATTGATCGGTGAGTTCCATTTAGAACATGTACGCAAATCACTCGGCATGAGTGTCTCAGGTGGTGAGCGCCGTCGCTGTGAGATTGCGCGCGCTTTGGCTGCTGACCCCAAATTTATCTTATTAGATGAGCCTTTTGCAGGTGTTGACCCTATCTCTGTAGGGGATATTAAAGACGTTATTTTAACGCTAAAAAATCGTGGTATTGGGGTTTTAATTACTGACCATAATGTACGTGATACTTTAGCAATTTGTGAAAAAGCCTATATCGTTTCAGAAGGCGCTATTATTGCTGAAGGGACGTCGAGCGAAGTATTAGAAAATGAATTGGTGAAGTCAGTTTATCTTGGTAAAGATTTTCAGGTATAAAATAATCTTACGGCTTAGCCGATATACTTTCTTTAAACCTCATCTGTATTTTTAGCCAGATATTTCGTTATTAGGCAGACCTTCAACGTATATTTAGCAATTGCTTTTTGATAAAAGCAATCTTTGTCAGTACATTCTTTGCAAGCACAGTCCTCTATAAATTACCGCCTGATTCTACAGGCTGATATATCATCTCTAACACTCTTATATTAAAGCTTTTACAGAGCTTCATAAATTCTATCTATTATTCTTTATTTATTACTTTCGATTGACCAGCTGAATAAGGTTCATACGTTATGGCAAAAAATAAAAGTAGCTATGTCTGCCAAGGCTGCGGTGCACATTTTGGTAAATGGTCGGGACAGTGCTCTGATTGCGGCGAATGGAACAGTTTAGTTGAAGCACCAAACGTCAGTATGCCTCATCATAACAAAAGCACTGCTAAACCAGCAGCAAATCGTGCAACACCTCGCTCATCGGGTGGAGCACCAACCGGGAACTATTCCGGCACACATAGTGCGGTCATGCCACTCAATGCCGTAAGCGTAGGTTTAGATACGCGTTTACCAACCGGTATCAGTGAGTTTGATCGGGTATTAGGTGGCGGATTGGTGGCCGGTTCTGTCGTTTTGATAGGTGGTGACCCAGGTATCGGCAAATCGACGATTTTGCTACAAACCGCGACTAATATGGCAAAGGCTGATTCATTGGCGGGTAGTGCTTTGTATGTGACGGGTGAGGAATCATTGGCGCAGGTGGCTATGCGTGCTAAACGTTTAGATTTGCCTGCTGATAGGTTGCGTGTACTTGCTGAAACCAACGTCGAAACTATTTGCGCGGCATTAACCCAAGAGCAGCCTGCGATTGCTATTATTGATTCGATTCAGACCATTTATACCGATGCCATCAATTCGGCACCGGGGGGTGTCAGTCAGATTCGCGAGTCGGCGGCTATTTTGACCCGTTATGCCAAGCAAACTGGTACGGCATTATTTTTAGTGGGGCATGTGACCAAAGAAGGTACGCTTGCCGGTCCGCGTGTGCTTGAGCATATGGTTGATACGGTTTTATATTTTGAAGGTCAGTCTGACTCGCGTTTTCGTATGATACGCGCGGTGAAAAACCGTTTTGGCGCGGTCAATGAGTTAGGGATTTTTGGCATGACCGATATGGGGCTTAAAGAGGTCGCCAATCCGTCAGCGATATTTTTAAGCCGTTATGACAAACCCGTAGCAGGCTCTGTGGTCATGGTGAGTCGTGAAGGTACCAGACCGCTACTGGTGGAAGTACAAGCCTTGGTTGATGATTCACAAGGTTCACCTAGACGCATGGCATTAGGACTAGATTTTCAACGACTATCGATGTTGCTAGCGGTCATGCATCGCCATGGCGGTATCCATACTAGCGGACAAGACGTCTATGTCAACGTCGTCGGCGGTGTGAAAGTAATAGAAACAGGGTCTGACTTGGCAGTGCTCTTAGCTTGTGCCTCTAGTATCAAAGAAAAGCCTTTGCCGTCATCACTGGCTGTTTTTGGTGAAGTTGGTTTGTCAGGTGAAATTCGCCCTGTACCTAATGGTCAAGAACGCTTAAAAGAAGCAATGAAGCACGGCTTTAAACATGCGATTATTCCTAAAGCCAATGCGCCTGCTAAAGATGCGCCGCAGTTCAAAGGTATCAATGTGATTGCAGTAGAACGCTTAGATGATGCGATTGAAAGGGCGTTTGAGCTATAAGGGTTTAATAGCAAACCCTTTTATATTCATAATTAAAATTTACACAACAAAAAAGCGCCTAACTTTGAATGAGTTAGGCGCTTTTTATTTGAAGCTAAAAGTATGGTTTTTCTATAATACGAAACCGTTAAGGGCTTAAAACGCTATTATTCTAAGACGTTAATGGTTTAAGAGGATGGGCCTGAAACACGTTCAATAGCCACGTTACCCACACCTTTACCAGTAATACCAAGTTGCTTCGCCGCACCATAAGACAAATCTAACACACGGTTACCATGGAATGGACCACGATCATTTACTTTTACCACAACGCTTTTACCATTGTTTTTATTGGTCACTTTAACGTAGCAGTTCAGTGGTAGTGAACGGTGCGCAGCGGTTAGACCATTCATATCAAAAGTCTCACCGCTAGCGGTTTTGCGACCATGAAACTGACGACCATACCAAGAGGCTAAGCCGGTTTGCTTGAATTTGCTCACAGAGTTAGAGGCGACTGCTGTTAGACGTTCTAGCACATCTTCGTCTTTAGATACTTGTGCGGTGTCACTGGCCAACAGTGAGCTGCTCAGTGCCAATGAAGTAGGTTGGCGGGCAGACTTAACTAAGCTTGATGCGCCGTCGTGCTGACGACTAAGTTCACCGAGTACACGGTCAATATGGGAGGCGTTATCTTGCGAGATCATTGCAAGGGAGGTTTTTGATTCTACCGCATTTGCATTAGAAGCGACTGCAGAGCCAGCAAATAAAACCGCTGACATTGTAAGTAAACCAGATAAACGCTTATTCATAAGTACCTCTATAACTTATACATCAAAACTTAACACTAAAAACCTCTTAGATGGAGCGAGGCAGGGTTAGACCAATCTAACCCTGCCGCAAACCCTAAAACCGAGATCAATCACCTTTCTCATAATGACTGACGTTACCGCCCGGCTTCAATAAATTTTAATATATGGTAATTTTTATTTCATCATCATAAGTGAGTAGGCGTTTATGATTTAGGGACAAATCACCAAACTTAACTTATGACACGCTCAAATGATAGTTAACAATATGAATTAAATAACGCATCAACCACTAAAATGGGATACTGCTATTCGATAACCAAACTTTCACACAATGCTAAATTAATAAAGAGTTTAAAGTGTATTACGTATTACTTTGTTATTAAACCGTTAATTAAGTAGTAACTTTGAAAGTCTGAAATCTACAAGTTGCTAACTATACGGAGGAGCTACAACGACAATATAATTGAATGATAAGTTTGTTAGTATCTATGTACGGGTTATGTATCATATCTACCATAAAACGAGGTTAACGCAATTTTTTGTAAAAAACAAGGAATAAAACCTCTCAGTATGAGTGGGCTAATAGTGGGTTTTTATAGGGGTGTAGTTGGTAGGTTTTTGGTATTATTTGTAATAATAACAATGACTTATGATTATTAATAAGTGCGTGATGTTAGGGTTTTTATGACAATCTATGTAGAATTGATTACAAATAAAATTAGGTTAAAACAACAAGTGTCCGCCTAATTTTGCAAATTCTGTGTTGATATCGAATAAAGGCTGAATGAATGCTGATGGCAAATTCTTCCTAAATTTGCCCACCGATTTGCTGCCTAATGACTTTTTAAATGACTAAGTTGGATGCTTAATAGCGTGTTTTTATCGTTATTTCAACCAAGGCTAAAACGGCCATTAAGCATAAAAATTGCTATACATAATTCACTTTGTAAGTTACTTTATTTGCAAGCTGCTTAAAAAAGCATTAGTCAGATTTATGGGTATGGATTGACATCAATAAGCCGAAACCTGCCATCAAGGTAACGATAGCTGTACCGCCATAACTAATAAAAGGCAAAGGCACGCCAACAACCGGCAAAATGCCGCCGACCATACCGACATTGACGAAAACATAGACAAAAAAGGACATAGCAATCGCGCCTGCCAGTAATCGACTGTAGGTATCAGGATGGCTGAACGCAATATATAAGGCACGAGTCAGCACACAGGCATAAATAGATATGAGTAATATCACGCCAAGTAAGCCAAATTCTTCAGAAAATGCGGCAATGATAAAGTCAGTATGACCTTCTGGTAGAAAATGTAGATGAGACTGGGTGCCTTCTAGATAGCCTTTGCCAGTAAGGCCGCCTGCACCAATAGCGGTCTTGGATTGAATGATATTCCAGCCAGCTCCTTGTACATCAGCCTCAGGATTAAATAAGGTTAAGACGCGCGTACGTTGGTAATCATGTAATAAAAAGTTCCAAGCGAAAGCGACCAAAGGCACCGCCAAAGCCGCTGCAATCGCAATCAATCGCCACGAAAGTCCTGCCAAAAACAACACAAAAATGCCACTGGCCGCGACCAGTAATGAAGTACCAAGGTCAGGCTCTTTAGCGATTAACAATACCGGCACTACGATTAACGCCAAAGTGATGGCAATGCTGGATAGTGAGGGCGGCAAGTCACGTTTGGATAAAAACCATGCACACATCATCGGCATGCCAAGTTTCATAAACTCTGAAGGCTGCACACTGCCAAATCCCGGTAAGTTAATCCAGCGCTGCGCACCCATGCGCACCTCGCCAATGATATCAACCAGTACCAATAATATCAGCCCTAACACATAAAATATGGGGGTAAAGGTGCGATAGAGGCTAGGCGGTATCTGCGCCATGATAAACATCACCGTAAAGGCAACGCCATAGCTGACCATTTGGCGTATGACCATGTCGCTATCTTGGCCGGATGCGCTGTATAAAATTGTCAAACCAATACAGCAAACCGTTAATAGCAGTAAGGTTAGCCACGGGTCAATATGAGTACGTTGCCATAGCGTCGGCGCATGACCTTGACCTAGATGATGGCTCTGACGTGAAAAACGGTATTGCGGGTTAGAAGACATAGGCAAAATGTGACTGGCAGTTGGTGTGAAAGAAAAGTCAGGTTTGACGGATAATAGCTCATCAATTAGGCAATTAAGCAACTAATCATTAAGCAAGCGGCGATTATAAGGCGTTCATTTAACCAGATAATAGCGCATAAAGTAACGTGCTGGTAATAAAGTAACGTCAATATGAACATTATAAGGATAAGTGTTAATAACGAATAGGTGACCGCTGATTCGCTGCGATAGTTTAGCCTGCTTGCTTAAAATTTGATAGTATCGATAAAACGTTTTCAGCGGTAGTTTCTAATAATGATAAAGACAAAAAAATCTGTTTATAGGCAAATATATAAGCCTGTTATTGCCCTATGTATTTGTGCCAGCAGTGTCTCGGCTTCTGCCGCTATTATAAGTGATAATAGTGAGCGCCGTATCCAAATCCGCCATGGCAGTAGCGCTACTGATAGCACTTCTAACGCCTATATCACGCCTGCTAGAAATTATGGCAGTCAAAGCAATAGTTATAGTGGCGGCGCGACAATATTAAGCGAGGGCAGGAGTGGGTCAAATAGCTTAGGCGGCGATAGTATGCAAGGGCTCATTCAGCAAAAACAGCGCGAATTTAATTTTGATAGTGGTTTGTCGATAGAAGAGAGCAAACGCGTCATTACCAATAAAGTTACGCCACGTTATAACACCACTTATAACACTGGTAATAATAACTTCGGAAATAGTAATTATAACGATTTTACCAGTATGGATTTTAATACTTGGCTAAATAGTAATAGCTACCGCGCCGGACAAGTGGCCAATTATCAGCGCTATTTAAGCTCACGAGTGGGGGCACAAAACGTCCCGCCCTTATCACAGCTGCTAACGACTGCCCGTAGTTGGGATAAATGCGGCTATGAGCCTTATCAGCTACCGCCGCAGGAGCTATGGGCGAATATTGTGCCGACCTTGCAGCTTTATAGTCAGCTCAAAAACCAAGGTATCTTGCCTGCCAATACCGAGATACGTTCAGTCTATCGCAGTCCTGGGTTAAATGGCTGTGCAGGCGGGGCAAACGCCAGTAAGCACATGACCGCAGGCGCGATGGATATTTGGGTGCCAGAATATGAAAGTAGCCCATGGCAGCTGAGTCGTATGCAAGACAGCTTATGTGAGTTTTGGCAATATCAGGGTCAATCGCACAACTTTGGCCTAGGATTATACTCTACTGGTGCGATTCATTTAGATACTGATGGTTATCGTAAATGGGGCTTTAATCATGCCAGTAGCAGCTCTGCTTGCCGCTATTAAAATCTTTCTCTTCAATTAAAAAAAGCTCAGCCAGTCAATATTACTGGCTGAGCTTTTTTTTAGTTGGTTTTTTATAGATAATTGATTATCAATAAAGGTATATCAATGCTCAATCGATATTCTTAAACGCCTATAAAAAACATGCTATCAGGCTTATTATTTTTTCTTAGACGTCTTCTCATCCCAAGGGTTCACCTCACCAACGGTAACGATTAAAAAGTCGTCAGGTTTTAAGGTGTCGCGCAGGGTTTGGTTGACCTCTGACAGTTTGACCTGTTCGATACGACTGACATAATTGGTCAGGTAGCTGTTGGGTAGCTGATAAAAATTCATCATGCCAAGTAGACTATTGATTCCTGCGTTACTGGCGAAACCCATCGGGAAGCTGTTTTTTAAATTATCCGTGGTCAATCTCATCTCATCGCTGGTGATACCTTTATCTAACGTCTCATTAATCACCGCCAAGCTGGCATCAATCGCCGCGCGCGCTTTATCATTACGAGTCGAAAAACCAATCTGATAAGGTCCGCGCGCCAGCATCGGGTTCATAGAGCCTGAAATGCCATAGGTATAACCAAGGTTTTGCCTGACTTCGGTCATCAAGCGCGCGTTAAAATCGCCACCTGCTAGCACTTCATTACCGACGGCAAAGTTGGTTTGCTTTTGCTGCGCTTGGGGGTCAGTCGCGCGCTTATCGCCCAATTGACCCATTAATACCGTGGTTTGACTACTAGGAAACGGAATATGAATGTGCTGAGATTGGGTTAATGGTTTTGGTTCGGGCAGGGTAGCCGCCGCTTGACCAATCGATAAGTCAGCCGTTATTTCTTCAGCCAAATTTTTCGCTTGTGCCAAAGTCAAATTACCGGTCATGGCAAGCGACGCATTGGCGGCGACTAGATAGCGGTTTTTAAAGTCGATTAACTGTTGTCTTTTAATATTAGGAACCGTTTCAAGCGTGCCAACCGATGGATGAGCGTAAGGATGGTCGCCATAGAGTGCCTTGCTAAAGGCAATGCTAGCAAGACTGCCTGGGTCTTGTTTTTGCTGCTGTAAACCGACCAGTAAGCGTGCTTTATTACGGGCTAATATTTGCTCATCAAAGCTTGGTTCAGTAAGCATTTGCGTCATTAAGTCAACGGCAGGCAGTAGATGTTTATCATCAGATAAGCTACGCAACGAGACAATAAACATGTCTTTATAAGCGCCACTGCTTAGATTGATACCCAAGGTTTCGACCGCCCGCGTGAACGCGTTTTCATCTAAGCGTTTGGAGCCTTGTTCAAGCATCGTTGCGGTCATATTGGCAATACCAAAGCCTGATTTACTGATACTGCCATCACGTGCGCTACCGGCGTTAAAGCGCAAATCAATATCGACGATGGGTAAGGTAGTCGTCGGCACAAAAAGCACAGGAATACCGGCTTTGGTCTTAAAGGTTTGAATCTTTGGAACAGTGACTTCTAAAGGTTTGGCATTATCAAGGCTACTAAGCTTAGCTAAAGCGGCAATAGGCGCGCTAGTATCGACTGCGGCAGCCGGCGTGCGAGCATCTTCGCCACCTGCCATATCTGCCTGAGCGATAGTAGTTAAGGTCATCATCCCAAAGAATATACCTGCACTCAGATAAGGAAGCTGCTTAACATTAGATGAGAATTTGGTTTTCTTAAGAAAAGGTATTTGAGTCATGTCTTTCTTCTTATTAATAAGGTCATAAGTATTGGTTTTTTGCTAAGATAATTAGATAACATATTGATATTATTTATCTTTACTTACCGCTTCTTTAGTAGCATTATTTTTACTAACGGTATCTTTGCTCATCTTACCTTGGCTAGCTTTATCTTTATTGGCAGTTTCTTTAGGCGGGATGATGTGCATCACCGTTAAATTGTCTTTGACCAAATACTTTTTACTTGCCGCTTGGATATCCGCAATCGTTACGCTATCAAGCTTGGTTGGCAATTTGGCCAGTAACCTATCATCAAGACCGATAGATTGCAGTGAGCCAATCATACGCGCCTGACCTTCCATGCTGTCCTGTGCATACACCAAACCGGTGACAGTATTGGTTTTGGCGCGCTCGATTTCATCGGCAGCAATCGGGTCGGTCGATAGCTTATTAATCTCATTAATGATGGCTTGTTGTGCTTGCGCTAAGCTGACGCCTTCGCGCGGGGTTGCTTGTATCAAAAACAGTCCATCGCCGCGATCAAGCAAATCGTAAGACGTACCAACTGTGGTGAGTAGACCTTGCTCGCGTACCAGTCTGCTCTCTAAACGTGCTGATAGACCACCATCCAATACATCTTGGGCAAGTGATAGCGCATAGGCTTGTTTTTCATTATTAGCACCAGCGCTCACCAGACTGGGTACGTTATAACCCATTAATAAAACTGGCACTTGCACCGCTTGCTCGGATTCTACTTGCTGATAACCGCGAAAGCCCTTTTGAGTGACCGCAGGACGCTTGGGTAGCGCGCTTGGTTTTAGCGCCCCAAAGTAGCGTTTAACCTGCGCCAATACTTCGGTTGGTTCGACATCACCGACGATAACCAACGTCGCATTATTGGGCGCGTACCATATTTTATACCAGTCTTTTAAATCGTTAAGAGTAATCGACTCAAGCTCGCTCATGGGTCCAATGACCGATTCACCTTTCGGGCTGTTCGGCAAGGCCAGCAAGCGAAATGACTCATAAGCTTTGGCAAGGGGGTTGTCATCCGTACGCTGACGACGCTCTTCCATCACCACTTGATGCTCTTTGGCAAACGCTTTGTCATCAAATATTAAGTTTTTCATGCGATCCGCTTCTAGCTCTAAAGCTAACGGCAAACGATTGGCAGGGAATAGCTCGTAATAGCCAGTATAGTCGTAACTGGTAAAGGCATTATTAACGCCGCCAAATTTAGCAATCAAACGCTCATAATCGTCGCTTGATACATCAGTGGTGCCTTTAAACATCATATGCTCTAGCACATGAGAGATGCCGCCTTTATCAAGTGGCTCATCTGCTGACCCGACGCGATACCAAATCTGGGTCATAACCACAGGCGCGCGGTGGTCTTCTTTGACCACTATCTTTAGACCGTTTGCGAGCTTATATTCATGGCGACCAGACATATCCATGGTCAACGCTGAAGATTGCTCAGCATCTTTAAGCGTTTGGTTTTTATTTATCACATCTGTAGTTGTAGTATTTTTATTTGTAGCAACTCCACTCGCCGAAGAAATCGCGCTGGTTTGGCAAGCCGCAAGGGTAGTGGCCATAGCTAGAGCGCAGGCAAGGCGTAGAGAGTGAGCAGATGATGGTAAAGACAGTGATGAAGGCAGTGACAATGACATGATAGGTTCTACTTATATAAAAAGGCAGCTGATAAGTAACTGATTTATAGAATGAGAAGAGCGTATGTTAATGCGTCTAGTAATATACATATTTATAATGAGCATAAAGCCGTTATAACGACTTATGCGCCCCAACCATGACGCTAGCGGTCGGCTTAAATTCTTGTGTGGTGCTACAGCCTGTTGACGATAATGCAATGGTAGCGAGAAGCACGGCGGCGCCCATCTGGGTCATTTTTTTATAGTTATTCGATAGTGATAACATAGGTCATTTCCAATATAAGTGGTTGAGTAAATTAAAAAATACAACGGTTTAGCGCTCGCTAAGAGTAGGCGAAGTTTGGCCTATCAAAGGTCAGATTTTTGTGTCCAAACCTTAAGCGAAACTTGCTTAGACCAGCGTATGGTTTACAGTATGATTGCTAGCATAATTTTTAGTCTTGTTTAAAGCAGTATGTTTGGCACGGTTTTTGGCATGGCTGTTTGTTATGGATTACCACGTTTTTACAATTTGACAGCGCTCTACAATGCTAAAGGCTAAGCACCACTTGAATTATGCTAAACTAGGCTAAAAATAATCACCCGTTAAATAATAAAAAGCGGGCGGCATAGTCATTTTAAAACAATCACTTTAAAAACAGTTACTTTAAAACAAATTACTGATAATGATAACTTTTAGGGCAAGCTTATGAATAATCCCAATAATAGCAATCGTGTGGTCATCAACCTTGACGGTGGTCTTGATGATTTGGATGACGATGATATTACCTTACCCAGTCTGCCAGCGCAAACGGTGCCCATCGTCGATGCGTCAGACAGTGTTGCAAGCAGTAATACAGAAAAGAGTGATGCAGAAAAGAGTAATACAGCAGATATGGCATTAGGTACGCCCATCGTTGAGATAGAAAAACAAAGTTCTTCTGAAAACACTTTGGAAGCTACTGCGAATACCAATACAAATGCTATTTCATCGCAGTCTACAACTACCATTCCTACCATGCCTTTGCAAGATCATCTGGGCGATAGACCAAGCGCTACATCTGCCACTGGTGATACCAGTGCCATAAATAAAGCACAAACCGAAATACAGCAGCTATCAGCCGCGCCAGAAGAGTCACAAGAGTCACAAGAGTCACAAGAGTCAAAACAGACTGAGGAAAATAAGAAAAAAGGCGGCTGGTTTAATCGCATGAAAACGGGACTGAGTAAGTCACGTAAAAATCTTGCCGAAGGTATGGTCAGTATTCTTATCGGTGGTAAAGAGATTGATGATGAGCTATTAGAAGAGGTTGAAGACCAGCTGTTGGTGGCTGATATCGGTGTCAATGCAACCAATCGTATTATCAAAAGTCTCACTGAGCAAACCGCTCGTGGCGATTTGATTTATGCCCATTCATTATATAAAGCCTTACAAACTGAGCTGGTCGATATTTTAACGCCAAAAGTTGCGCCACTCGTTATTGATACCAGTAAAAAGCCCTTTGTTATCTTGGTAGTGGGCGTGAATGGTGTTGGTAAAACCACGACTATTGGTAAACTTGCTAAGCGTCTACAAGGTGAAGGTAAATCCGTTATGTTGGCAGCTGGCGATACGTTCCGTGCGGCGGCGACTGAACAGCTACAAATCTGGGGTGAGCGCAATAATATTCCAGTCGTTGCCCAAGGTCATGGCTCTGACAGCGCCTCTGTTATCTTTGATGCTATGCAGTCTGCGAAAGCAAAAAATATCGACGTATTAATTGCTGATACGGCTGGGCGCTTGCAAAATAAAACCCACCTGATGGCGGAGCTTGAAAAAGTCGTACGCGTGATGCGTAAAGCCGATCCAAGCGCGCCGCATGAAGGCATGATTGTCCTCGACGCTGGCACGGGTCAAAATGCGATTAACCAAGTGGAATTGTTTAACAAAGTCGTGCCATTAACCGGCATTACTATTACTAAATTAGACGGTACTGCAAAAGGGGGTGTGGTGTTCAATATCGCTGAAACCTCGGATGTGCCGATTCGTTATATTGGGGTCGGTGAGTCGATTGATGATTTGCGTACCTTTAGTCCAAAACAGTTTGTCGCAGCGCTATTTGAGACTGACGATAAAGAGTAGCGCTTGGTAGTTTTTTCAATGAATAAATAAGCGTTAAAAATATGAGTGTTTAGAGGGAAGAATTATGATAGTCACCATCGCAGCTGTTGAGTCGCACCAGTTAGCACTGATTGCCAGTGTGCATAGTAGCCCTAAGCTGGTCGAAGTCAATTGGCTGCAGGTGGGCGATTCTTGGCACAGCTCAAAATCCATTCCTAAACTTAAAAAGCATTATGGGCTTGTCGATCAAGATTTTACCTTTATCGCTCAAAACAGCCTAAGCAAAGACGTGCCTGCTCAAGCGCTACTTATAGAAGCGATAGCGCAATTAATCACGTATTTTGAGGGTAAGCGTCAAGTATTTGATTTGCCATTAGATATAAGCTTAGGCACTGAGTTTCAACAACAGGTATGGCGGGCGTTACAAGGCATCAAGCATGGTGAAACGATTAGCTATGCCACACTGGCGCAGCACGTAGGTAATCCTAAAGGCTTTCGTGCGGTTGCTAATGCCAATGGTAAAAACCCTTTTAGTATCATCATTCCTTGTCACCGAGTAATTGCCAGCGATGGTAAGCTGGGTGGTTATACAGGCGGCTTAGACAAGAAAGCGTATTTGTTAGCGCTGGAAGGGGTGAGCTACAAAACTTAGCATGGAAAAAGTGCTCATCACCCGCGCTTAAACACTAAAAAAGGCGAAACATATTTAATGTTTCGCCTTTTTATTAATAATCAATAAGGTGTTGATAAATGGTGGTATTGGTTAGAAACTATTGCTCGAACTATTGCTCAAGCTGCGCCATAACCTCATCTGAAAAAGTCACATTACTATAAACTTCTTGCACATCGTCAATATCTTCTAACATATCAATCATCTTGATGACTTTTTCGGCATCTTCTACGTTGTCTATCTCAGCGCTGGTAGATGGCGACATAGTCACTTCAGCATTGTCAGAGACCAGACCTGCCGCATTGAGCGCATCTTTGACTTGACCGAAACTTTCCCATTCGGTGATGACCAGTAGTGACTCGCCGTCGTTTTCGATATCAAGTGCCCCAGCGTCTAAGGCCGTTAGCATAACTTCTTCTTCTAAGCTGATATCGTTAAAGGTGATTTCGCCGCGCTTGGTAAATAGATAAGCCACTGAGCCTGAGGTACCAAGGTTGCCTTCGTTTTTGGTAAAAGCATGACGCACTTCACTGACCGTACGATTCAGGTTATCAGTCAAGGTTTCGACCAATACTGCGACGCCGCCGACACCATAGCCTTCGTAGCTGACCTCATCCATATTATCATTGTCATCGCCGCCTGTACCACGAGCAACCGCGCGATTGATGGTATCTCGTGTCATATTGACTGACAGTGCTTTTTCGATAACGGCACGCAAGCGCGGGTTTTTATCAGGGTCGGGGTCACCTTGCTTGGCAGCAGAAACAATTTCACGAATAATTTTGGTAAAGACTTTACCTTTTACCGCATCCTGACGGGCTTTACGGTGTTTGATATTTGCCCATTTTGAATGGCCTGCCATATGACATCCTTAAGTTTTACGTGTTATTTATAGTGCGGATAAAAAAGTTGTTAGGACTATACATCAGTAACAACTTTTTATACCTGATGAGGTATTCTTATTATATGATTGTGCTGTTAAGGCAGTGTAATAGACCTATCAGCCAGTTAACGATTTGTATGTCGTTTGGTGCGCTTTTTTGCTACACTGCTATTTTCTATATTTTGACCCATCATCAATTCTGACGATGACGGTCGAGAGCAACAATATTTGCAATATTATAAACCACTTTAGCGCATTTTGACCAACCTTAGCTTGTCCATGCCAGCCTAAAA
Source organism: Psychrobacter sp. ANT_H3 (assembly GCF_027919975.1). NCBI lineage: Bacteria > Pseudomonadati > Pseudomonadota > Gammaproteobacteria > Moraxellales > Moraxellaceae > Psychrobacter > Psychrobacter sp. ANT_H3. The sequence continues at coordinate 19,783 of NZ_JAQISM010000025.1, read as the reverse complement.
CGTTCGGTTCTATATAACCATTGATCTTGTGACTTTATTGACTCTATGAAGCAACCAACTGCCGAAGCTATTACTCATTTGCGTAACCGCATTCATATTATTATCGAAGGCACGGATACCCGTTTGGGTAAGCTGTTTGATATCGTATTGCTGATTGCGATTTTGGCCAGTGTCGGCGTAGTGATGCTAGATAGTGTGCTGTACATGCGTTTGCAATATGGCACCATATTTCGCTATGCAGAATGGTTTTTTACCATTTTGTTTACTATTGAATACATCTTAAGGCTATTTTCAGCGCCCAATCGCTTTCGTTATACCTTTAGCTTCTTTGGGATAGTGGATTTATTATCGGTATTGCCAAGCTATTTAAGCTTAATATTTGGTGGTGTACAGTATTTGCTCGTGATTCGCATACTACGTATCTTGCGTATATTTCGCGTGCTCAAGCTCAACACTTATATGCAGCAAGCGGGTTTTCTTGCCTCAGCACTTAAAACCAGCCAGCAGAAAATCACGGTATTTTTCTTATCCTTGGTATTGCTGGTGACTATTTTTGGCTCGGTCGTTTATGTAGTAGAAGGACCGGAAAATGGTTTTACCAGTATCCCAATCTCTATTTATTGGGCGGTAGTAACGGTTACCACCACTGGCTATGGCGATATGTCACCAAAAACGCCCATCGGACAAGCAATTGCATCTATGGTCATGATTACCGGTTATGCGATTATTGCCGTACCGACGGGTATCTTTACCGCTGAGCTGGCACGTAATATGCGTCCACAGCTCAATCCTATTGCCTGTCCAAACTGCGGAAAATTCGGCCACGCCGTAGGAGCAGATTTCTGCGATCGCTGCGGTCATGCCCTGCATGTTTAGTGTTTATTAACGCGATTTATATGGCTTTTTAAAATTATCGGGCTTCTAAGTACTAATAGTCTATATATTCAGCAACCAGTGGCGATAAATCTATCACCACATCCAGATTGACCAAATTCCAATACTGACCCGAAATCGTACGGTCAAGCATCATCGTCGTCGCTGATGGCTGAAACTGACCAAAATACTTTAAAGAAGTACGCATTTGGGCGATGGCTTCGTGATGGGTCTGGCTGCTACCGAAATCAAATGCACCTTCTTGATAAGGTTTTACGGATAAAGGCTTAAGGCCAATCTCTAGCCATTTCTGATAAAACTCACCCGGCACAACTTTCTCGTCATCACGGCGAATGTCTAGGGCGATTAAATCTTGCTCAAGCGCGGTCACGTCACCCTTTAAAGCATGCTTGGCAAAACGGCGAAATAATTGTACTTCGCTATGGCTATAACTGCGAATTCCGCCAAAATCATAAGCGACCACACTGCCATCGGTGCGAAAAGCAAAGTTGCCAGGGTGTGGGTCACAGTGCATGCGGTATAAACCAAATAGTTGCCCTGCGCTAAAATGGAACAGGCGCTCAGCAATTTTTTGCTTGATAGCATTATCCCACGTCGCGGCGACCGTGAGCGTTTCACCCATCTCTTCGGTTAAGGTCAAAATCCGTCTAGATGAATGACTACCAATCACTTTAGGAATAATAAGACCGTCGTCTTCTGCATGAAACGCACCAAATACTTGGAGGTTGTGCGCCTCTTTAATATAGTCGAGCTCATCGTGCAAGCTTTGGCGAATCTCGTGAAATAACTGCTCTTGTAATTGTTTACTCATATTGAGCACGCCGGCGATTTTTAGCGCCATGCGTACTTGCTTCAGGTCGCTATCACAGTTCTCATCGACATCAGGGTATTGAACCTTTACCACCACCCTTTGTCCAGATGGCAAAACGGCTCTATGCACTTGCCCGATTGAGGCGGCGGCAAAGGGTGCTTCTTCAAATTCAGTAAATAACTCAGCAACTGGTGCGTTAAGCTCACGTTCAACTTGAGCACGTATCTGCGCATACGGCATCGGCGGTGCATCTTTTTGCAGCTTCTCTAAAGCCGTTGCAACTTCCGGCGGAAAAACATCTTTATATTGCGAGGCAATTTGACCCACTTTCATCACCGCGCCTTTCATTTCGCCAAGCGTTTCAGCTATCTGAACACCGACATCTTGCATCAGCTCTGAGCGCGCTTGTAGACGTTTTTCTTCGTCACTTGAGAGATGCTTTAATGAGTTTTTTGCGGCTTTGCCGGCAATACTGGCGGTCATGCCAGCGAGTTTCATAAAGCGTTTTCCGGACGATTTTGCCATTCATGTCACCATATAGTGGGTTTATTTACTAAGCCCTAATGTTATTATTTTAAGCAAAGGATTGCTGTTTGACTAGTGTGCCAAAAAATGTGCCAAAAGCAACAGTATGCGTATCTTAATGCTGCTTATAAGTTATATATTGTCGCTTATGACTTAACAGTATGACGGTTTTTTATTGGCTAATAAATAGGGTTTCAATAACAAGCATCAAGTGATAAATCATTAGCTGTCTAACTTCAAATCATAAGTATGAGTCAGCCAATAATCTAATGCCATCTGATAGCCTAAATGCCCCAAGCCGCAAATAACGCCGACGGCTATATCACTAAAATAAGAATGCTGCCGGAACGATTCACGGGCGTGAACATTGGACAAATGCACTTCTATAAAGGGTTTTTGTGTCGCCGATAATGCATCCCGTATCGCAACCGAAGTATGAGTAAAGGCAGCAGGATTGATAATAATCGCATCTACTTGCGCTGCTGACTCTGCTAACAGACCATAATATTGAATCTCATCGACAAGCTTGCCTTCATGGTTTGATTGAATGCAAATCAGCTCAATGCCATATTTGGCTGCCCGTGCGACCAAATTTTTCTCAATATCAGCAAGGGTTGTATGACCATAAATCTCAGGCTCACGTTTACCCAATAAATTTAAATTAACGCCATTGATAAGCAACAGCTTATGCGTTTTGGCGTTTGCACTTATATTGTTTGAACTTATGTCATTTGAACTTATAAGAGTTTCTTGATTAGAGGTTTTGTCGGTCACTGTTGACTGAGAAGGTGTGGTCATAATAGTCTCTATCTTTATAAAGTGGTATTTTATTTATAAGTATTGTTATCGCTATGGGTCAATAGTAGGGCCGTATAAGATAACTTTGCTGTAAGGTTTTAAGAGTAAAGTTATCCGAAGAATAAAACTAGCCGAATAGATAAGCGCTTATCCTTTTATCATAACAGCTTGGCAGCCATGTAATAAAAAATAACATGAAAAATTATCCTAGGGGTTAAAAATCGTGTTAAAAGTCTTTATGTTGCTAAAAACCCGTGCTATGATATTTTTTACGCAACAAATATTACCTATTTGTTGCTAATGTCAGTTAGGTTAATTATTAAAGTGCATAAAGCAATTTTGATATGAACCTACATTGACTATGGTAATTTTACTATAGGCTGCATCATAAAGAGGGTAATAACACGCTTTATGTGCAGATGATGGTATGTAGAGTAGTACTCTTACATTTTGATTTCATAATCTTAAACCCCGTTTATATGCAATGTCGCAAAGGAATTTGGGGTTAAGTGACTTTTTAGGAAGTAATATTATGTCAGCTCGTGAGCAAGGTATCGTTAAGTGGTTTAATGACTCAAAAGGCTTTGGTTTCATTCAACGTGATAGCGGCGAAGATATTTTTGTCCATTTCCGCGCAATCCAAGGTGATGGTTATCGCTCTCTAAAAGATGGCGAAAAGGTTGAGTTCAGTGTGGTAGAAGGCGATAAAGGCCTGCAAGCTGAAGAAGTCAGAAAAGTAGAAGAGTAATCGCTACAGTGATTAGCGCCGTTCAGCTATAATGTCTGTACAAACTACTGATATACTACTGAGTCAAGCCCGTCTTGTCTTACCTATGTTGAGTTGAACGCAGCATATTTGGTAAGTTTAGGCGTTGGGCTTGGCTTTTTTATGCTTATGAGTTTTATAATTTATCTGATTAGAGATTACGGACTGGGCTTTTTTAAGTAGTAGCTCTTAATCACAATGTTTCCTATTCACAACAGATAGTCGTATTATAAAACCAACGCTTATCATGAGCTTTTATTTATTAATAATAGACAAGCGATTCACACACAAGGATATTTTTTTGAGTACTTTTAAGACGTTTACGGATTTGCCGTTATCAAACCCTACTTTACGTGCCGTGAGTGATTTAGGTTTTACTGAATTGACGCCCATTCAAGCACAGATATTACCGCATACATTGGCAAATCAAGACGCCATTGGACAGGCGCAAACGGGTACTGGCAAGACGGCAACGTTTTTACTGACCATTATGGAAGCGTTATTAAAACGTCCTTTTGCTGCCGATGAAGAACGTTATTTAGGTGAGCCACGTGCCGTTGTTATGGCGCCAACCCGTGAGCTTGCCCAGCAGATATTTGACGACTGCATTGCCCTGACCAAATACACCTCGCTACACAGCGTGTGTATCATGGGTGGCACCAATTATGAAACCCAGCAGCATGAGCTTGAGCGCCAATATGTGGATATCTTAATTGCCACTCCAGGTCGTTTGATTGACCTAATGCACAAAGGCATGGTCTATCTAGATCGCGTTGAAGTATTGGTATTAGATGAAGCGGATCGTATGCTCGATATGGGTTTTATCCCTGATATCAAGCGTTTGGTTGGTCGTATGCCGCCAAATACTGATCGTCAAAGCTTGTTGTTTTCTGCCACCTTTAACCAAGATGTGATGAATCTCGCTTACCGCTGGTTGCATGAGCCAGAGTTTGTAGAGATTGAGCCTGAGCATAAGACCAGCGAATTGGTCGATCAGCATTTTTACTTATTAACCGAAGATCAAAAACTAGCAGCGGTCGAACGTATCATCACTGATAGCACAGTCGAGAAGGTGATTATTTTTGCCAACCGTAAAGATCAGGTTAAGCGCTTGTATCATAAGCTGCGTCAGGGACATAGAATCGTCATGTTATCAGGCGATGTGATTCAGCAAAAGCGCGAAAAATATCTGCAACGCTTTAAAGATGGTCATGCTTCTGTGTTGGTCGCAACCGATGTGGCAGGACGCGGTATTCATGTTGATGATGTCAGCCATGTGATTAATTATACCTTGCCGGATCAGCCAGATGATTACGTACACCGTATCGGACGTACTGGACGCGCGGGCCAAACCGGTATCAGTATTAGCTTCGTCAGCGAAGATGATGCCTTTAATATCCCAGCATTAGAGAAGCATTTAGATACCAAGTTTAGCCTTGAGCAGTGGCAGCCTTAATAGAATTTTTTGAATTAAGTTCTAAAGTATTTAAACAGCAAAAAGCCCTTAATGCATGATTAAGGGCTTTTTTATACGTCTGTTTTTAGATGCCATCAATTTAAAGGAATATTAAACAGCAATTAGTTAGTGATGATGTTCCATATCTGCTGAGTCATCATTCATATTGTGCATACTATGGTCCATCTGACTCATATCGTGGTCGGTGGTATTACCTGTGTCATTCATCATGGTATGCTCACCATGCTCCATGTTCACGCTATGACCACCGCCATGGTCACCATGCATACTGGACATAGCGATAGGCACGAAAACGACGGCTAACCCCGATAAAACCATGATAGCGCCATTAATTTGCCTTAAACGTAGGCGTCCAATTTTCTCACGTAGCCAACCAACCGTTTCATGGGTGGCAACCAACATCGGCACTGTCCCCAAACCAAAGACAAACATCAATGCCGCACCGCCCAATGGGTTATGAGCAACGACGGCAATGAGTAGCGCACCGTAGACCAAACCACAAGGTAAGAACCCCCATAATAACCCTGCCGCTAAAGCACGCGGGAAGGTATTAAGTGGAAATACTTTTTGGCGTAGCGGACTCAGATACTGCCAAAAACGCATGCCGACACGCTCAAGCTTGGTTAAAAATGGTGCACCAAGCATCGTGACACCAACAAATACCAATACCAAGCCCAATAAGATACGAGGCGTACTATTGCCTTTCATTAATGGCTCTAAAACAGTGGTACCCACAAGTCCGGCGACCAAGCCTAAAAATGCGTAACTGCTTAAACGCCCGAAGTGGTAGGTGGCTATCAAAGCGCGGCGCTTAGCAGGGCTGACATCTTTCATCGATAGACTAAATGCTGCTACTAGCCCGCCACACATGCCTAAGCAATGTGGTGAACCAAAAAATCCCATTAGTAATGCCGCAACAAGTAAAGCTGTGGTCATGGGGAGTCTCTCCTAAAAATAGTAAAGCGTGAGCCTATTTTTATCATTTATCTAAAAAAATGATAAAAGCAGTCACGTATAAATGAGATATGGAAGGCTATATGTTTGAATTTTATTGATAGCTATTTGCTTTGTTAAGACGATATCGGCAAAAGGTGAATCAGTAGTACTCAATCGTCGGCTTTGTTGGAGTCTGCCGTGTCATCAGCTTGCGGTATATCGTCACTAGGCGTATGAGCTTGAATCGTTTGCCGACGTTCTTGACGATCATCCAAGATAATACGCTGTGACGCATTATCTAAGTCCTCAAACTGGTTTGATTTGACCGCATAGCGTATTGCCCAGATGGCGACCACGAACAGCATTAAACTTAAAGGAATTAATAAAAATATACTGAGCATGGCAAACCTCTTCAATAGCAGTTTCTTATATTATACACTTATTGCAATTGTTATAGATGTTCTATAAATACTAAAAGTGAGACAGTGGATAATGGGGCAATAATAGTCGTCTGATGATACTAATCTAATAATACTAATCTAATGATGCTAATTTAATAATACTAGGTCAGAGAATGCCAGCTAAGCGTTATTCAGTAGGCGTTTTCACGGCATTGCCTCTAGGGGTTAAGAGTTGCTGCGAGGTCACATCCTTAGCATGCCGACAGTTTGCTTGTGGGCGTATCACATCACGTAAGTAGGCGGCCACTTCATAAACTGCCCGCCGCGAATGACTCAAGTTCTGTGCCGGTTCCATCCAATCGCGTTTGACCGGTAAAGGCGCATTGATTGGGGTACTATTGATGCCGTTTAGGGCAAACTGTCTCCTTGCCCGCGCCATATGATAGCTATCGGTAATCAGGTACACATGATGTAGAGGAATACGCTTAGCAGTAAAACGCGCATTTTCACAGGTATTCATACTGGCATTTTCGCTGATGAGCCCATCAATACCGTGTTCTATAAGCCACTGACCAAGCCAAGGCGCCTCAGCACCACTCAGTACAATAGGTAGCGGCAAATCATGATAGGCGGTTGCCGCCGTACGGGCGCGGTTGAGGCTATAACTGTTTAGGATGGTTTGATTATTATTGTCATTGGTCAGACCGCCGCCCAATACCACATAGGCGGTCGGTGGAGAGCTCATGGCGGCAGGTGGCATCTTTGGTAAAGGTAAATGGGCTAAAAGGTAAATCACCGCTTGTGAAAATAGCGGGGTAAATAAACTGATAATAACGAGAATAACAGCCGTTGAACCCAGTAAAAAGGTGGCATTTATAATTCGAAACAGCTTTATCATACGCTCAGCTGAACGTAAGTAAGAGCGCCATAAGCGCTTAGACCATGATCGTTTAGACCACATGCTCATGAAACCCAATAGAGCCGTCAACATTTACCCAAACTGGCTCGCGTGATAATTCAATCGCAAATATCTCAGAGACAATATGGGCAATATGATTTTGAGCCTTTGCCACATCGGCTTGCGTCGCTTGATAAGGGCTGTGATTGGTCAACACCAAGGCTTGCTGCTGATGGGTCATAATCGGCGCTAAACCGCCACCTTTTAAACCAGATTGTTCAATCAACCAGCCAGCCGCTACCTTGACCATGGCATCCGGCATTGGATAGCCAACGATGGTAGGGTGAGCGGATTGTAGCGCTATAAATTGCGCTTGAGGAATAATAGGGTTCTGAAAAAAACTGCCGCAATTAGGGAGCTGTTTAGGGTCGGGCAGTTTTTGTTGGCGAATATCTATAATCGCCTGCATGACATCAGCAGGTACGGGCTGCACGCGCCCTTGCTGCTCTGCATAGCGCTGCGCGACCGTCTGTACATCGCCATAGCTGGCAAGGATTTTATTGGCATTGGTATGTAAGCGAAAACCCACGCGAGTGATAAGCCAAGTATTGGGCGCACGCTTAAAGAGGCTGTCACGGTAGCCAAGCTGGCAGTCTGCTGCTGTTAGATGATGCCAAGTTTGGGTTGGCAGATGATAAGCACGTACGTACTCTAAGCAATCTTCTAATTGCACACCGTAAGCACCGATATTTTGTACAGGCGCCGCTCCCGTCAGACCCGGTATCAATGCCAAGTTTTCAAGTCCATACCAACCTTGAGCCACGGTATACATCACCAAATCATGCCAGTTTTCACCGGCCATCACTTCGATATCGACATGACTGTCTGTTTGCGCCGTCATAGTGATACCGTGCATTTGGGGACGTAAGACAATCGCATCTAGATGCGCTGGCAATAAAACATTGCTACCGCCAGAAAGTACGAATAACGGCTTAGTAAGCTCTGCATCTTTTCCGTAATTTGCCATAAAGGCATCAAGTTGCGCCTCATCGGTGAGAGTCACGACCACATCCGCCACACATGCCAATGCCATGGTATTGCTATGGGACAAATCGACCGACTTAGCCTGGGGTACATTTACCGCAAGATTAGTCGATGTCGTAGGTTGAGCATTCGAATCATGGCGTAAAGCTGAGGTCATAACATAGCCTATCTGGCAAATAAACAAGAAATTATGCGGTGTTTATTATAAAGGATGCACGGCATAAAAGTAGCAGAAATATGGTGCTTTATTGCTAAGCACTATTAATCATTGCTAAGCAGTTTTCCAACTTTCAATCCAAGCTTGGGCACTTGATTCGATACGTTCGATGACTTCTTCAAAGGCGTCGCCATCACCTTGATAAGGGTCTGGTACATCGTCGCCGCCGTAGGTTGGATCTTCTTCACTAAATAGCGCCAGTTTGGCAAGCTTGCCATCTGTGTCGCTGATGCTGTCTTTAATAGCTTGCAGGTCGGCTAAGTTTTGCGCATCCATCGCCAAAATCAAATCAAATTTGCGAAAGTCGTCAGCGCTTACTTGACGCGCGACCAGCTTATTAATGTTATAACCATGAGCTTTAGCATGGCGCTGTGCCCGTACATCAGGCGCATGACCAATATGCCAGTCGCCAGTCCCTGCCGAATCCACTTTCATCGCCAGCCCTGCAATGGCTGCTTGCTGACGAAAAATCTCTTCGGCGGTCGGTGAACGGCAAATATTTCCCAAACAAACCAGTAGCACAGAGGAGGGAGTAGACGCTTTAATTGGCATATAATGACCTTTTATCACAACAAAAAAACATGCTATCAAGACCAGCATGGTTAATGCGGTTTATTAGCATGTTATCGAGTAAATTAATTGGCTATCAGCGTAACGGTTAATACGTTGAATGGCAAGGGTAGAGGTAAAACAATAGGGTCACATTAGGCTATGAATAATAGCAAGCTGCCGACTTTAATAGCTTATATAAATAGTCTGTATGAACCCTCAATATTTATCATCTTTATTATTAAAATAAGTTAAAGCGATAAATATTGAGTGAGCAGTATGGATAACAGCCTTAGTCTTGGTTGTGTTTGAAGCGTTGTAAATCACGCCGCTCTTTTTTATTGGGCTTGTTATCAGGGCGAGCAAGGTTGGCAAGTTTGCGCTGCTCGGCATAAAAAGCGCGGCGCTCCTCGCTTTCCTCAGTTTCAGAATATAACGCTTGGGCAGCAATCGCATTACCACGTTGTGCGCTTAGTGCTTCAACCAACACAGTTTTCTCAGTCATGGCGGTTGCTGAGCCTTGGCGAATACTGAGTTCATCCCCGACGGCAATCTCTTTGCTGGTTTTGACGCGGCTCCCTGCATAGTGGACGCGTCCGCTTTCGATGGCTTCTTTGGCAAGGGTGCGGGTGCGATAGAATCTAGCGGCCCATAACCATTTATCAAGACGCATACGCACGGCATCTGGTTGGCTATGTGCGGGCTGATTATGGTTCTTATTGTGTTTACTCATCAAAACCTCATAGATATCAATAACGTAAGATAATAATGGTGTTGTTTTTACTGATTAAAAGAGCGGTGAGCGATTAAAGTATTTCAAAATAGGTTTTTATGGTGAATAAGGACAACTGAAATTAGCCATTGTTCTGATTGGTAACTTTAGCAGCCATTGTTACAGCACTGTTAGTATTTAACTGCTCTAAACCGTTTATCACACCATTAATGTTTTCTACAGTTTTATTCTGGCTCAATTTAAACTGAGCTTGTATCGAATCGATAGGCAATCTAAAGCCAATAATACCGCGGCACATGACGTTCTCAACTTATGCTTGATATAAAACTATTTACACCACTGCTGCTCACAAGGGATGCCGTCATAGTTACCATCCATTTTTGTATTAGGACAGTGTTGTAGGAAGTAGGTTGCTTCGGCGCATGAGGTCATCTGAGAGCAATGTTGCCTGCCATCACAGGCAAAACTTGGTGCTGTTGGTTTAGGCGTTAATACTAGTTGTGACGTTAATACGGGGTTTACTGCCTGAATTGATGTTGCATCTGAAGCTGTGCCTAAATCGACGTACGTTGGCGGTATGTCATCCAAGTCAGTCGAGGTGAAAGCAGCGGCAGCTGAAGTATCAGCCGCAACATCAGTGGTAGGATTGCTAGTCGTGGTTTTAGGTTGCAGCATCTTATAACCTACTAGTGTTAAAACCAGTAATAATACAAATATCACTATCTTTTGAATCACGGCTTACCACCTAATAATAGTCACTACAAATGAATCAATGCTATAAGTGAATAGTCATTATTGATGCATCAGAGGCGGTTTTCTAATTGCTAAAAAACCGCATTGATAAATGAAAGTTTACTTCTGCTTTGATTATTTTAAAAACAACTGATAACCAATGTTGTCATTGAGCATAGTGCAGTCATAACCAATATCAAGAAGCGCATCTTGTAGTTGGCGAGAGTTGCCTTCAGAAGCTTGCAAGCCGACCAACACACGACCTTCAGCGGCGCCATGGTTGCGATAGTGGAACAAGGTAATATTAAAATCGTCACCCAGTTTTTCTAAGAAAGTCAGCAATGCGCCCGGACGTTCAGGGAACACTACCTTTAATAACTGCTCATTTTCGACATGCGCATGACCACCAATCAGATGACGGATATGGGATTTGGCGATATCATCATCGGTTAAATCGTGTGCTTCATAGCCATCAGCCGCCAATTGATTGCTAATCGTTTGACGCTCTTTGTCGCCCTCTTTTAGGGCGATACCGACAAAGATTGCTGCAGGTTCCATCGAATCTGGTGATTTTTTGCTATCGGCACGGTAGTTAAACTCGGTGATATTACGGCCATGTAAGCTGCGGCAGAAGTTTAAGAAAGCGCCGGTTTGCTCAGGAATGGTCACGCCAAAGATGGCTTCTTTTTTCTCACCAATCTCAGTACGCTCAGCGATATAACGCAAGCGGTCAAAGTTCATATTGGCACCGCAAATGATACTGACGCAGTTTTTACCTTGTAGGTTATGGGCTTCGATATATTTTTTCATGCCTGCAACGGGTAGGGCGCCCGCAGGTTCAACGATGCTGCGATTCTCTTCAAAGATATCTTTCACCGCCGCGCAGACTTCATCGTTGGTACAAGTGACCACTTCAGGCTCGACGACAGGACCTGATTTATCACTTTTTTGCGTACGCACGATATCAAAAGGTAGCTCGCCAATTTGAGCGACTGCAACACCATCGACAAACAGACCGACTTGCTTAAGCGTGACCCGCTCATTTGCTTCAAGAGCAGCTTTAAGTGAAGCTGATTGGTCTGCTTCTACAGCGATGACTTTGACGTGCGGCGCGACTTCACCCAAGAATGCTGCGACACCAGAAATCAAACCGCCACCACCCACAGCAACGAATACATAATCCATGTTGCGCCATTGCTGGGTTAATTCCAGACCAATGGTGCCTTGTCCTGCAATGACCAATTCATCATCATAAGGGGGAATAAAGGTTAAACCTTCTGTTTCAGCGCGATTGATTGCATAACGGTTGGCTTCATCAAAGCTATCGCCATACAAGTCGACATTGCCGCCGAGTGCTCTAACGGCATCTACTTTAATATCAGGGGTGGTGGTTGGCATCACGATGATGTTATTTAGGGCAAGCTTACGCGCTGAATAAGCAACGCCTTGGGCATGGTTGCCCGCTGAGGCACAAATGACGCCGCGCGCTTTTTGCTCATCGCTCAATTGGCTAATACGGTTGTAAGCACCGCGTAATTTAAAGGACTTAACTGGTTGCAGGTCTTCGCGCTTAAATCGAATATCATTAGCAAAACGTTGGGTCAGCTTGGGTGCAGCTTCAAGTGGTGTTTGAATGGCAACGTCATAGACGGTGGCTTGCAAGATGGCTCGTACCCAATGTGACAGCATAATAATTCCTAAACAGAGTGAAGATGAATAAAAGAAGTGCAAATGGCTATAAAGTCAGTGTTTATAAATTAGCCGCTATAAATAACTATAAACCAGTATAGATAAGCACAAAAACGAAATAGATTAGCCTATGCTGATTTTCACTATCTTGCAAGACACAATTGCAAATTTTATAGGGAGTTTTTTTGAAGGTTAAAGGTCAAGCCATCAATACATTAAAGTAAGTATGGGCTCTGAGAAGGGGCAATGAGTATTTAGAATGGGTTTTACGCTAACATCGCTTAAAGCCATCGGTTATAATAAGCGCGCATTTTACCTCTTTTATCATTTTAGCTCTTTTAGAGTGAGACGTTTATTTTTCCAAGGATTTATGATGAGTGATCAGCAAGCACAAAAGCAAGCTGCAGCCAAAGCTGCCCTAAGCTATATTGAAGATGACATGATACTTGGAGTGGGGACGGGCAGTACGGTTAACTGTTTGATTGAGTTGTTGCCGACACTAAGGCTTGCTGGCGCGGTTGCAAGCTCACAGGTCACCGAAGATAAACTTCGTGCCCTTGGTATCGAAATTGTCGATTTAAACTTTGCCGGTCAGCTTGATGTCTATATCGATGGTGCTGATGAGGTAAATGAGCATTTGCAATTGATTAAAGGTGGCGGCGGCGCGCTCACACGTGAAAAAATTGTCGCTGCAGCATCCAATAAATTTATCTGCATGGTTGATGAAAGTAAAAGCGTTGAATGGTTGGGACGCGAATTTCCCGTACCGATAGAGGTGCTGCCACAAGCGCGCTCGTATGTGGCAAGGCAATTAGCCCGTTTGGGCGCTGAGCCAGTATATCGTGAAGATTTCGTTACCGATTATGGCAATGTGATTTTAGATACTTATGACTTAGATGTCAGTAATCCACTAGCGCTTGAGCAGCAATTAAACAATATCGTTGGGGTGGTCTGTAATGGTATCTTTGCTGCCAATCAAGCCGATGTCTTATTAAAAGCGGGCAGTAATGGCGTGACGACTTTAACGCGCTAATGTATTATTGACAGAATTTAATGCTATAACTTATCGCTAAATAAAGCTGTCAACAATAAAAAGGCAGAGCACTATAAATATGCTCTGCCTTTTTTTGTACGTGTTATTTTTATACGTGCTGGTTTATCAATATTTCACGTTATGCTCTTTACCAGCCTGTTTTTAGGCAGGCAGCTTAATTTTGTCTTTTAATAAAAATTCCATCAAAGCTTTTTGCGCATGTAAGCGGTTCTCGGCTTCATGCCACACCACAGAGCGCGGATCATCGAGCATATCATGAGAGATTTCTTCGCCGCGATGGGCTGGCAAGCAATGCATGAACACCACTTCAGGGTCGGCTTTATCGAGTAGTGATGGTGTCACTTGATAAGAAGCAAAGCGGCGCGCACGGGTATTTTGTTCAGACTCTTGCCCCATACTTGCCCAGACATCGGTGACAATTAAGTTTGAATCTTTCGCCGCTTCTTGGACGTTTTCAACGATACTGACGCAATGCGAGAAGCGTTTCATCAGCTCAGGGTCAGGCTCAAAACCATAAGGGGCTGCTACACGTAGCTCAAAGCCAAACTGATTGGCCGCTTGCATGTAGGAGGCACACATATTGTTGCCATCACCGACCCACGTGACGATTTTATTTTCGATACTACCGCGATGCTCATAATAGGTCTGCATATCAGCAAGCAGCTGGCAGGGATGGAATTCGTCAGTGAGCGCGTTGATAATCGGTACACTAGAATATTCCGCAAAGGTCTCAACTTTTTCGTGCCCAAAGGTGCGAATCATGATGATATCGACCATGCTCGAGATGACGCGAGCGGAATCTTCTAGCGGCTCACCACGGCCAAGTTGGGTGTCATTTGGTGATAAAAAGATAGCATTACCGCCAAACTGACCCATGCCAGTCTCGAAGGAGATACGCGTACGGGTGGATGATTTCTCAAATATCATGCCAAGCGTCCGACCAACAAAAGGCTGATATATCTCGCCAGCATGTTGCATCTTACGCAGTTCGCTCGCGCGTTTGATTAGGTTTTCTAGTTCTTGTTTGGTTAAATCAGATAGGGTCAAAAAATGGCGCAAACTCATAGTAATCCTAGCAGTCGATCGCAGTCGATGAAAAATGATACGTTGTCATTTTTTAATAGCATCGCGTCAGTGCGTATACTGGTGTGACAACAAACTTTTAGTATAGCGCAATTAGGCTTAATGTAAATGTCCAATTTGCCGTGATTCAGCAGTGCTGCAGTGTTGCATTGCTTCATTCTTCTCTCAAACCATCATTACATTAAACTCTATTAATTATGATTTTGCTATGGTCCGATTTGGACGAGCGCTTAGGCGGCATAGCAACTCATAGCTAATGGTCTCAGCATGGGCGGCGACTTCATCGACGTGCGGCGCATCACCCCAAAGTATCACTTTACTATCTAAAGCCACGCTTTCTGGAACAGTGCTGACATCAATGACGATCATATCCATCGCCACTCGTCCGACTACCGCGCATGGATAGCTTTGACGATTTATAGCATCAATAACAGAAACATAAGCGTTGTCACTTACCACCCGTGGATAGCCATCACCATAACCGATACTAACCAAAGCCGTTTTGGTATCTTGCATCGCAGTCCAGCGGCTGCCATAACCAATACCATCACCGGCGTTGACCGTTTGTAGGGCGATAATCTGCGCGCTAAATTCCATCGCTGGCTGTAAGTCCAAATCACGCGCACTTTTATCAATAACAGGCGTACTCCCGTAGAGCATGATGCCCGGACGTACCCAATCGTGATGATGCTCGGGGAAATTGACGATACCCGCTGAGTTGCACAATGAGCCTTTTACATCGCTACTCACCGTTTCTTTTAGGGTCTGCAGCATGTCGTTAAAGCGCTGGATTTGAATGGCGTTTAGAGGATGAGCGCGGTCATCGGCATTGGCAAAGTGAGTGGTCAAAACCAACTGATAACCGGCTTCATGCAGACGTTTGGCTGCTGGAATAAGGGTTTGGTCATTAAACCCTAAGCGGTTCATGCCAGTATTGTATTTAAGCCAAACCACACGGGTGGCGCTGGTAGCCGGTGGGGTGTTTTCTAATGCCCATATTAATTGCGGCTCATGATGAATCACGCAGCTAATATCATGCTCTATCGCCAGCTGCCATTCATCGGCGGTAAATGCGCCTTCGATTAGACCAATGGTTTTATCCCAACCCAATTGACGAGCTTCCAAGGCTTCTATCAAGGTGGCGACGCCGATACCATCTGCCTGTGGTTTAGCTTGTTTTAATGCTGGCAGGATAGCGGCTACGCCATGACCATAGGCATTGGCTTTAACCATAGCAAGGACTTTAGCCGTCGGTGCCAGTTTTTTAACTTGAGCCAAATTATGGGTAATGGCAGCTGGTTTGATTGTGATGGTGCGCATAATTGCCTTCTTTATTAGCAAAGTTATTTTTATTAGTAAAACGGTTTCATTAAACAAATGGTGTTATTAGTAATGTGGTAAAGCAATAAAGCCAGTACGTCATCAATTTGGCTGATGACGCACTGGCTAGTTTTATGAGTAATTGCTTTAAGGTTAAAGCTTATTATATGTACCGTTTAGTCAGACGCTTACTCGTCATTTTCAAAGCTGACGTTTTGATAATATTCTGGCGTCAGGTTGATAAAGCGGGTAAATTGCCCTTCAAAACCCAAGCGTATGGTGCCGATAGGGCCATTACGCTGTTTACCAATGATGATTTCAGCCACGCCTTTGTGGTCTGAGTTTTCATTATAAACCTCATCGCGATAAATAAACATAATCAAATCGGCATCCTGCTCAATCGCACCCGATTCACGCAAATCCGACATGATAGGGCGCTTATTAGGACGGTTCTCTAAACTACGGTTAAGCTGCGATAAGGCAATAACCGGACATTCAAGCTCACGAGCCAAGGCTTTTAAGCTACGAGAAATCTCGGAGATTTCTCCAACACGGTTGCCATCAAGATTAGGCACTTTCATCAGCTGTAGATAATCGACAATGATAGCGCCAAGTTTGCCATCATGATTTTTAGCGATACGGCGGCAGCGCGAACGTAGCTCAGAGGGCGGAAGGGCAGTACTGTCATCAATGTATAAATGCTTAGACTGCAAATGCTGAATGGCGTTCATCATTTTTGCCCATTCATCTTCGTTCATTTGCCCAGAACGCAAGTGCGTCTGATTAATCGCGCCCCATGAAGATAGCAAACGCATGACGATAGACTCGGCTGGCATCTCCATCGAAAACACCACGACTGGCAAATCCTCATTAAATAAAATCCCTTCTGCTAAGTTCATCGCAAAGGTTGTTTTACCCATAGAAGGACGTGCGGCGACGATAATTAAATCGCCTGCCTGCAAGCCTTGAGTCTTATTGTTTAGCTCGACGAATGGGGTTTGCAAACCTATCATGCCGTCAGGATTGGATTTTAATTCTTGGATTTTATCAATAACATTGGTCAATACCGAGGTAATGCCAACAGGGCCACGCTGTTCTGCGCGTTTGTTATGTTGCTCATTAATACTAAATATTTTTGCCTCAACATTGTCCAAGATATCGCTTACCGTTTGGTCTTTGGGATTATAGGCAAGGGTCAGCATGTCATTGCCAGTAGTAATCAGCTGGCGTAAGGTCGATAGCTCGCGCACGCGCTGCGCATAAGCGGTGAGGTTAAACAAGGTGGCAGGACTTTGACTCAAAATATCGGCTAAGTAGCTGTCACCACCGGCACCTTTGAGTAGTTTTTGTGCTTCTAACCAGTCATGTACCATGACCGTATCATAAGGCTCGTTGACCGCCGCCAAATGCGCAATCGCATCAAAAATATACTGATGTCGCCCTGCATAAAAGTCGTCTTTGGTGACGATATCTGCAATCTTATCGTATGCCTCTTCGATACTCATCAAAGACGCTAGCAAGGCCTTTTCAATATCGATATTGTGCGGCGGTGTCTGATTGAGTAAGTCGTCGGTTTTTTCGTTGTCTGCCATGGGTGCCCAGTGTCTTAAAAGTCAGTTTCAAAAGTCGGTATAAAATTAATTATATAAGAGTATAAATAGCTATTTGCTATCAGTATTTATTTTAGGAGTGATACCGTCAAGCAAGCGCGACATAGCTCTACGAGAGAAGTACCAAAACGTGGTCTCAGCGCTTGCTGGTAAATGTTACAATGAAAGGCGAAAGTTTAACACATAATGTACTTTTTTCAGACTCTATAAATAACAATCTAACCTAAATTAGGGTTGTAATACGTAAAAAAATCATTTATGCGATATTAATATAAATATTTATCCTGACAATTATAATTATAATTAAATCAAATACTTATTTTAAATATAAAGGTATTGTTCTTATGCAAGATACACAAAAAAAACTACCATTATTAATCACAACCGGTGAGCCTGCTGGTATTGGGATGGATGTTGTGCTGCTATTAGCAGCTGAAGGTAAATTGCAAGATTTTAAACGCCCAATCTGGGTTACTGCCGATAGCACTGCGATGCAAAAGCGCGCTGATATGCTGGTAACAGCAGGCGTGCTCGAGAGCTGTCCATTTTGGCAAATTGTCGATTTAGACATCGCAGCCGATGACTTTTTAGAGCAGATGTCACAGCAAACTAATAATGACAATCATGCTTTTATCCTGCTGAATATCCCTTGTGCTGAACCAGTTGTCTGCGGAAAAATTAATACTCGCAATTCGGCCATGGTTGCCAAGCAATTGGACATCGCCCATCAGTTAGCAATCAACAAAACAGTTGCTGCTATCGTCACAGGGCCATTGCAAAAATCTGCACTGATAGATGCTGATATTAAACTGCTCGATGGCACCATGTTTAGTGGTCATACTGAGTTTTTTATGCAGCAAAGTGGCTGTGAAAAAGTGGTGATGATGCTCGCCAATCAAACCATGAAAGTGGCGCTTGTTACCACACATTTAGCATTAAAAGACATACCTGCTGCTATCACCGCTGATAATGTACGCCAAACCGTACAAATTGTCATTGACGATATGCGCGAGAAGTTTGGCTTAACGCAGCCGCGTATTTTGGTCTGCGGTCTTAATCCGCATGCAGGCGAGGGCGGGCATTTGGGTGTCGAGGAAATTCAGATTATTAACCCCGTGCTACAAGAATTTATCGATGCGGACGTCGATATATCAGAGGCGATGCCAGCGGATACCTTATTTACCCCAAGACATTTAGCGAATTGTGACGCTGTGATTGCCATGTATCATGACCAAGGTTTGCCGGTGCTCAAATCGCATGGCTTTGGCGATACGGTCAATCTTACTTTGGGGTTGCCGTATATTCGTACCTCAGTTGACCATGGGACGGCGCTTGATTTAGCAGGGCGCGACGGCGCAAGTGCGACCAGCTTATACCAAGCACTATTGATGGCCAATGAGATGGCGGATAAATCGCTTATTAATAGACCTCTTATATAAAACTGCTACACTCGAAGTGTGTCACGCAGTATTGGGTAACTTTGTTGTGAATGATGGCTATTTATGAATTATCAAACACGGTCTAATATAAGTGGTTCCACTATAGCAGTCTGTTATGAGTGGTCTATTAATAGGTTTCGAGGGTGAAATAGCTGGTTCCCTTGGGGTATACGCTATATAAATAGGAGAATAAATTGTTAAAGTTCAAAAGTATTAGCAATGATAATAAAATAGTTTCCATCGAATTTGATGACTATATTCCCTTTGATATAAATATCGGCAAGCCAAACTTTCAAAAATCATATTTTAGATACGGTGATGGAAAAAGGTCATTGCTCGAAATTGGAGTTAATGCGGAAGAGGGTGTAATGAGCAGTTGTACCTTGACAGTGATTAAAAGAGAAAATATTAAGAGACTTAATAGTTCTTTTAAAATTCCTGACTATTCACTAACTAAAGGTATTGTAATTTTTGATATTACAAAATCAAATAAGTGCTTAGATAGCTCTTTTATAGATACTCTTGATTCAGATCTTTATCTCGATTTAGGAAATAACTATATATCTGTAAGGTTTTCAATTAGTTATTGCAAAGTGGAGTCGTATATTATAAATGATAGATTAGTAGTAGGTTTTAATAATAGTAAAGAGTTATGTATCATAGCTATGACTCAATTATCTTTATCTGAAATAGAGAAAATTAAAGCCAGCACTGGATTAATATGACATTTAGGACAAAGCTATGATTTACACCAATCTACTGATGAAAGAGTTTTTAGATATTAATGAAAGTGAAATACGAGAAGGC